>NZ_JANZKV010000147.1 GCF_025060895.1 Stieleria sedimenti | reverse complement strand
TTCCTCGGGCGCTTACGTCGGTCGCTACGGGAACCGAATTGCAAAGGGCGAATTTACACTCAATGGTGAAACGTATTCGCTGTTGAAAAACAATGGGGGAAACCACCTGCACGGTGGTGCGATCGGCTTCGACAAGGTCGTCTGGACGGTGGAGAACTACGACCCAAACAAGTCTCTGGCCCTTTCGTATCTTGCCAAAGACAAAGAGGAAGGCTACCCCGGCAATCTGAAGCTCAAAGTCACATACACGCTGAAAACCGACAATTCGCTGGTTGTTGACTACCACGCCACCACCGACAAAGCGACACCGGTCAACGTGACCCAACACACTTATTTCAACCTGAAGGGAGAAGGCGAAGGCACGATTCTCGATCACAAACTAATGCTAAACGCCAAGAGCTACACGCCCGTTGACGAGGGTTTGATTCCCACCGGTGAGATGCCTGGCGTGGCCGGAACGCCGTTCGACTTCACGACCGACAAAGCGATCGGTCGCGACATCGACCAGGACAACGAACAGTTGAAATTCGGTGGTGGCTTCGACCACAACTGGGTGCTGGACAAAGGCGACCAGCAAGGCGAACTCACGTTGGCCGCGCGGGTCCACGAACCGACGACGGGACGCGTGATGGAAATTCACACGACCGAACCCGATGTTCAATTCTATTGCGGCAACTTCTTAGACGGGCGTTTAACCGGCAAAGCGGGCAAGCCCTATGTTTATCGTGGCGGCTTTTGCTTGGAGACCCAGCACTTCCCCGATAGCCCCAACCAACCGAATTTTCCTTCAACGATCCTCAAGCCGGGCCAAACACTTCAATCACAAACCATCTTCAAGTTCTCAGCAAAATGACCTGTAGGAGATGGGCAAAAACTCCCTGGGTGAACCATATGAAAAATCATCTAACTCTACTGGCCGGCTTATTGCTGTTCGCCTCCACGGCCCAAGCATCCGACAAGCCCAACATCATCGTGATCCTTGCCGATGACTTGGGCTATTCCGATTTGGGTTGCTACGGCGGTGAGATCAACACTCCCAACATCGACGCTTTGGCGACCAATGGCGTGCGGATGACTCAGGTCTACAACTCGGCGCGATGCTGCCCCAGTCGCGCATCGCTGATGACAGGGCTGTATCCGACTCAGGCGGGTATCGGCGACTTCACGACCAGCAAACCCAATCCGAAGCGTGGTCCGGGATACCTTGGCCGACTGCGCGATGATTGTTGTCCAATCCCCATCACCAAACGGCGTCGCCATCGCACAAGGCGGCAGGCAGCACGGGTACGCACTGCACTTCGTCGACGGCAAACCGGCATTGGATGTTCGGGTCAACGGGCAAGTCAAGCGTTTGCAGTCCGGTGTCGCTGTCTCGGGAAAGATCGAACTGACCGCAACGCTGTCTGCCGAAACGATGACGCTGGCCATCAACGGCGATTCGCCGATCAGCGTCGAGTCCCCCGGATTGATTCCAGTTCAACCAGTCGACCGCCTCAGCGTTGGCTTCGACGATCAAACCTCCGCAGGCAACTACTCATCCCCCAACCGTTTCAACGGACAAGTCCTCCGTCACAAGGTTCGGGCATTGAAGATTGAACGGGCAAAAGATGAATGAGCGACCCGAAACGTACTTCCTCTAATACTTCCCCACGACCATCACCCAGCTTAGCGAGTATCCCCCATGCGACCCCTCTTATTTTTTTGCCCCCCAATTTTTTTGCCCCTCATCTTCCTAACCTCCACTCTCGACGCCCAAGAGATCGTGGACACGTGGAAATACAAGCTCAGTGGTCCGGCCAAAGAGTGGCGAGCGGTTGACTTTGACGACTCGGGATGGAAGGAAGGTTCCGGCGGGTTCGGCGTTCGTTCGACGCCGGGGTCACGAGTCGGGACGAACTGGGCGACGAAGCAGATTTGGTTGCGGAAATCGTTTGAATTGGGTTCGGTGCCCGCCAAACCAGCGCTGCTAATCCATCACGATGAAGACGTCGAGGTTTTCATCAATGGCAAACTGATTGCCAAAAAACAGGGATTCACCAAGCAATACGAAGTGATGCCGATCCCAGAGAACAAACGCTCGGTGCTCCAAGAGGGAAAGAACGTGATGGCCGTTCGTTGCATCCAAAAAACGGGCGGTCAGTTCATCGACGTGCATTTGGTTGACGCCGACCACGTGCCCAAGTTGCCGCCCGGCCAGCGCAACACGAAACCATTCGAGTCCGAATTGATCACCGAGTGGGGCGCGGAGGTCACGGCCGAAAACGCGTGGACTGAATACCCGCGTCCGCAAATGAAACGCGACAACTGGACGAACCTGAACGGCAACTGGGACTACGCCGTCACTCCGATCGAGCAAGCCGACGCACCGACAAAGTGGGATGGCGAAATTCTTGTGCCCTACTGCTTGGAATCAAAACTCGGCGGCGTCAAGCGGTTGCTCGATGCGACCGAAGCCCTTTGGTATCACCGCACGTTCGTCGCCAAGAAATCGGACGATCAGCGATCGTTGCTGCATTTTGAAGCCGTCGATTATCGCTGCGAAGCGTTCGTCAACGGCCAGAGCGTGGGCACACACATTGGCGGCAACACGCCGTTTTCATTCGATGTCACCGATGCGATCCAAGATGGCGAAAACAAATTGGTCGTTCGCGTAGAAGACGCCACCGAAGCGTGGCAACTTCGCGGCAAGCAAGTCTTGAACGCTCGTGGCATCTGGTACACGCAGGTGTCAGGCATCTGGCAAACCGTTTGGATGGAACAAGTCCCCGCCAACTACCTGCAAGACGTCAAAGTCTCCACCGACGCCAAGGCAGGCAGTATCACGGTCAAGCCAATCGCAACGACTGGCGGCAAAGCCAAAGTCGTCCTCAAAGATGGCGACAACGTGGTCGCCGAATCAACAGGCTCCGGCACCATCACCGTCACGGTGCCCGACGCCAAACTCTGGTCGCCAGATTCGCCGCATCTTTACGACATCGACGTCACGTTGCTCAGTGATTCAGGCGAGGCACTTGATCAAGTCACGACCTACGCTGGTATCCGCGATGTCGGCAAAGTCAAAGGCGCCGATGGTCACTGGCGATTCACGCTCAACGGCGAGACCATCTTTCATTGGGGACCGCTCGACCAAGGTTGGTGGCCCGACGGTTTGCTGACGCCGCCATCGGACGAAGCGATGTTGTTCGATATCGAGTGGCTCAAAGAAGCCGGGTTCAACATGATCCGCAAACACATCAAGGTCGAACCGCGTCGTTACTACTACCACTGTGATCGGCTGGGCATGATGGTTTGGCAAGACCAAGTCAGTGGCGGCGTCGGTCGCAATCAAGGCTGGCCCGAATGGACGCGACTGAAACCGAATCCGGTCGACGCGAAGTGGCCGCCCAAACAGCACCAGCAGTACATGGCCGAACTCGAGGAGATGATCGGCTCGTTGGAAAGTCATCCTTCGATCGTGTGCTGGGTTCCGTTCAATGAAGCCTGGGGGCAGCATCAAACAGTAGAGGTTGGACAGTGGACATCCAAGCGTGACCCAAGTCGTTTAGTCAATGTGGCCAGCGGCGGCAATTTCTGGCCGGCCGGTGACATCGTTGACCACCATCAATACCCACATCCCGGATTTCCGTTCGACCTGAACACCAACGGCCGCTTCGACGATTACATCAAAGTCGTCGGCGAATTCGGCGGCCACGGGTTCCCCGCGCAGGGACATCTGTGGGATGCCAACACGCGGAACTGGGGCTACGGCGGATTGCCAAAGAACGAAGCTGAGTACAAGCAGCGGTATCAGACTTCGATCAAGATGCTGGATGAGTTACAGAGCAAAGGCATTGCCGCGGGCGTCTACACACAGACCACAGACGTCGAAGGCGAGATCAACGGCTTGATGTCCTACGATCGCAAGGTCATCAAAATTCCAGCCGACGAGTTGGCCAAAATCTCAAAGCAATTGTTCGATGATCAACCGCCGACCGAAAGCGACAAACAAGCCGCGATGGCGGACCAGTTCAAACCGTCGGCCTTCATCGAAGTGCCAACGGATCGCAAGCCGAAACCGGTTATGAATGCCGAGACGATTCGTGCTGGACTGCAATCGCACGACAAGGCTCTTTACATCAAATCAGGTTGGATCCGCGATCCTTACATCACGCTGGCACCGGATGGTTATTACTACCTGACCGGGACTCAGCCCAACGAAGGCGATCCGCGAGAGCAGACTAATCCTTACAACATCGGACTTGGTGATGCGAGCATTGTCGGCAATCAAGTTCGCGTCTATCGCAGTCAGGATTTGATCGAATGGGAATCGCTCGGGGCGATCTTCGATGGCGATTCGATCTATCGAGGTGACAAACGCAAAAGGAAATCCGCACAGCGCATTTGGGCTCCCGAAGTTCACTGGATGCCGCAACTGAGCGAGAGCGGGCGTTGGGCGTTGGTTCATTGCCCGAAACAAGTTTCAAGCCTCGCGTTGTCGCCCGGCGAGACACTTCAAGGTCCGTGGACACACCCGATGAACGGCGACATGGGCCAACGGCATGACCCGTCATTGTTCACCGACGATGACGGATCAGTATGGATGCTCTGGGGGAACACTTATGTCGCCCCGTTGAACAAAGACCTGACGAAATACATCGGCAAAACCGTTCGCATTGATCCGTCGGGAACACGTCCCGGGCCTGATGGCGTGGACATTCGCCGGATCGGCCACGAAGGTGCAACAATGATCAAAGTTGGTGGCAAATACGTTCACTTGGGCACCGCATGGTCGACCGACCGCGGGCGGCAAGGTTCTTACAATTTGTACTACAGTGTCGCCGACAAGATCACCGGACCGTACGGCCCGCGAAAGTTCGCCGGTCGCTTCATCGGCCACGGTACGCCGTTTCAAACCAAGGATGGCAAGTGGTGGTGTACCGCGTTCTTCAACGGCAACGTTCCGCCGCTTCCTCGCGAAGGCATTGAAACCACGGACATCGGCGACAACGCCAAAACGATCAACGAACAAGGCGTCACGATCGTGCCGATGGATGTTCGCATGCTCGACAACGGCGAAGTCTACATCCGCGCCAAAGACCCCGCCTACGCCACCCCCGGCCCCGACGAAGCTCAGGAGTTTTGATGATGGACCTCGGAAGATTGGGCAAAAAGATTTGCGGGCAAAAAAATTCAGAACCGAGTTGTCCGCTAACCCCTTCACTTTCGTCCCTCCCATTTTTTGCCCTAAATGCTTCCTGACAAACACTCCCCCGACCGGACCGCCTCGATGACTCGATTGAAAATATTCCATCTACTACTTCTCGCACTGATCGCGGCGATGTTGCCCAGCAATGCGACCGCGGCGGAACAACCCAACATCATTCTCGTGTTCATCGACGACATGGGATGGGGAGACTTTTCGTGCTTCGGCAACGACGACGCTGATACGCCGCACATCGACCGGCTGGCCACCGAAGGCATCCGCTTTGAACAATTCTACGTCAACTCGCCGATCTGCTCGCCCTCACGAACCGCGATCTCCACCGGCCAGTATCCGCAGCGTTGGCGGATCACGTCGTTCTTAAACAACCGCAAGGACAACAACCGCCGCGGCATGGCGCAGTGGCTTGATCCGACGGCACCGATGCTGGCCCGATCGCTGCAGCAAGCCGGTTACGCAACGGGACACTTCGGCAAGTGGCACATGGGCGGCCAGCGCGACGTCAACGAAGCCCCCGCGATCACCGAATACGGGTTCGACGAATCGTTGACCAACTTTGAAGGCATGGGGCCGAAGTTGTTGCCGCTGACGCTAAAGCCAGGCCAGCAGGAGCCCGGTAAAATTTGGGGCAAAGCCGAGAACTTGGGCGAGGGCTATCGCTGGATGCTTCGCAGCGAGATCACCACCGGATTTGTTGACGCAGCATTGCCGTTCATCGACAAAGCGGCCGATGCTGGCAAACCGTTCTACATCAACCTTTGGCCCGATGATGTTCACGCACCGTTTTGGCCACCGGTGGAAACGTGGGGCGATGGTTCCAAGCGACGGCTTTACTTGTCCGTCTTGGAGTCAATGGACCAGCAATTCGGCAAACTGTTCGATCGGATTCGTGACGACGAGGCTCTTCGTGACAACACGTTGATTCTTGTTTGCTCCGACAACGGCCCTGCGCAAGGCGCTGGCGAAGCCGGACCGTTTCGCGGTTTCAAGACCCAGCTTTACGAAGGCGGCATTCGTTCGCCGCTGATCGTTTGGGGGCCAGGTATGGTCAAGAAGCAAAACCACGTCGACAAGCAATCGGCGTTCTCCGCCATCGACCTCGTCCCGACTCTGCTGAAACTGACAAACACTCCGTTTCCCGATGATGCCGCATTTGATGGCGAACCTCTCGTCGACACGTTGCTCGGCGAAGGAGGATCACGTCAGGCACCGATCTTTTTCCGCCGCCCTCCAGACCGCGATGCCTTCTACGACGACAAAGACCTGCCAGATTTAGCCGTCCGATCGGGCAAGTGGAAACTACTTTGCGAATACGACGGCAGCGACGTGCAACTGTACGACTTGAGCGGCGACTCAGCCGAGTCGATAAACGTTGCGAGTCAGCATCCCGAGGTGGCCACCGACCTGAGCAAATCGCTTTTGGATTGGCATCAATCCATGCCGCCGGACAACGGCCCCAACCTTTAACGACAACTTTTTAACAACGCTTTCTATACAGAACGACTGTGGTTCCCAACGGAAAACTATGAGCACTTTGAATCGACGAGACGCCTTGAAAGCGACCGCTGCCACGATCGCAGCCCCGATGTTCATTCCCGCGAGCGCACTGGGCAAAGACGGCGCGGTCGCTCCCAGTGAACGGATCAATGTTGGTTTGATCGGGCTGGGGGCTCGCTGCCGGCGTATCGCCACTGACACACTCAAGAATGTGCCAACGATTAACATCGCGTCAGTAAGTGACTGCCTTCCTTCGCGGTTGGACACGTTTACCGCTGCGGTCAGCCCCGATGCGACCTGGAAGCGTTACACCGAGTTCCGCGAAATGATCGAGAAGGAAAATCTCGATGCGGTGATGATCGAAACGGCCACGCACCAACGGGCTTGGATCGCTTGCAATGCCATGGCTGCCGGGATGGACGCGTGCATCGAAAAGCCGATGTCGCTGACCATCGCCGAAGGTCGCGAGATGGTTCAGTGCGCTCGCAAGCACGACCGCGTCACACAAATTGGAACGCAACAACGTTCCAACCCCATGACCAACTGGGCCTGCGGCTTGATTCAAGACGGCAAGATCGGAACCGTTCGGCGGGTCAAGACGATGAACTTTGTCGGCCCGGTTCCCATTCCCGGCGGCATGCCGAAACATCCGATGCCCAAAGGTTCCCAGGGGCCCGAAGGTTCCGATGGCACGAAGTGGTGGGACACGTGGACCGGCCAAGCCGATTTCCACGAGTACAATGCCAACCTGTTTTACAACTGGATCAACTACGTCGACTACGACGGCGGCGGGCGCAGCTTCGGCGTCACCGGTTGGGGTGCTCACGCGTATGACCAGATTCAAAACGGTTTGGGAACCAGTGACACCGGGCCGGTCAGCATCACGTTGATGGAGAACGTTCGTGATTTCGATACTGGCATGTCGGACTTCCATCGCCCGACCGACGATGATCCGGCCGCAGCACTGGCGGGCGAACCCAAAGAGATCGTCGGACCAGTCGGTCGCTGTGTGATGCGTTACGAAAATGGAACCGAGATTGATTTTGGTTTGACCAACGATCAAGGCCCATCGTTTGGTGCGGTCTTTGAAGGCACGCAAGGTAAAATCGAGATCAATCGCAACAAGGTTGCGTCGAACCCGAAAGAGTTGACGGCCAGCGACGAGAATCCGGGTTTGCTGAAAGGATCGCAGAACAATCCGCACATCCAAAACTTTGCCGATTGCGTGAAGAGTCGCAAGACGGCCAACGCGGACATCGAGTTCGGTCATCGCAGCACGACGATCTGCTACTTGTTGAACATCGCCCGCGCCGTCGGCAAGGTTGGCGAGGAGTTGAAGTGGGATCCGAAAACGGAACGCTTCACGAATTGTGACGAAGGCAACCAGCTGCTCAGCCGTGAACGCCGCAAAGGTTGGGAATTGCCGTCGTAATTCGCCAATTGATTTCGCTAGCGGAAGTCGTCGAGACTTTTGGTCGGCAGAGATCGAATCTTTTGACGAGTTCCGCTACATCATTGGTTAACCCCGCAATTTAGAATAACACGTCCCCTGAGCCAGCCACATCCATGACACGATCCCACACCAACATCACCCGTTTCTCCGCTGCGGTTTGCCTCACGCTGCTGCTCTGTTTCGGATCAACGCTTCAAGCGTCCCAACCCAACATCGTGTTCGTCTTTACCGACGATCTGGGCTGGGGCGATCTCGGCGTCTTCTATCAGAACGAATCCAAGCACGACAAAACGCACCAAACCCCACACTTCGATCGACTCGCCGCGGGCGGCTTGCAAATGCGAGCCCATTACTGCCCCGCACCGGTGTGTGCTCCCAGCCGTTCGTCGCTGTTAACCGGCGTTCATCAAGGCAACGCGGTGGTGCGGAACAATCAGTTCGATAAAGCTCTTGAAGACAACCACACGCTCGGTTCGGTGCTCCGCGAAGCCGGTTACCGAACTTGCATGATCGGCAAATACGGTTTGCAAGGCGGCCCGAAAGAGAAGCAACAAAACGGCACGCCGGCCGATTGGCCCGCGTATCCGACCAAGCGTGGGTTCGACGAGTTTTTTGGCTACGTCAGCCACTACGCCGGGCATCTGCACTATCCCAACGACCCGTGGGAACTGGCCAACGAAGGACACCAAGGAACGCCCGACTTGTGGCATTCGGACGAGTCAGGCGACCGCGAAATTAGTGACTCGTAGTCGAAGTGTTACACGACGGACCTGTTCACCGCGCGAGCCAAACATTTCTTGAAGACACATGTTGAAAGCCGCCCCGATCAACCGTTCTTTTTGATGCTCAACTACGACACGCCGCACGCGGCGCTACAGATCCCGACCATCCCGTATCCCGACGGCGGCGGAACGGATGGTGGGCTGCAATGGACCGGCGGGAACGACCCAACTTCGATTGACCAACCGGCGATCAACACAGCTGATGGCGAAGTCGACACCTTCATTCATCCCGACTATGCCGACCAAGATTGGTCGGACGCGGAAAAGCGTTTCGCGACGATGGTCCGTCGGATTGATTCCGCCGTCGGTGATTTGAACGAGACTTTGGAAGAACTCGGTCTGGCCGAAAACACGCTCGTCGTTTTCACCAACGACAACGGGCCGCACCACGAAGCCTATTTCAAAGGCGAATCGTGGGGATCGTCCAGTTACACGCCGCAAGCGTTTCAGTCCTACGGTCCGTACGACGGAACCAAACGAGATTGCTGGGAAGGCGGCATTCGGATGCCGACGCTGGTTTGGTGGAAGGGCAAGGTTGCCGCCAACCGAATCGACAACACACCGTCTCAGTTCCATGACTGGATGGCGACGTTGTGTGATGTCGCCGACGTCCCCGCACCAGCACGATGCGATGGCGTGTCGCTGTTACCCACGCTGACGGGAAAGGGCAAGCAACCCGAAAGCCTCGTTTACATCGAATACCTCAACGGCAGTAAGACCCCGGACTACGAAGACTTCCTGCCATCGCGACGATCCACACCTCGCAAAGAAATGCAAGTGATCCGGATGACGGCAGGCGATGGCAAGTCTTACAAAGGTGTTCGCTACAACATTCAATCCGCCGAGGATGACTTTGAAATCTACGACGTGGAGGCCGACGTCGATGAAGCGAATGATCTGGCGGGATCGTCCGAAGCGATGAAGCAGTTGCAGCGGCGAATGAAGGCGAAAGTGCTGCAACTTCGCAGCACGAATGATTCAGCCGTGCGACCTTATGACGACGCAGTGATTCCCGCATCGCAAAACGCATCGCCGGGCTTTCAGGTTTCCCGGTCGGACCTGCCCGACAACGTTTCGTATGTTCCGGCACCACGAGGCGAATCGCAGCCCGTCGCGGGCGATGTGATCCGTAACAATCAAGGAAAGCTGACGTTCGTCGCACCGTCCGCCGGTGTTTACGAAGTTCGAGGTGTCTTCGCGATCGCCAACAAAGGGGCGAACACAGTCAACGTGCAAACCGAATCGGCGTGTTTCATGCGGTTGCACGAAGCACACGCGATTGATCTGCCCAGCGGCGGTGAAGCGACCAGCACCAAACGCATCCTCGCCGTGGGCGATCATCCTTACACCCTGATGATCCGAGCAGAGAATGTTGGTGCAACGACCGTTTGGTCGATGAACTGAGATCACATTGCAGCCTGCTAACCACAATCCACTTAACAGAAAACACCATGCAACCGATGACCAATATCGGTTCTGCCGGTCGTACGGACTAGAGACAGCGTGAACGTCAGATAACCTCGACTATGTCGTGAAGGATTGCGGATTTTGTCGCATGCTCGGATTGTTCGAATCATCGGCACCAGCGCGAAACTCTCTCTTTTTGGAATTTTCGTGTAAGGATACAGAAACCGTGTGTTTAACTGCTGTCGGGTAAAATTTTGATTTCCCACAGCAGTTGACGGCTCCGTATGACACAGTTCCCCGAAACACGCGAAAGCCTGATCATTCAGGTCAAAGACCCGGACAATCGGGTTGCGTGGGAGCAGTTTGTCGCGATCTATCGGCCAGTGATCGTTCGGACAGCAGCGAAGCGGGGCATGCAAGCCGCCGATGCCCAGGATCTGGCTCAGCAAGTCTTGTTGGCAGTGGCTTCGGCAATTGGTGACTGGGAAAAGCGAGACGAGTCGACGCGATTTCGTCATTGGCTGGCCCGAGTCACACGCAATGCCATCGTCAATGCGCTCACTCGTGGAGCGAAAGACCGGGCGGCGGGTGGCTCATCGGTCCAAGAGTTATTGGCGCGGCATCGGCAACCCGATCCCGAAACGGAATCGCTGATCAACTGGGAATATCGCCGCCAGGTTTACCCATGAACTAAGCCAACCAATGAACACAATACGCCCCATATCTCTATCGCCGTAGAAATAGCGATTGGCGCACCGCTGTTCCTGGCGCTACAATTTCTATTGCTATAGATATGCAAGCCACCCCCGGAATCAGCCATGCCTCCGCTTACGCCTACTCAACCTACCGAGCTTGAGCTTCGAATTCTTAAAGTCTTGTGGTGCGATTCTCCAAAAACCGCCCGTGAGATTCGAGAGGCACTGGCGGCGCACTGCCGACACTTGGCGCATACGTCTGTGATCACGACTCTGCAGAAGATGGTCGCGAAAAGCCAGTTGACGCAGCTTGATCCAGTCGAGGGAAAGGCGTTTCGATTCGAGCCGTTGGTTTCCGAGGCGTCGGTGTCGAAAAAGATGCTTGGCGATTTGGTTGATCGTGTCTTTGATGGGTCGGCCGAAGCAGTTCTGCTGAATTTGTTTGACGTGTCGGAACTTGACCCGGAGTCCCTGAAGCGGCTGCGTCGTGCGTTTAATCAGAAGATGCGGGAGAAACAGCAATGAATGGTTTCTGGCATCATTGGCTTGACGGAAATTGGACACATGTCTTCGCTCTTTCGCTCGCCCATTTTCTCTGGCAAGGTGTGTTGGTTGGCTTGGTTGCGCTGGGTCTGGATTGGATGGCGCGTGGAGCATCGGCAAGTTCTCGATACCTTTTGCACTTGGTCGCGTTGGTCAGTTTGCCGGTGTGCTTTCTTTTGACGTTGAGTATTGTGGACCTCCCCGAGTCGATGCAAGCCGTTACCGTCGCGAGTGCAGGTGTATCAAACGATTCGGGGTCTTTTCCGTCAGAAATCAACCGTCCACCTGCAGCACAGTCGACCGGAGCGTATGAAATTCCGGATAACTCGACGGTCCAATCCACGATAACTGCCGTACCGGAAGAGTCTCAAGTAACCGTAGGCTCGCCGGCAACAACCGAGGCCCACCGCATCGGCTCCGCACTCGTCGCTCGAAACCAACATGCTTGGCTGCCGAGTCTTGCGCCGGCGATTGTCGCGACTTACCTGCTTGGAGTCGTGGTGTTTCTCATTCGACTAACGCTTGCCGTCTGGGGCGGGCATCGATTGAGATCGACCTCGCAGCCGATTGATGATGCGAATTTGTTCAACATCGTGGTCGATCAAGCACATCGTGTTGGACTGCGAATTGTGCCCGTCGTCGCGTTATGCGAAAGAGTTGCCGTGCCGACCGTCATCGGTGTCGTGCGACCGATGGTGTTGCTACCAGCTTCGATCATTACGGGACTTACTCCGGATCAGTTCTCCACAATCATCAGCCATGAGCTGGCACACATTCGACGTTATGACTTGCTAGTGACTTTGCTTCAACGCACCATTGAATCGTTTTTCTTTTTTCACCCGGCCGTCTGGTATCTAAGTCGGCGGATCAGTCGCCAGCGCGAAGTGTGCTGCGACGATCTGGTGGTTTCAACCGGGCATGGACCGATGGACTACGCCGGAGCCATGTTGCGAATGGCTGAATTGTGTGTGGCGGCTAACCCAACCGGAGCCATCGCAGCAACCGCGACGGGAACTGACGGTTCGCAATTCGAGTCTCGGGTAACAAGGTTGATGACAATGACACAACGAACGCAACTCCGATTGACACGCGTCGGCGCCGTTCTGATGGGGCTGTTGCTCATTCCGCTGATGACTGTGCCGCCGCTGATTGTGGGAGTTGTTCAGGCGGAGGAAACCGAGGATACGGACACCGTAACCGGGACCCTTCAGGTTCAAATGACGGTTCAGACGCCCAGCCCAAAATCGGACGAAGATGTTAATTTGGGAAAGTGGCAAGTTGCGGTCGACTGGAGGGTCCCGATCCGATCCGATGGCGGCCCCGGGAACGTGATCTCACAAGTCGACGGTGCAATCCTGCGAATCGAGTGGCAGGCCGTTCGGTGGCGCAACGGCGGACTTCAGTTTGATGGATTCAACTGGTCGATTGACAATCCCATCGATCGGCGTGACGGCGTTTCTCTAGGAGGCATTGGTGGCCGCGCAATTGCTCCTCAATTGTCGTGGTTCGGAGATGACTTTGAATCTCTGGCGTCGATGCAACTTGATACTGCGGGCGGAAAAGAATCGGATCGCACGTTGGTTTTTCGTGCGAGGAGTCTATCGAGAAATGTACTCCATAAACGACTGAACATTGCGGAGCTTACAGAATCGGAGAGGCAAAAATCAACTTTGCACGATGCTGAGGACGAGGCGAGATTTCAACGGCAAATGAATGAGCTGCAGACGCTGCGAACCAATCGAAAACCAACGGTTGACGAAGTGGACGGTATCGTTGAACGTTTGCTCGCATCGTATCCTCAGCGTGCGGGCGAAATACATGCTCAGGCGGCACATGTGCTGGGGCAAAGCGGCATAAAAATGTTCGCTGAGGATGTGTGCCACCACGCTTCAACGTCTTTGGCGACAGTGAGAGATCCCGTTCGACGCGCCCGGATGTTTATGTACCTCAGCAACGCGAAAGAGGTCCAGGGCCGGTTGGACGATGCGAACTATTGGGCTTTACGGGGTCTATTGGAACTCCAGCCGATGCAACTGCCTCAAGTCGCCCCGGAACTCCCGGGGCTGGGTGCCTATCGCGAACTGCTGGCTCCTAACGCGGATGCGGCGGATTCTCAATTGAGGAATGATCTTTTCCAGCGACTTGCGGAATCCGAACAGCAAGTCCGAGAGACTGCCAGGCGAACTCAACAGTTGGTGCAATTCCGAGATATCTACATTCAGATTCTGCGGAGGCTCAACAAGACTCCTGACGAGCAGGAGCGTTTACAGGAAACCCTGCGTCGGCGAATTGGTCTCAGCCTTCCTCTGAGTCAACTTTTGCAAGCAACATTCGAGACTGAAGTTACTGAGGTGCGAATCGATGACTTGCAGCCAGCTGTTACACCGGAACGAAACTCGCCTGCAGAATCGGGCTCGCGATTTCAAGCGGCCTACGATAGCGATCCATCTTTCGGCCGTGCGTCCATCAAATACACAGACCAGCGGGGAACGATCGCCAATTGGAATCTCGCACTACAGCAAGACGATCTGACGCGCGAGCAACAGGTCTTCGCCTGGTGGCGCATCGGGTCGCTGGCGTCATACAACTTTAACGCTGGCCATGGTGAAACGGCAGACAACGATCTGGCTGCCAAAGCGTTTCGAAAGGTCCTTTCCATTGGCCATGATCTGATATGCAGGGAAACGCTCAACGCCGCCACTGTGTATGCAACACTCGGCGGAGGCACGCGAGAAGATCAAGCCAGTCGCATGGAGTTTGCCAAACAGTGGCTGGCGACGCGAACCGACGCGATGGTTGTGCAAAGCGCATGGCTGGTCAATCACAACGGATATGCCATTGATAGACGCTTGATGCCCGGCGGCATGAACATGCAGACGGAAGCTGAAAAGGCGGAGTACCTCACCAAAGAACTCGCCAATGCTCGCGAGAGTGTGGCCGCCCGCGCAGCGATGGCAGTCGCGGAAGAAGACCGCCCAATGTTGCGCGATGCAGCTCTCAAAAGACTCGCAGATCGCCTCGTGGCTGCTGCTGGTTCACCGACATGGAAGCTTCATCATGTCGACAAACTACCAACGGTGCTGGCAGACGATTCACTCGGCTACCGGATCACGCTTCGCCGAACGTGGGAGGAATACTCGAGTCTGCCGCAACAAAAAGAAACGCCACCGGATGAGCTTGGACCGTTTGAACTCAAACATGAGGACTGGGAATTCGTGCTATTCCCCCGTGAGCGGCAAGACGCTAGCCGCCGGTCCGATGCGTCAACACCCGCAGCTAGCGGCTCGCGGCTTACGCAGTCGTCGCCGGCGGTTCTAGGATCAAAAATCCTCCGGAAAACCGCTTCCAGCCCTTATCACACTCAAGCCGTTTGCATAGGCGAGGACCATGGTTTCGTCTGGTACTCGCTCGGAACGCTTTTCGGCCAGGAGACGATCCGCGAGAAACTCAAACTCACCGGAGGCGACGATCGAATTGACTTGTTGATCGTTGGAACGCAGATTGAAGACGAGGGCAACATCACTGCCAACTCATGCGCACGACTGATGGAACGGTTTGGAGATGAAGCACTCGGACGAATTGAAACAGCGATCGAGCAAACGCAGGAGCCCACCGCACTTCGTAGGCTGATCGGATCACTCGCTTCCATTCGTACCGATGCTGCCACCACGCTGCTGATGCGGCTGCACGAGTCGGACAACAAAGACACAAACGCAGCAGCCGACTATGCCCTGGTTCATCGACCGTTGCGTCCGGCGGCAAAGTCCGCGTACTTGGATATGCTCATGCAGCATCGGCATGTCGATGTCGCTTGTGAAGGCGTCATTCACTTCAGGTGGAAGGAAGCATTGCCGATTCTCGTGCATATGACCTCGCATCCCGAAAGCTTGCGAGAGTTGTCATGGACGATTCCCGCACGCCGTGAATTAGAAGGCAAACCGATCGAATACAAGCTCATCGGAGCAAAACGAACGATCATTGCCGCCCGGACCGATCCCAATGATGTCCGAGACGCATGGCAAACACTCTCTGACTCCGAGGACTTCGAGGCGGTTGTCCTGATCGGCATCGAACTGGCAACCTACACCGCCAAAGGTCCCCAAAAGCGAATCAATGACTTCGGACTTCGGGTGCTGCTAACCCGACCTCGCGATGAGCTAACCGCGTATCTGAAAGGCATTGGCAAGGTCATGCCTGCAGAGAACGCCAAACAAGTGCAGCAGTTGCTTCGACAGTTGCAGCAATCGGAGCAACTTCAGCGTTTACAGTCTCACGGCATCCTCGTGACTCCCGGCGGGATCGGTGGTGCGACTCACCGGTATGTCGTCCCCAGCGATTTTCTGGGCGGGTATGCGATTGACGATTTGTTGCAGTACTGCGTGAGCTTTAGCCCCAAGTCAGAAATCGTCTTCTTAGGACCGGTGATTACGGATGATCAGTTCCGTCAGTTTCACTTGTTGCTGCCCGAATCGCACGTTCGTCGCATGGCGGCCGTTTGGTTGAACATCGTCGCCACCGTCTCCGACGATGAACGCGAACGCAAAATCCTGCGAGTTTCTGACCTCGGTTCACCGGCGCGAGAGATCGGATTGCAGGTCGATGACGTGATCGTGGGCATTGGTCCGTTCCGTTGGCCCAAGTCCGATTCTCGCGACGCCTACAACGCGGCGATGCTTACGCAGCGTCCTGGACATGAATCAAAGATTGTCGTGGACCGCGATGGAAAGCTCCTCACCTTTCCCGTCAAGTGGGAAGAGTCCATGGCACATCGCTTGTTGTGTAGCGATGGCATGCCCACGACGCAACGCGGTGCAAGTCAATCTGCAAACCCCGACGTTGATGAAGCTTCGACGACCAACAACATTCAGGGACTCACAGGAAAGTGGCAGGCGACAGAGGAATCACGCCATTTGCTTGATTCAAAATTGGTCGAAGCAAACCAGACGGGTTTTGTCATCGCGATCGACAAGCAATTCGGCGAGTCTTATCGAAAAACGTCGGACACATACGAGAATCAGTACCGGGAATTCCTAGAACAAAAAGGACATTCTGCCGTTGTGTCGGGAATAATCCGGTTTGATTACGGGGGCGAATCGGAACTGATGATCTCCAGGAAAGACGGCCATCTCTATCTCTGGTACGGAGTCGTCGCCGGCGGTAATCCACGCATCTTCCTGCGCGGCGGAGCCGACACGACTTCCGTTGATTCCCTCGCAATCGAGTGGACTTCATCGTGTAGTGACAGCCCCTTGGATTTGGACACAGACTACGCGATGGTCGTCTATCAGCGACCTCGCCCGACGCCCCCCAACCAAACAGAAAAACCGAGGAAACTGAAATGAAAAGTATCAGTGCTGCCATCATCGTCGTTGTAGCCGCTGCTTTGTTGTTCGGAAGTGCTTTCATTGCTCACGACGACACGGCTCTGTTTATTCAAGTCGTCGGCTGTATTGTCGGCATAGCCGGGATTGCCGGCTGGTTCGTTTCATTGCAAACGACAAAGCTTGTTGACGATTCCAAGTGACGTCCTCACGCTTCAGCGCGATCGCCGTCCTGCCACTCGGGTAACCAACAGAAAAGGAACCACCATGAATGTCCTGCTTAGAATTGCACTTTCAATGTTTGTATGTTCCGTCGCAATTGCGGAGGATGCTCCGAAACACACGCAGGCCTTGCAAGGCACGTGGGTGCTTTCGCATGGAGTCTTCAGTGGGAAATCTCTAAAGCAACAATTGCTTAAGGAGGGCGTTGGCAATCTTGAGGTCAACTTCTCCGATGACGTCATGACCATGTCTGGTGGTGGCAGCCCCGATCACACCTATCAGTTTACGCTCGATCCGGCTACGGATCCGAAATCGATGCAACTTGTCACGATTGAGACTCGCGGCAAAGCACCGAAGGGGTCGAAGCTTCGTTGCATCTATAAGATCGATGGCAAGGAGTTGACTCTCTGCATGCCAGCCGACTCCTCTGTTGATCCTCCGAAGGATTTTAGCGCCCCTGAAGGATCTCGTCTGACATTCCTTGTCTTGGCTCGCGATGCCGCAGGCACGGCTGTTGCTGCGAAACCGATCGCGGAGGAAGATGCCAAGGCACTGCAATTTGCCAATCAGGCCCTTGCCGCACTTGATGCTGAAAGGTTGAGTATGGAAGCAGGCGCGAAAGCGGGACTCGTCTCAAAGACGCGAATCGACGAGCTTCGTTCCGAATTGTTCGATGCCCGGCTTATTCTGCTTCGGCTTCAGGGAGATGAAGCGGGAATCACCATGCTCCTGCAAGATGAAATCAAGCTTGAAAAGGCGCGATTCGAACGATTGAAAGCCCTGGCTTCCCAAGGCTACGTCGGCGCCGGAAAGCTGCGCGAGGGTGAGTTGCGGTTGCTCAGCGTGCAACAGCAGCATGCACTTCACGAAAGGAATCAGACGAAAGCTGACGAAGTATTGCGTCGAGCCCTCGAGATCGAACAACAACACCTGCAACGACTGGAATCACTATCTTCGCAAGGAGTCGCAAATCGATCCGTGATTGCTCAGCACAAGCTTCGCATCGCTCGTCTGCTCGCGGATCGGCAGATTGAAACAGCCGAATGCCAGTGAACGTCGCCGACAGGCTGCCCCCGCAATCAATGGATACTGACGTGGGAAGTTTTCTTGAATTTTCGTGTAAGGATCTCCAAATCGAGTGTTTAACTGCTGTCGGGTAAAATTTTGCTTTCCCACAGCAGTTGATGGCTCCGTATGACACAGTTCCCCGAAACACGCGAAAGCCTGATGATTCAGGTCAAAGACCCGGACAACCGGGTGGCGTGGGAGCAGTTTGTCGCGATCTATCGGCCAGTGATCGTTCGGACAGCAGCGAAGCGGGGCATGCAAGCCGCCGATGCCCAGGATCTAGCTCAGCAAGTCTTGTTGGCGGTGGCTTCGGCAATTGGTGACTGGGAAAAGCGAGACGAGTCGACGCGATTTCGTCATTGGCTGGCCCGAGTCACACGCAATGCCATCGTCAATGCGCTCACTCGTGGAGCGAAAGACCGGGCGGCAGGTGGCTCATCGGTCCAGGAACTATTGGCGCAGCACCGGCAGCCCGATCCCGAAACTGTCTCTTTGATCGACTGGGAATATCGGCGCGAACTCTACCTGCAAGCGGCCAGGATCGTTCAGCAAGATGTCCAGCCCGACACTTGGCGGGCGTTTGAGCTGACGGTCATCGACGGGATGAGCAACCGGAATGCTGCGGAGCAACTCGGCAAATCCCTTGGAACTATCTACACGGCTCGTTGCCGCATCATGCAGCGACTGCGTGACGTGATTGCCGAACTGGAGGTATCAGAAGTATGAATCAGCAAATTTGTGATCCGAATCGACTCTCGTCGTTTGTGCGTGGAGAACTGAGCGACCAGGCTGAGCGGGAACTCGCTTCGCATCTGGACGAATGCGAATCGTGCGGTCAAGCACTTGAGCAGCAAGTTGCCGAGGCCTCCGCATGGCGCGAAGCCAGCGTCTTTCTCGGTGAATCAGTCGCACAGGCACACGAAGCCGAGTTTTCAGACACTCAATCGCGTGACGCGCAGATCGAGCTGGTCTTGTCGCAGCTTTCGCCCACTGACGATCCCGATTCACTGGGGCGCATTGCAGGCTATGAAGTCACCGGCGTGGTTGGCAGCGGTGGGATGGGCGTCGTGCTGAAGGCTCACGATCAATCGCTCGATCGCGTGGTGGCGGTCAAGGTGATGGCTCCGCATCTGGCGGCCAGCGGATCGGCTCGCCAGCGTTTTGCAAGGGAAGCGAAAGCGGCCGCTGCCGTGCTGCATCCCAACGTGATCGCGATTCATGGGGTCTCCAACGAACAGGCGTTGCCTTATCTGGTGATGCCGTACGTGGGTGGCGAATCACTTCAAAAACGCATCGACGTTCAGGGACCATTGCCACTGGTCGATATTCTGCGGATCGGTGCTCAAGTTGCCGCCGGCTTAGCCGCTGCTCACGAACAGGGCCTTGTCCACCGTGACATCAAGCCCGGCAACATTCTGATGGAACAAGGCGTCGAACGCGTCACCATCACCGACTTTGGTCTGGCCCGCGCAGTAGATGATGCGTCAATGACTCGCAGCGGCGTGATCGCCGGGACGCCGCAATACATGTCGCCCGAGCAGGCGCGTGGTGAACCGATTGATCATCGCAGCGACCTGTTTTCGCTTGGCAGTCTGCTGTACGCGATGTGTACCGGCCACTCGCCATTTCGAGCGGAAACCAGTTTCGGAGTCATGCATCGCATCATGCAGGATTCACCGAGACCAATCACAGAAATCAACCCGGAGATACCGGTTTGGCTGGAAGGTGTCGTGAATAAGTTACTATCCAAGGGCCCTGGCGGTCGGTTTCAATCGGCGGAACAAGTTGCCGAACTGTTGGAAGCCTGCCTTTCACACACCCGGAATCCCTCCACCGCACCTCTTCCCGACGCCGTCGTCCAATTAGCATCAAAGCCGCCCAGGCACCGCAGGTGGACGAAGTCCATTGCCGCAGGTGTGCTGCTACCGCTGCTTCTGCTGGCCGGTGTATTGATTGTACTGCGATGGAACACCGGCACGCTGCGTATTGAAAGCGAGGCCGACGACGTTCCGATTCGCGTTGTCCAGGGCAAAGACGTTGTCGAAGAACTAACCGTCTCGAAATCTGGCAAGACCGTTCGCATCGCGGCCGGGAATTACAAAATCGAGATCGGCGGCCAGATCGACGGGCTGGCGCTCGACGACGACTCGGTTACGTTGCAGCGAGGTGGAAACGATGTTGTCCGAATCGTAAACGTTGCTCCGGTAGCAAGTGCCCTGGGCGATTGGCCCTACGGACGCCTGCGAAAGAATCTTCAAGAGATCAAACCGCCCGGAGGCGCGCCTGTCACTGCACCCGGGTATCCAATTAGCGTTGCCATGGGCGCCGAACTAACAAGACGTTTGGAGGCAGTACCTGATGGGGAACTGGACAAGTGGATTGCCGAGTTAGAGCGGGTCACGGGTGACAAACTGAACGGCGAGATGGCACGCCAGGCATGCCGGACATACATCGTCAATCGTATGAGTGTCCTGTTCGAAGATGGTGATTGGAACACGAATACTGCGAGCCGATTGTTCAAACAACTGCAGTCATTGAACCCATCGGAGGTTGAGGCGTGGAAGAACGCGTTTGAATCCTTGATGAAGGAAACAATCGGGCAGAATGATCGAGAAGTGTTTGACGGTGGCCCCAGCTATGCGGTGCCACTGGTTTTGATTTCCGTTGACGCGTTGTTTGATGATGAAATTGAAGAGCTGTCAAGCGGAACCACCGATCTGTCGCTTGCGTCAGGCATGACCGAATCCTCCATCGCGCAGGATCTGGCCATCAAGTATCAAAAGCGACTCAGCCAACTTGCGAAACAAGACATTGCATCGTGGCGAAGCAAAGTCGATCGCTTCGGCGGAACCAAGCTCGACGCCGCCATGAACATCATCCTGCTGGATGACTACTTCGTCGATGAGAAATTCCAAGACGGTGATTTTGCCGAGACGCTCGGCGGGACGAATCCAAAGGATTCGGCTGGGCAGGTTACTGATTCCGCCGGAGGTACCGTTGCCCCTTCTGCGAACCAATTCTCCGTTTCCCCGCGCGGAGAAACCGTCAACAACCTGACTCACATCATCAATGCACTGCATCACTATCACGAAGTGCACGGGCATCTTCCTCCGGGAACGATCAGCGGCAAAGACGGCAGGGGTGGGCCGCCGCATAGCTGGCGAGTCGAACTGTTGCCGCTGTTGGGACATCAGGAGCTTTATGACCAGTATCATTTCGATGAACCCTGGAATAGCGAGCATAACAAGGGACTATTCGCGAAGATCCCCGACGTTTATCGCTCGCCGCTGGACAAAGCTGATTCGACCAACACGTCCTACTTTGGAGTCGTTTCAGACGACATCTCCAAACGGGCGGCACAGCTTCAAGAAATGCGGGACCAGCGGGACGGCGGTCCGAATGACTTGGATGAGAGCGCATACATTGGTGATGATGATCCTGCCACATTGCAAGCTCACTTCGAACAATACACGCCCGAAGCCACCGTATTCTGGAAACAGCGTGGGGCGTCCTTCAGGGACATGCTCGACGGAACGTCCAACTGCATCGCGGTGATTGAAGCGAAACGAGACATCCCATGGACCAAGCCAGAAGACATCGAATACTCGGCTGATCAACCGCTACCCAAGTTCGGCGGCTGGTTCGAGCAAGGCGTGCACGCAGCATTCGCTGATGGCACTGTCAAGTTTTTGGCGAACTACAACGATGAGCAAACTATTCGCAACCTGCTGACGATCTCCGATGGCCAGCCCGTCGAGCCGCTGTTGGTCCGGCGATTGCGGATTCATGGAGCGGTCGCAGTTTCGGAAGACGAGCCAGAAGTGGCCGCTGGTCCAAGAATTTACCGCGTTCCCGATGGACCACTGCTGAGAATTCTGTCCGACCAACAATCCATCATCACCGAAGCCGACATTGCCGAAGTCGCTGCCACGATTGATCCGAATAGTCCGTCCGTCGGAGACATCGTCGCCATGACGTTGACTGAAGAGGCCGGTAAGCGGTTTCTGGAAGCAACATCGCGGCTGAGTGAGCAGAATGTAAACGGCTACATGTTAATCACGCTCGACCGCAAGGTTTTGATCGCTCCGAGAGTGCTCTCGCCGATCGCAAATAAACTGACGATCACCGGCGACATCGACGCGAAGGCCCTCGCTGAAGAGATTCAAGCGGCGATGAAGGATTTGGAGCTTGGAAAAACGTCTCCTCCAGTGATGGTTGAGGAAGCTCTAGCACCTGCCAAAGAGGTGTCCCAACCCAACGAGACGAGCCGGCGCATCGACGCCCGCTCGGTTGTCGAGACTTACATTGCGGCAGCACTTGCAGGAGATGTCGCGAAAGCTGCGGC
Source organism: Stieleria sedimenti (assembly GCF_025060895.1). Classification (GTDB taxonomy): domain Bacteria; phylum Planctomycetota; class Planctomycetia; order Pirellulales; family Pirellulaceae; genus Stieleria; species Stieleria sedimenti. Next base: position 36,427 of record NZ_JANZKV010000147.1, on the reverse strand, counting down.
CATGGCGACGGGCTCGCCCGCTGATCCGAAGCAGATAAAGGAAATCCCCGAGTTTCTGAACGTTCAACGTTTGAACATTTCGACCGTGTACGTCAGTGATCCAGCGAATCCGACCGAGGCGCTGGCCATGTCTGAAGCCGTCCACCTCGACGAAGAACACAAGCAGCCTAACGGCGATCAAGATGGCTTCCTGGTCTTGACGCTCAAGTTGGTCGAGGACGCATGGCTTGTCACAGATATTGATTTCGAAACAGAATCGGGGACCGAACAGGAACAAAAGCGTTTTCTTGAAGCCAACCCGAATTCGATCGGCCTGCCGCCCGCCTATGAACAAGGCACGTCGATCCCCGATACGCCCACGATTGAGGAAGCCACCAGGCAATTCAATCTGCAATCGGCAGCCGATCGCAGAAATCTATTTGATCCGCCGATTGGTGAATTGTCGGTTCAGCAAATGCGCGATGCGTTTGCGAAAACCGCCAGCGAGTATCGAGAAATCGGTGAACACACTATCGCCGATTCTCTGCAAAACATCGCTGAGACGGGAAAACTACCCTCCGATGCTATATCGCCCGTCTATGCTTCCGGCCCGTATGGGAAGGACGAAGATGGAAAGCTGACTCAAAAGCAAATCGCGCCCATGCTGGTATTACCAGATGGCCGTGGCGGCGCTCGACTCGTTCCCCTGCGGTCTGCAGAATTGATCTACAACAAGCACGGTCGTTCGTCGAAACGCTACGGTGACTTGTTTGAAGAGTCTCAGCAAGAGAAGGCTAGCGGTCAGCTATCCGACCGCGTCATGCAGTCGTCAGTTCAGGCGGTGCCACAGGAAGAAGGCGAGTTCGTCACGGTTCCACTGAAGGTGGAGTGGCATTCCGCGACAGCGATGGAGCAGATTCTCGGCCAGCGTCATCTGACGATCCTGGCTGACGGAGTGATGAAGGATGACGATCATTCCAACGCGGTCAATCGAGTGCTGCGAAGCGTTCTCCATGATTGCCGGCTGGATTCCTACAAGTTGGTGGCAGGTGACGGATCCGACTACTGGGACGCTCGACTGTTTGTGCCGCGCAAACCTGAGTACGCGATTGGGGCTTTGTGGTACAGCGACCCCATCCGCACGCTTCGTATCGGAGATCGCCACACTCCGGTTCCCGCAGATACACTGACGCAGAATGAGCCACAGGCGAAGCTCGATGCGGAGCTTGAAAACGGCTTTCAATTGCGACTGGACAACTCGACGAAGGGAGAGCCTCGGTTGTCCCCTGCTGGCGTCTCAGAGGGTACCCCGTCTGCAAAATTCGAATCACGGATTACCGGGCAGTACGGTTTCCTTACGGCAAGGCAAGCGGCATCAGTTAACGATGCTGTGGCCGCATTCAATTGCATGGCGGGTGCAAACGAGATCGGCAAGAAGCAACAGGAACTCACGTCCGAGGAAGTCATCGCCTCGATACGAAACTGGATCGATCAAAACAAAAGCAATTCCGCCACACGCAAGGAACTCCAGGAGATCATCGAAACCAACACTCTTCGACCAGGGCACCAACTGTCCTTTACCTCCCGGTATATTAGCCAAGGCCATGTGTTCGATGTCTGGGAAATTCGATTCGGCGACGAGGCCTCGGTTCCATGGCTGAAGATCCGCGACATCCTCCTTGCGTCACGCCCGAAAACTCCGCAGGAAGAAGAGTTGTGGAAACAGATCAGGGCGGAGATGGCGAAAAGCTTTGACCACGTGAGGCTTGGCGGACTCGGCGCCTCACACGAGCGTTTACCACGAGAACAGAGCAGGCTTGAGCAGCTACTGGAGCAGGCCTATCAGCCATCGGCGGACGTCTCGGACGCGCGCTCACCGACCGACGAGGCAACTCTTCACAAATTTCGACCCTACCGCGCGACTCGACGAGCCCAAGTGGAAGAGCGTATTCACGAAACGCTTCGGCAGCCGACATTGAAATCGTTCAAGAAATTGCGGCTGGACGACGTCCTCAAGCAGCTTGCGAACTTCCATGGTATCAAGCTGAACTTCGACCCATTGTGGCTTGAGGACGCAACGCCAGACCGCGAGCAGCCAGTCTCGGCAGACCTGGGCGGCCTTTCGCTGGGAGCGGCACTCGACTTCATTCTCGAACCGCTGGGAATGTCGTACATCGTCCGTGAAGACGAAGTGCGAATCACTTCACTCGAAAGAGCAGCCAGCTACCAATACGAACGGGTCCACGAACTACCTCCGCCGCTGAAAGGTAAGGAGTCTGAGATCATCCAAGCTCTGACGACCAAGATTTCGCCAGACAAATGGTGGCTCGCCGGAGGCGATTATGTTGCCTCGGCAAACGACGGGTGGTTGACCATCAGCGCAAATCGGGAGGTTCACGAGGCAGCCGCCGCTTTGTTGGAGGAATGGCAGACGCCGAAGCAACAACAATCATCGCCGGAGTTAGGCGTCCCATCAAGCCAAGACGAATAGCGGGGAACTGCAAAAGATTTATTGAGGTCCGTGACAACTGAATCTTCGGGTTGAGGCCGTAGCGAAAGTCGTCAAGACTTTCGGTGATTTACTGCCGAAACTCTTGGCGAGTTTTGCTACCCTAAAATTCAGCCGTGACAGACCTACTAACAGCAGCCGACTTGATTTCGCAAACCAATTCTCAATCCAAATCTGGCGTATCCATGATGTGCAAATCAAGAGTTTCAATTGTCGTCCTCGCCTTTTTGGCGTTGAGTTCCACCGCTTTCGCGCTCTATTCGGTTTCCGATACAGGAAATTGGCCGAAAGAGTGGCCGAGTGAACTGGAACCACTGCGCAAGCAATCACGTACTTTGGTCGGCCCGACGTTGGAGGCACAGCATTTCGCAATGAGCTTCAAGACTCGAGAAGAGTTTGAGGCCGCCTGGCCGTTCATCCTGAAAGTCAAGAGCGAAGGGGCCCCCATCTTTCTGATGAAAGCGCCCAACTTCTTTCTCGGCAAAGACCATGCGGGCGTTGTCGTTCATTGTCCTCCCAAAGGACAGTGGGACAACCCAAAGACGCCCGAAGCGCCCATCGAAGGTTACCCCGCTGAATCCCGATCGCGCTGGCAATGGACCAACTACATCGAATTGGTCGTTGACGGACAAATCATTGACCTGAATCGCATTCGGCTGCCAGCCAATACGCCCATCATCGACGAGCGTTTCAAGGCGGACAAGACAAATGAAGACGCGAAGTCACCGTAGCCCGCAAACATCAGGTGCCTGCGGACACCATCACTTAATTTCCCGGAGAGAATGTCATGCCAGTTAGCGTTTCCCGCGTTGTTCTAAAAGGGTTGCTCGCCTTGCTAATGATGACTGCGGTGACCCACGGCGACGAACCACAGACCTCGCCGGGGCAGACGTCAGTGGTCAATATCTGTTGAAATCCATCAGCCCGAATCAATGGACTCAAAACGGAGGCGAATATTCTGCATCGGCAGGCGATGGCCTACTGACCCTCAATGCAAACCGGGAAGTGCATACCGCATCCATGATGACGTTGGAAAGAATGCGGCGGATGCACGAGATCCGATCGTCGATCGAGCCCCGTTTGCGTGGTGACATCACGGCACCGCAAAAGGACCCGTTCGCCAAGTGAGGAAACCAAATGGTGATGAAGTAGCAAGGAAATGGTGAGATTTCGCGCGCCCTTGAAGATCCATCGGAATGATCGTGGATACGGCAGCGTGACGGTCGAATCGGAAGGCTACGGTCGCTGAATAATCACCCTGACCACCGTCTTCAATCCTCACGTTCTTTGGCGGTTCGGGGGCTCTCTTGGCAGCATCGTCATCGCTATCTGCCAACGCCAAAATACTGGCATACGCTGGCTTAACGTTGTTGTTGCCGTCAAAAAGAAGAGGATGTTGCCCCCGCCTCCAGGTTCGTCGATCGTTCAGGCCCCAAAATGTAACGCGTTCGATGACGTCTTCATGCTTCTTGAAGATAGCGAACAGCCTTGCGTAGTCGTCGGCCTGAGCGTTCAAATCGTCAACGGTAGGGGGAGCACTGTTGCGAAACCGTCGTCTTCCGAATTGCCCGCCGGATTCACCACGGATTGTAACGTCGAGTTCCGTGATACTGACTTTCAGTCCAAGCGATGCATAGTCGGTGATCGCCTTTTCGATGTCTTCGAAAGGAACCCGCCCGCTTCGCCAATGCCCTTGGATGCCGACGGCATCGATGGGAGCACCATCGGCAAGCAGTCGTTCAAGCAGCACCATCGAACTTGCATGCTTGGGTCCCGATTCGATGTTGTAGTCGTTGTAGTAGAGCACAGCATCGGGATCTGCCTGTCGAGCAAACTTGAATGCCAAAGTGAGAAACTCGGGGCCGAGCGTTTGCAACCAATTCGAGTTGCGTAGATTTTCCGTCTTCGCGGTTTCAGAATTCCCACCATCATTGATGGCTTCATTGACCACATCCCAGCTCTGCAACTTCCCTTTGTACCGTCCCACAAGCGTTTCAATATGTTGTTGCATTCGCCGCTTGACCGTCTCGGGATCGCGTTCCTCGAAGAACCAATTGGGCGTCTGCGCATGCCAAACCAAGGTGTGGCCGTGGATGGTCATGTCGTTCTTTTCGGCCCACTGCACCAAAGCATCGGTCCGCTCAAAATCCCAACGATCTTCGGCCGGGTGAACTCGCTCGGGCTTCATGCAGTTTTCGGGAGTGATCGCGGCGAAATGCTCTGCCGCTAGTTTCAACTCCTCCTCTGAATAACGCGAAGGAAGGTCACCGGCCATGCCGACCAAGAATGAATCTTTAAACGCGTCTTTGATGAGACAATCTATTTTGACTTCGACCACCGGAGCAGGATCTTCCTTCGGTGGTGGCTTGGGAAGCTCACGCGTGGCAAGCGACTCTTGGCCGCCCCGCTCTCCAAACGACCTCGTTATCGCGAGGTCCTTTCCTTTGCGTTCGCCGCTGTACTCAATACGAAACTCTCGGTCGCCGAACTGGCGGACCTCCGCAAAGCTGAGTGAATCGTTGTCGACCTTCACGTCGACGAACTCGACTTTCCGCACTTCGTCGCGAGTATCTACTTCCGCGTGCGCTGTTGCATCGCCGGCGTCATTAATCGCAATATGGAGGTGGTAAGTCTGCAACCCGAACGGTGAATCGAATTGGCAATGCCACGTGCCTGTCAAACTTTCGGAGCTTTGCTTTGGCGAAGTATTTTCTTGGCCCAGCGTGAACGTGGCGGACAACGCGATGCAGCAAAAGCAAACAATCGATTGAAATGACATACGGCGATATCCGATGTGGGTTTGGAAGTTGCAGTGATCTATTGGCGAGATGGCTTGTTCGGCAACAACGCTCTCTGAAGCCAACAGTGAGAGCGACCATTGACTTCAGCTCTCGCCGTTGCGGAGAGTTCGCCGCTTTCCTTGCCAAAGGTCATTGCATAGCTTTGGACGCCAATTTGAGTATCAAAGTCGACCTTCCAGTTGCCTAACAGGCTGTCCTCAGGCTGAAACAACAGAGGGGCGAATTCCTTCAAGCTGCGTCGCCAAGTCTGCCATTCGTGGGCGGTTTCGGGAGACAGGTAGTAGTGGGCATCGATTCCCATCTCTTTCAATTGCTTCACTGAGTCGGCGGGATTGCCACCGCGACGCGTTCGCCCGCCTCCAACCTCTTTGCTTCCGTAGCTAACGAACACGAGTTCAACTTTGTCTTTGAACCCTTCCGTGTTCTCGACATCTTGTTTTCCAATCGTGGCTCCACTAAAAAGCCCGATGTGCGAAAACTTGTCAAGGTTGCGTAGCGTGATTGATTTCGTTTCCATGCTACCCATCGACAGTCCGGCCATGGCACGATTGGGTTGATCGGTCAAAGTGCGAAAGTTCTGATCGATGTGGGGAACGAGTTCATCAACGAGGACCGTTTCAAAATCCTTGATATCAAAGTTGCGAAGTCCGCCCATGCGAACTTCGTTGGTCATGCCATAGGTCATGACGATGATGAAGGGCTTCGTCTTTCCTTCCGCGATCAAATTGTCCATGATCAGACCCGCGTGGCCTTGGACGCTCCAGCCATATTCGTTTTCTCCCCAGCCGTGCTGCAAGTACAGCACTGGGTAGCGTTCGTCTTGATTGCTGTCGTAGCCCGGTGGTGTGTAAACGAAAGCTCGCCGCTCGGAATCCGTGCTCTCGGAATGGAAGTAGATCTCTCGAACCTGGCCGTGGGGAACGTTTTTCAGCGCGTAGAATTCACGATCGTGGGCAGGAATTTCGATGCCGCTCCCCCAACGCATTGCTCCGAAATAGTATTTGCTGTTGGGATCAGGTACGTGGGCACCCTCGATGATCAATTCATAGTAGTGGAAGCCTTCGTCAAGCGGACGTGAGTAGCCGACCCAAGCCCCATCTTCACCTTTTACGAACTCAGTACTGTCACGAAATGTCGTTGCCACGCTTTTTGCTTCCGGCGCGACGACTCGAAACTTGATTCGGCCTTGGGAATTGACCTGCGGGTAGTCCTTTCCAGCTTGATTGGTAGGTGCCGGCTGGAAATCGTCTTTGATGCCTTCAGGAACATTAGTTCCAGCAGCCGCGTTCTCATCTTTGTTCGCTGAAGGTTGTTCGTTTGAATTGGTCGTCGTGTCTTCCTGCAGCTCTGAGGCCTTCGAGGTCTCCTGAAATACCAATTGAGCAAAATAATACAGATTGTTTCGCCAGTGGGTCGGATCGTGTCCGTGCGAGTCGACGTTCCAGATGTGTGGAATGTCGTTCTCATTCAAATAACGCTGCAGACGTTGACTGATTCGGATCAATCCGTCTTTGTTTCCACATGACAAGTAGAGTAGCTCGAGTTGTTCCTTCGCCTTTTCTGGATCGGGGACCAATTCCTCTGGGGCCTTGGTATTGGGCGCGGACGAGAATCCGCCGACCCAGGCAAACGTGTCCAGGTTGGTCAGTCCAAAATTCAGCGACTGGCCACCGCCCATCGACAAGCCGGCCAGGGCTCGATGTTCTCGATCGGCCTGAACGGAATAACGCGACTCGATGGTGGGAATGACGTCATCGAGCAAGTCTTTCTCAAAAACGGCAAATGCTGGAGCACTCGACATCACATTGCCTTCGGCGCGGTCATTCTTCTGCGCGCGGCCGTTCGGCATCACCACAATCATCGGAACCGCTTTGCCATCCGCGATCAGGTTGTCAAACAACACATCAGGTGTCGCAAAACGCTGCCACTCGGTTTCGTCGCCGCCAATGCCGTGCAACAAATACAAGACAGGCAACTTCTTCTCGCTCGAGTACCCCGGGGGCGTGTAGACGTTCATCTTGCGAGTCGTGCCGACCGTCTTCGACTCATAGTCGATCATCTCCAACTTGCCGTGCGGAATGTCTTCCCGCTTTGCAACGATGCTATCTGCAGGATCGGGATAAGTTTGCTTGTCGTCGGGGCCAAGTTCGATCGGGCCGCCGAATCCGCCTCCGCGACGACCTTGGCGAGGACGTTCCGGGTTTTGCTCCTGTGCTTCGGCAACGGCACTGGCGAACTGCAGCATGCCGAGCAGGACTAGAACAACTAATTTTCTCATGAGAGGGTCTCGATACAGAAGAAGAGGAGAAGGAACGTCAACGAATCACCGTCAGGTCTAGTGACCTTCACCTGAAAACTCGATGGTCACTGCAAACACAAGCGGAAGCGAAAAGTCACCGCCTTTCAAGAATTCGATTTTCGTAAGTGCTTTGTCAGCTTCGGCAGGAATCTTCAAGTAGCGGATTTGCTTGCCGCTGGCTTCAATCGCCTTCTTCGATTCCGGCACATCCTCGCCCGCTTGGTAAGTCACGATGTGCTTGCCGTTGACCAATTCAAAGTCACTTGTGCTTTCGTCAGCGTAATGACGACGGACGATCATGCTGGTCGTTTCATCCTTGAAACGCGGGTAGGCAGCCCAGGCGACACCCCCCAACATGTGAATCATTTTCACGTTTCCAGCGCAGTCGAGGCTAGCCGATTCTGGCAACGTGCTTGGGAATCGCGATGATTGACGTTGCAAACCGATGATGTTGGCGATCCGATCTCCCTGGGGATCGACCAATTCAAAGGGAACGCCTTCGACCTCCACACGCCCGTAGGAATCGAGTACAAACTCGTCTCCAGGTCGTCCGCGGAATCCGGGGAGGCCTTTTTTGCTGTTGATGGTCGCAGCGCTAGAGATGTTCAGCGGCGCGTACTTGCCACGTTTGGCGAGAAACGACAGGAGATCCGCCATTTCAGTTTTACTGATCGAGCTTTCAAAACCCTCTGGCATCAATGACTTGGACGACGAAGTCAATTGCTCGATGTCTTCGCGAAGGACCAGTTTTTCTTTGCCTTGCGTGTCGATGATGCGTAGCGAGTTTGCCGACTCGCCGGCTAGCATTCCGGAGAGCACATTTCCGTCGACGGTCAAAATCTGGTATGTGCGAAAATTGCTTTCGACGCTTCGCGATGGATCGAGGACGTTCATCAAGATTTCTTCTTTGGGATGAACCGCCATGCCCGTCAAGTTAGGACCGATTTCTTGTCCGATCTCGCCATGGATGTGACAAGCTGAGCAATGTTTCTTGAACATCGCCAGGCCATTCGTCACATCGCCTTCCACGGCAGCGACCGGTAACCATTGATCGACCAATGCTTGGCGATTAGATGTTACCATCGCACCTCGCGTTTCCATCAACTCCTTTGCTCGTGATGCTATCGATGAGGTGGGGTGGTTCAGTAAGGCTTGGCGTTGATCGAGCTGAAGATCATTGAATTGCACTTGTCCATCGGCAATGGCGTCCAGCAAATCTTCAGTGCCATCGGCTCGGGATAAAAGCAACGTCAGAACTTGGCTACCGAGTTTTGGCCCCAGCGAGGATTTCATGTCCAACAACGTTTCGGAAAGACCATTCACGCGGGCGGCCTGCAGTGAGTTTAGTGCCGCGACCCCGGTTTCTGGAGCCAATTGCGGTGTAAAGAATGCCTCAATCGCGTCGAGAATCTTTGGACTCGTTGGTGCAAGGCGAATCGATTGATCCCAAGCACTCAGACGTTTCTCTGAATCGGCATCCGCGTCCAAAGCGGTCGCCAGCAGTTCGTCCTGAATTTCACTGACAATCTCGTTTAGGTTCGTGATCGACCACTTGTCGGCTACCGCCAGGATCGCGGCTTTGCTTTCGACCGAAGTGTCGCCTGCTAAGAACCGGTCACGAACAATTTTCTGCGATGACTCGGGAAGATTAAGAACCAGATCTCGCGGCCAACCCTTTGCCAAGCCTTCCCAGACCGTGACGGCGACAGGTGAATCGGGCGTGATTTCAAGCAGCTCGCTGATTTGCTCAGCCGTGGGATTGCTCCTCGCGAGGTGTTCGGCCAGAACGGAAATTCGTTCATTGAGCGAATTCACGGCAGACGGATTCATCTTGCCGAGCGCCACGATCGTCGCGGCAGGATCGGTCGAAGCAGCAGAGGTCCATGCGTCCAATAGAACGCTATCGTCTTCGATCGAAGCTACCAAGCCAGCAAGCTCGTCACCATTGATCGCAGCGTTCGCTTTTCCTTCGGCAACGCGCAGCAACAAGGTCACCCGCACCTTGGGGTCGGCGTCGTTTTGCAGACCCGCTTCAATCGCCCCGGCGACCTGCTCGCTGCCGCAACTCGCGATCGCCGCGTTGCGCACTGGGCTGGATACATGACCGAAGCCGGCGTCACACGCCTTTGCCAGTGCAGCGACTGCTGATTCGTTACCCGATTTCGACAAGCCTGCGAGCGTCCAAATCGCATGCATCGCGGCTGGGTTCAATCCGATCTCGTCGACTTGATCATTTTCGACCAATGAAACAAGAGCACTGAGCGTCGCATCGTCAGCCGCCCCACGTTCCACGATAAGACGTTGTGCCGTTCGACGCCAAAAGAAATTGTCACTGCTGAGTGCCGTAACCAACTCGGCGTTCTCGGCATCAGCGAGTTGTAACGTTCGCGTCGCGGAGCCGCTGCCTGCCTCGTCGGTCACTAGTCGATAGACTCGGGCGAAACGTTTGTCTCGCAGATCACTTTCATAAGCAGCCCCTTTGCCGGTTTGGAAACCGTTGGGCGTTGGGTTGTGCTGAACAATGTAGTTGTACCAGTCCAAGACCCATACGTTGCCATCGGGGCCGACCTCCGACATGATCGGAGCTGACCAGTCATCGATGCTGGCAACCGTGTTGAACGCATTTCGAGAACGATAGTTTGCACCGTCCTTCTCCAGCACGAAAGAACCGACGAGGTGTCCCGTCGGACCGCAGACCATTTGAATTCGGTTCCACCAGGTCGGTGGATAGTTGCGGGCAGTGTAGATTGCTGAGCCGCAACCGGCTGTAAATCCGCCGTGCCAGTCCACCTGGCGAATGCGATCATCGATCGGATCGAACCGATGGGACTGGGCAATATTTTGAAGAGTCTCGGGCGACCAGCCGGCGACTTGATCGTAATACCGATTGGGAATCGGCATGTGAACGCTCGGGCAACCGTTTGCAGTTGAACCAAAGACATAGCCTTCCTCGCTGAAACCCAGCCCCCAAGTGTTGTTGTTCGTGCCTCGCATGAACTCCAATGCATCGACACGGATTGTGTGCTGATCGAAGTCGCTTGATTGGTTGTCTGCGACTTTGCCCGTTTCTGTGTCGATCGCATAGGCTGGTGCTGTCTCGTCCGACGCCCCCGCTTTGACTTTGAATCGCCAGAACCCTTGGCGGAAACGCATTTGCGGTTCGCCGTTGATGATGGGCTGGGAATTGTTGTAGCCCTGCATGCCCCAGATCCAGTTGTCGGGGCCATACTGGAAATTGCTAACGCCGCCGTGCGTGTCGCCCAGCGCCCAGCCGGTAATCAGCGACTGTCGAAAATCGGCCTTGTCGTCGCCATCGATGTCCTTCAAATAGATCGTCTCTTCGCCGTCCTGGACGATCACGCCACCCCGGTAGCAAACCAGTGTCGACGGAATGCTCAAGTTTTCTGCAAAGACCGTGAACTTATCGGCCTGGCCATCGTTGTCCGTATCTTCGCAAATCTTGATGCGGTCGCGGCCGACGGCTGATTCTTCTTTCAGTTCATTGGGGTAGTCGACAGTTTCGCAAACCCACAAACGCCCGTCCTCATCCCAGTTCATTGCGATCGGCTTGCCCTTTAGCCCTGCAGTCTTGTCGTTTTGCTGGGGATCGCCGGGCCAGTTGTCGGTCGACTCCTTGGCCCAGATTGCGAGCTGCGTTCCTGCCGGAGTCGCGAACGCTTTGATGGACTGTTCCGCTGGGAGAGGGTCTTGCATCTTCGAGAACGGTTCGGCCTGCGTTCCCCACTGAGCACCCGGCGTGTAGTTGGGGATCTTCGCCCCCACGTCTGTCGTTGCAAATTCTTCATCGTCGACCGATGGCGGATTCATCTCCGGCGAGGAAAAGGGACGATTCGCAGCGATGACCGCTTCCGCTTTTGGATCTGTAGGCTTGCCGCTGTCGGTCGAAGCTGCGGTGAGCGTCTGGCCACAGGCCCACAAAACACCGCGTGCGAGCAATTTTTGAAAGTCAGCGTTGGACCACGTCCGATGATCGTGCCCCCACGCGGTATAGAAGACCCGTCCTTGTCCGCTCGTTCGGATCCATGTGTAGGGTTCACCATCGGGATCGCTCACGGGACCGGATTCGTCGCTCCGTGTCTCAAGAACGGTCATGTCTGGGTTGAGCTTACTGTGACGGTAGCTTTCGTCCATCGACCGAACCGGTTTCAGCCCCCGCATGATCTCATGGTCGGAAGCCACGATCTTGGATTCAAAGCGAGTGAACCCGTGACTTCGAAACTGACCACCAACCAATTCGATGTACTTATCGGAATTGAGAAAACAGAACGACGCGCAGTGAACGGGAATCAGGCCTCCGCCATTTTGAACATAGTTCAGCAGAGCCGACTCGGCCTCCGGTGTGATTTGTTCAATGTTTGCGAAGACCATCAGCCCCTCATATTTTGCGAGATGATCTTCGTTGAGGTCGCTCAGCTTCTCCGTGTAAACAAGTTCGATGCCTTGCTCTCGGAGCGGCCCTGCCAAATGCCGATAGAATTCGGATGGCCTATGGAATCCTCTGTCGCCAAGCATCAATACCGAGACTTGCGATTCCTGAGCCGATGCAAAACCGCAGGCGAGAAGTAGAACGACGAGCAGATTTGCAGTTGCAAAGCGTTTCAATAGAGCAGTCATCTTGTTTCTGGTAGGCCGATTTGGTTGACGGTGCAAACTCCACCAGCTTGATGTCCATCTAAGCAGATGAAGCTGGATTCTCGGTGGACAACTTGCCGCCGTCAGGATCAATAGTGGGACGAGATATCGCGAATGATGGAGTGGCGGTACTGTGCTTTATAGCCACATTGAGTTCAATGAAAATGAGGAATTGCGCACCCCTGCGGAGATATTTCACAAGTTCGCAGCAGATCCGCTCAGCAGATAACCGTGCGTACACGCATAAACCCCAGGCCGGTCTAAAAGTTCTGCAAATCGGTGAGCCAATCCATTATTTTCGGGGATGTTTCGATTCCATTGGGCGAATTTAAGGAAACGACGCGCCACCTCTTAATGAGCGATTAATTTGAATTGTGCAGCAGCAGCGGGCCATTCGCTAGAATTGGCGGCGCTGCGTCATTTGGGACAGCATCCACTTGCCAGGCAGCGCGGACAGTAGCGATGTGGACCGCCATTGCAAAGAGCCGCCCCTCAATGCACGTGGAATGGTTGCAAAAGTTGGGACTACGTCCTCCTGTGTTTGTTGTGTACACTCTGCCGAAGTGGAGGTATTTCACGGCCTCATCTCGAAGATCTCGTCAGAGAATCCGGCTCGCGTGCAGGGAAGACGCAAGCATCGCAAGAATTATTAACACAGGCACTTCATGCGATTCAGATCTTTGCTCGTTTTTCTATCTTTCACACTCTCCTTGGTTGTTGTGGGTGGTTCAGTCGCCATCAGGCATTTTCTTGCGCGCAGGAGTCGCTTGAATAGATGAAGGAATCCACACAGCAAGAGCGAGAGTTGCCGTTAGCATTGCGTGCGGCCTACATGGCGCTTCACCGCAACACGGAAGCAGCGTTTGCTCAGCATGGCGTGACCGCTGACCAGTTTGTGCTTCTATTGGCACTCTCGGAGGGCCAAGCATTAACGCAGCGTGAACTGGCCGACCGAATCTCCTCTGACCCGAGTACGGTCCGAGCGATGCTGGTGTTACTGGAAAGGATGGAGCTGCTCCAAAGGGCAAGCCACCCAACCGATTCCCGCGCCAAAACCGTCACGCTGACCGCCAGCGGAAAACGAAAGCTGCGCAAGCTTTGGAAAGCCGGGCAATCCATCCGCGATGAAATGTACGGGTGCATGACGCCGGATGAGGCGGACACCCTGATCCGCCAGTTAAGAAACATCACTTCCACGCTCAATCAAGAAAACTCACTTGTATAGCGTCCGTCGATAAGATCGCCGATTCTTAGGAATTCATCACGCACAAACTGGATTGACCGATTACTCCGGCATCAAATTCTCGGCTCACTACGGAGCCATATCCGCGGGCGCCCCTGAGGAGGAACGCGTGCAAGAGGCCTGTCGCCGACTCGGGAGAAGGTTGTCGGAGTGGACGGCAAGCATGATTCATGGGCGAACGGAGGCACATCCTTTGAACCAGTCCTATGAACGCTTCAAAGACCTAGGCAAATAGATCCCAAGTACGATTTCTACATTTCCCGTTCCTTTCCCCGCTCTCTTAACGAGGTTCTGCAATGAAGTCGCAAACAAGATTCAACCGACGTGATTTTCTTCAAACGGCAACCGCCGCCACTTCAGCCGGCGTCTTTATAGGCACCAGCTCCGCTTCCCACGCGCAAGACTCGCCGAATGAACGTCCCGTTTTTGCCACGATTGGACTGCGAAACCAAGGGTGGACGATCACGGACAAGTCGACCAAGTTCGCGGACTTCGCGGCCTTTGCCGACGTCGATGCCAATGTGCTGGATGCGATCAACGAAAAGCTTGAGAAGAAAACCGGCAAGAAAGCCGAGGGGTACAAGGACTACCGCGAAGTGCTCGACCGCAAAGACATCGATGCGGTGATGATCGCAGCTCCAGATCACTGGCACACCAAGATCTCCGTCGAAGCGATGCTCGCTGGCAAAGACGTGTACTGCGAAAAGCCGCTGACCTTGACGATCGACGAAGGCAAGTTAATCGAAAAGATCGTCAAACAAACCGGGCGAGTGTTCCAAGTCGGAACCATGCAGCGGACTGAAAACGAACACCGATTCCTCAAAGCCATCGCACTGATCCGCGAAGGACGAATCGGGGAGATTCGCAAAGTCACCTGTGGAATCAACGGTGCTACCGGTTCGCCCGTAATCCCAGCCATCAATCCTCCTGAAGGTCTCGATTGGGACATGTGGCTCGGCCCAGCCCCCAAGGTTCCGTACAGAGCGGGGACCGAAATGCGTCGAGGCTATGGTGGCGGCGTACCGCTTTACACCAATTGTCACTATGCATGGCGTAATTGGTACGAAACCTCCGGTGGCCAAATGAATGACTGGGGTGCTCACCACGTTGACATTGCGACGTGGGCACTGGGCGCGAGCGAAACCGGTCCAAATAAAGTGACGCCGGTCAGCTACTCATTGCCGGTCGAGTACAAGGATGGCTATCCGACGGTCAGCGATCAATACAACTCGCCAACAAAGTTCGAGATCCACGTTAACATGCCGGGTGACATTCCAATGATCATCACTAGCGAAGGTGACAACGGCATTTTGTTTGAAGGAACCAAGGGTCGATTCTTCGTTAATCGCGGAAGGCTGGCGGGCAAGCCGGTCGAAGATCTGGAAACCAACCCGTTGCCTGAGGACGCAGTGGAAAAAGTCTACGGCGGCCCTGTCAGCGAGAATCATACCGCCAACTTCATCGAAGGCATGCGCTCGCGTGAACAACCGATCTCCGATGTTTGGACACACAACCGGATGCTCGAAACCTGCCACTTGGCAAACATCGCGATCCGCTTGGGGCGTGAACTGAATTGGGATCCGACCAAGCGTGAGATCATCGGCGACGACGAAGCCAACTCGTTCCTTTCACGAGAAAGTCGCAAGGGTTACGAGATCAACATGTAGTGGTTTGTAGCGCCGGACGCCTCCGTGAATCGATACGGTTCCGGAGGTGCGTTCCAGGTTGATGCCGGCATTTCACAATTACTCTCCCAGTTGTTTTGTAGCCAATGGCTCGACGATCTGTCGCCCTGCTGATAGAAACCTCAAACGGCTACCAAACGCACTGGATACGAGGCAGCAAGTTTGCTTGACCGAATGATGTCCGGAGAGGTTTTCACAACTGAAGAACCGCTGATCACTCAACCGCTAGGGATTCAGCTTCGCGAGTCGACTGATACAGTTGCGATTGAAGACGAGCAGATCGCGGAGCCCGAGAGTTGCGCGGCGGTGCGGCCCCACCGCGGCCCACAACGGACCAACTGCCGAGGCTGTCCCGGCTAATGGCACTCGCCATCCACTTCGACCACGCTTTGGCATCGGGCCGCCTCCGATCGCAGGCCGATTTAGCGAGAGCCGGCCAAGTCAGACGAGATCGCCTTAGCCAAATCATGAACCTCTGCAACCTCGCCCCGGATCTTCAGGAAGAACTACTTTTCCTGAAGCCGTACTTCAGCGGCCGAGCACCGATCACCGAGCGTGAAATCCGCCCCATCGCCGCCGAACCCAACTGGGAAAAGCAGCGCCGCCTCTTCGCCAAACTTGCAGGTTCTGCCAAGCTTAGCGATCGGTGATAGCCTGTCAGTGCGGTAAAATCAGCTACGCCGCGAAGGGGGCGGGTTTTGAGGGTGTCTAGCCTGGATGTCGGTAACAGTGGACAGGAGCGTGAAGGTTGACGGCCTTATTTCAAAATCACGTGACTCGTGCGTCATCGTCCATGTTGCATGCCGCTGAATTCATTGAGAAGCTTCCGTGCGGCGTCTCGAAAACCGCGTATTCAGAATGGGAGAATGCCATCGGCGACACAAACAATCCCTATCAACCACCGCAAAGTGCGAAACAGAGCGAAGATGGCTCGCTCGAAGCAATCGCGGCACCGTTGCATCTAGTCGTTTCCGTTCTCATTGGCATTTCTTTCGGCGTTGCTCTGAGTGTCGTCTTCGGAATTGCCGTGGGGATCACGATTGCTGTTCTGGCCGATCGTGGACCACTGAGCTATCTCGGACCCTATTCTGGAATGGCAGTCGCCATGATCCCACTTTGGTCCTTACCCAGTGGAGTTTTGGGCGGGCTCGCTTGCGGAATCACTCGGGGAGCACGTATGTACTTTGCCTGCCTGATTGCATGCATAACAGCCGTTGTCGTCGCTTTGGGCGGCCTGCAAGGGGTCGATAATTTTGACCTTCTTACGATTGGTGGATCGTTCGTTTTGGTCGCCTTGTCAAGCACGACGACGTGCTGTCTGTTGATTCGCCGAATCTCTCGCAAGCGTCACGCGGTTATCCAGGCAATGCGCGATGATCCAGCCACTTCTCCCGGCAAGACGCACTCGTTTCTGGTTACCGTGATTGCCATGGTGTTGATCGCAGGTGGTGTAACGAGCCTGTTTTTTCCTGGTCGGCCCGTAGCCGACTACATACTCGGTTTGGTTGCCGGCGGATGCTGGATCAACATGCTGTGTGGTCTACAGCTCTTAGGAACGTATCCCAATCGAGCTCGCATTGGTTGGGCTGTGACAACCATTTCATTTCTGTCGGCTTTGCTCGCTGGCATCGTGGTTGCGTTGCGACCCGTTTTGCCGTAGCCAGAATGAACGAGATCGAACCCGTCGGGAACGACTTTTTTGCTGTTTGCGGAGCGATGCGGTATCGCACGGTGCATGCGGCTAATCGGTGATTCTTGGCGTCTCTGCCGTACGAAAAAATTCAGCGATCGCTCGCTCGGAATCCATCAGTAACCGAAGACTTTTCTCCGTCATCTCCAAATTGCGCAAGTCGCAATTCAACTGTCGTACTTTGACGGTTGGCTGTCGCGCCGCAATCAGGAATAAACCGCCGGCGGCCAAGTCGTAGCTCTTGCCTGCGACGACCACCGTGCCGGACGACCGGCCGGTCATCTCGTAATGAAATTTGATTTCTCCGAAGTCCGCGTTGATAAATTGACCGCCTCCGCCAAGGTGATCTCTTTCGCTTCCGTAGGCGATGCTGGTAGCTGTTGGAGTCGGGAAATCGCTCCAGAAAACAACGAGCCCCTCGAGGTACAAAACTTGCGCTTCATCGATGCCCGGCGTCTGCTCACCGTCCTGTTCGGAGGACCAACTGATTGCTCCCTCGGAGACTTGTGAAAAATTGAAATTGGATCTTGACGATTTCTCGCCGCAGCCGGCAGCCCCCACCATCATTGCGGCGAGCAAAGCTACCGCCAGTTTCATGTTGCGTCTCGAAATCATCGCCACGTGCACGACGAGCATCCTCTTGAAATGAGTCTTGCAATCGCCACATCGCGATCTCACCTGATCGAAGAAAATCATCACCGCGCGAGCCACCCCCGCGATGAGATGGCATACTTTATACTTACTCTCCCTTTTTGGATTTCACAGCTGTATTCATCGTCACAATACAAACCCCAGCAGAAACGTCGTTAGGTTGGCAAATAGCGACGCTTGCAAAGCAATCGGCCATGGCAGCCGCGACGTTTTACTGGACGCGGTGAGAACGCCGCTGTAAAAAATTGCTTCGATCACAAAGGCCATCACCTCCAGCCCTAGAAATGCGGCTGTCCCCAGCCAGAATCCAAACTGGTAAAGAAACTCGCCACCGAAGAACCAAACCAGTGGTAGTGTGAGAAGATTCACGAGCAAGCAAACGCGAATCAATCGCGTTTTACGGCGGGCAGGCTCGGCATTCTGGTCTCCATCCTGCTCGTCACGGCTACGCACGACCCGAACCACGATCAGGCATTCGACCATCAAAGTAATTAGCAACGCTTTCCAGAAATCGAGTCGATGCCAAAACGGGATAGGAACGCTCGTCAGGTCTCGAAGTCCATCTGAGCTGAACTCGGCCCGCATCAGCGCAAAATATTGTCCGGGGCTGGCGGGATCTGTCACATACAATCGCTCAGTCTGAGAATCGTACACGGCCAAGCGAACGATCGAGGGCAGTCCTTGTATAGGCGGTTGGCGGAATTTGTAGTCCATGAACCCGTGGAACGTCACCGCGCCATCTTTGAACTTACCTCCCCACAAGTAACCGGCGTAATTCCATTGTTTGCCTGAGTCATCCGTCCAGGGAATGACAAGCTCAGGAACTCGCGCCGCAGCATTGGCTGGCCCGCCACTTGACCAAGGCGAAGGTGCGAGCAACGCAGCGTTTGTGCCGTCGGGTAGAGGGTGCCCATCGAGTTGCACAGCAATTCGAACTCTCGACATCAGTTTCGGACCGAAGTCTGCCGAAGCAGACTGAGCAGTCCAAAGCAGGCTCAGCACGGGCAAGACTGCAAGAACACGGCAAACGGTTGTCGATCCAGATTCCGGCATCGTTACTTGGGGGACCCTCGAGTGAATTTGTACTGCGGCCCCGCTTCGATTCGAAGAACACCGGTGAACATCGTGCGGAGAGTCCTGGGTGGCTGATCAGCGAGTTCGCCATCCGCCTTGATCTCCGTGAAGGTGATTTTGTCTTTATCTACCGTCCACTTGCCTGAGATCTCAGGGGCTTCCAAACCCTCGGGAAGCAGCCTGCCCGCCAAGACGGGTGGCAAGCCGTTCTGGCCCGCTGTGATCAGAAACGTTTTATCTTGGAACACCCACTGAAGATCATCATACCGCCGGTCTCGTCCGGTACGGCTGGTGAATTTCGCTCCGGCTAACATGTCATGGGTGACTTCGTAGTCTACTCCAGTGACCCGAACTTCTTGCGGGTTGAACAGATCACAACCGGTTAGAGCCAGACCGATGCACAGGGATATCCACAACCATGACTTCAGCTTTTCAGCGAAGTTCTCTCTTACGCAACTAACGCTCTCGCTATTTTTCATGTTGAGCCATCCGCCTATTTAGTTATCTTCGTCGATGCATGGCACCTGCGATTTCGCTTCTTGATCATCTGCCTTGCTCCTGTTTCGCAGCTTGTAACGGGATCGCTTTCGCCATGCGATTGCCAATTATTGAACGCGGATCTTTTTGTCTGGATGTCGACGTTCGATGATCTTTCGGATCAATTCGTTGGCAAACTTGGCGTCATCCAAAGTCTTGGCTTTGAATCGAAGGCGGTCATACTTGGGGGATGAATCGAGTTCACTGTTTGGTTCAAAAAGTGTGTGCGGTACGTAGCCGTCGTAAATGAGATCGCTTGCCCAGTCTGCGCCGCGGCTGGTCACCCCGATAACGACCAATTTGCGGTCTCCAAGTTTGATGCTCTGCCCGACGGGGTTAGTGTCAGTGAAGAGTTTTTCAGCCAGCGTTTCGCTCAACACCAGCACATCCTTCTTGTTTTCGATATCGCTCGAATCCAGGAATTCCCCCTGCTTGACCTGCACGCGGGCTTGCTCTGCCAGCAGACGAAGGTAATCGGGCACGGTGCCGCAGATTTTCGCGTCCACTTCCCCGTGGTCCGTCGTCAGTGTTCCCGTTTGGACGCGTTCGGTGATCGCAACGGAAAGGGTCGGGACCTGAGCCGTGATGGCGTCGACATCTTTTTGATCAAGGACCGTTGGGCCAGTTTCTTCGAGCCGTTCTTCGGGTTCGACGGAAATCCAGCGCGACGGCATGGCCTTTCCTTGTTCTACCTGAGATGGCGGCGACAGCGGGCACCCGCAACAAATCAGTAAGATCACCGAAAAGAGTGGTGCAATAAGATTCTTCGGGTCATTTCGCAATTTTTGGAGGAGGCTCATTGGCGGTTTCCGGAAGCGGGCGATGGAGGTCTATCATGCGCTTGCCACCTGCTCAAGCAGTGCTCGATCATTGAGAAACTGACCGATCTCCTCGGAAAACTTGGGAAAGTCTTTCGCAAGAGCATTACGATCGATCGTTTCGCCGCGCTGCAGTGACTCCAACCAACCAACAGCGATTGGAACTCGGGATCGTCAAGGAATTGGGAATCGGACGGATTGGCCATGAACTCTCAGATTAGGTCGGTTACAAAGCGAGGCATTCCATTTCAGCCTATCGATGACAGCGGGCTCCCATCCAACCGATGACGGTGATTCTTGCCAAATTTGATTGTTTTGACCGTATTCCGCGAGCAAAAAACGCTGACCTACTTGGAGGATCCCGTGTCACAGGAATATTTTCGTTCAATAGACGGCGTACGGCCCGTTCAGTCCTTACGGCTGCCGGTTGTCGCTTTTCGACTCGCTCCACTTGCGGTACTCCGCCCTCGTGATGAGGTCGTCGAGCATGTAGAAGTTGAGGCCGTTACGGAATTCTTGTCGACTGTCGCTTGACACGCTGTGTATCACTCCATTGTCGTCATATACAGCCGCGAACACTGGGCCATGATGGCCTTGAAGTGTGTCGAGAGTCCTGCCGGTGACCGTGTCCAGCAGATGTATTCGGCCTTGCTCGGTGGAACATGCGAGCCGTGAGCCGCGTGGTGAGAAGGCCACGTGATGAATCAGTGCGTTGGTCAATTCTTTCCGGAACTCCAGTTCACCCGACTTGTTGTCGCGTACTTCGACCACACCGTCCCGAAAGGCAATTGCCAAACGAGACTCATCGGGCGAAAAACACAGGGCAACCACCGCGATTTGATCATCGACGTCGTTTGATCTTGCTGTGGGCGCGTTCGAATCTGTCCCTTCATCGTCCGCTGTAGACGCTTGCGGTTTGACCGTGATTGCGGCGCCAGCTTCGGCATCGGGCTTGAACATGTCGCTCGTCAACTGCCACCATTGGACTGTGCCATCTTCCCGTCCGGCTGCCAGTAGGTTGCGGTCATGGCTGAATGCCATCTGGACTGCGGGGGACATCTTCGACGACAGCGTCTTCCGCTGGCGAGTCTTCACATCAAACAACTGAACCTCGCCTTCCTCGAGACCGCACGCAAGCAGCGTGGCATCATGACTCAAGTCGAGCGCGCGGACCTTTGACTCCATTTCGGCGAACACAGTCCGCCGCTCATCGGCCGTTGACTGTAGGTAGAGCTGATTGATGCCATCCCATGGACCCATGGCCCACGCCACGGTCACCCCTTGATCATGAAAGACAGCGCGCGCGTTCCTTGCCGATTGAAACATCGCCTGTTGCAGCTGCCGACCTGTCGTAAGGTCCCAAACCGTGACCGGGGCGTCATCGCCGTAGGTCGCCAGCCGCTTGCGGAATCGATCCAGCGTCACTCCGAGCTTACCGTCGGCGTAAGCCGTCAAAGGCAAAAACTGTTGAGGCCGATCGGCCATCCAGCGTCGCACGGTGCCGTCCTTGCTGCTACTGAGCAGCGTGCCGTCGGTAGAAAACGCCAGCGATTGTATCTCGTCCTGATGACCGGTTAGCATTAGGAGCTGAGTTCCAGTCGTCCCATCCCATACTCGCACCGTCCGATCGCGTGAACTGCTGAAGAGTCGTTGCCCACTTGGTCCGAACAGCACCGAGGTGGCGGGCCGGTCATGACCGTTGAGCACTGCGACCGACTTGCCCCTGAGCGTGTCCCAAATTTGCAAGCCGCCATGATGGCTTGCGCTAACCAGTTGGGCGCCGTCAGGACGGAAGGCGACGGCGACACTTGAGTTTTCGCCTGTCAGTCGCACACGATGCGCTCTGGCGAATATTTCTCGGCCGGTTTCCGCGTTCCACAGCTGAACCTGTCCGCCTCCTGTTGCAATATGTTTACCGTCTGGGCTGATCGCAATGCTGTTCACGACGCCGTCGATGTCGCTGACGACGAGTCGCTCGGCGCCGGTCTCTGCATTCCAAAGACGCCACTCTCCGGGCCGCACGGCGTCTTCGTCGGGTCGGCGTCGATGCTCACCACCGCTGCTTGCGATCCATCGTCCGTCGATGCTCCATGTGACCGACCGCACGGTGACCCGATGCCCCTCGAGCGTTAGCAGATCGTTGCCCGTGTCGGAGTCCCAGAGACGAACCATGCCGTCTTTGCCCGTGTAGCCTCCGGCAGTAGCGAGCCGCTTGCCGTCGGGACTGAATGCCATGCTCCAGATCGTGTTCGGATGAGCGTTGAATTTGCACAGCCGCACGTCTCGTCGCCGATCCCAAACCTCGACCGAGCCCTCCGGCCCGACCACTGCCAGCCGACCACCGTCACTGCTGATCGCGATTTGGCCGACAGGCTCGTCTCGCTGCAGCTCATAAGGCTCGGGCAGCATCGGCCAAAGCCGTACGAGACCGTCGGCCCCGCCGCTGGCCACACGTTGTACATCAGGTGAAATGTCAACGCTATGGACGGGGCCGAGATGACCGCGGTGTAGGGCCATGGGTTCGCCCGTCGCGAGGTCCCAGATCCGTACGGTGCCGTCCTCGCCGCCGCTGACCAACAGCCGCCCATCACGGCTGATTGATAACGCCAGGATATCATCGATATGTCCCGTCATGACTCGCAGCATCTGGCCGGAGTCCACGTCCCAAACACGAACCAACCCGTCGGCACCTGCCGTCACGAGACGCTCGCCTTTGTCGTCAAACCGCACAGCGTGAACCGCTTGCTGACCGGCCTCCAGCCGAAGCTGCTCCTCGCCCGACTCGGCGGACCAAACCAGAACCTCGCCGTTCTGCAGCCCGGCGGCCACCTGCTTGCCTTGCGGCGAGATGCAAGTCGTCAGCGCAGCGACATCTGTGGCTTGACTCCAAAGCGCCTCGCCGGTCGCGGCGTCGCACCACTGGACCTTGCCGTCTGGCCATCTTGTGGCCACGGCCAGCCGAGTTCCGTCCTGGCTGATCGCCAGGGCGTCGGCACGCAGCCGACGCGTGCCGGCGGTTGTCATCACACGCTGCATCTCGGCACCATTCCAAAACTCCACCGCACGGCCGTCGCCAATGGCAATCTTTCTGGACGATACGTTGGCTACCGCTGCCGACAGTCTCAGTTTGGTCGTTGCGGTCTTCAGAAGACGCCCTTCGGAAACATCCCACGTTCGCAACGTTTTGTCGGTGGCCGCGCTGATCAGTTGCCGGCCTTCATCAGCGAAACCGACGAACTTGATGGCACCCTTATGGCCACGTAAGGCTCGTCCGTGTGTGAGCTGGGTATGCAGAAAATCGTGTTCCCACCCGCGCAGGTCCCAACGACAGCTATCCAATGCGGACCAGGCCGAATGCACGCGGTTGGACTGCAGACTTTGGAATGCGTCGCCGATCCGCATTGCGTACACCTGCCGCTCCGCTTTTTCCTGGGCAGCAGTTGCCTCGGCCGCCCACTCTTCGGCCTGGACTTGGAGTGATGCGGACCTCTGCGAAGCCTCTTCGGCGAGTGCCCTCTGTCGTGCTTCTTCGTAAGCGCGGCTGTTTGCCAGGATGGCGAGCGAGCTGGAAACGGCAAGACCAATGACCAGCGACAGGCCGAGCAAACTCAACAGCGACGCGACCAGTGGATTCCGCCGACACCATCGCCAGCCTCGTTGCACGCGACCGATAGGCCGAGCCCGCACGGGGCGACCATCCAGAAAGTTGCTCAGATCTTCCGCCAGCAGCGCGGCTGTTCCGTACCGCTTGTGCGGTTCTTTCTCGAGGCACTTTAAACAAATCGTCTCCAGGTCCTTGGGCACGTTGGGATTCAGAGTCGCTGGCCATACCGGTTCCTTGTGAATGACCTGCAACAGTGTGTCGACTGCGGAGTCGGCGACAAATGGCGCGCGACCGGTGAGGCACGCGTAAAGCACGGCGCCGAGCGCGTAGACATCCGCGGCGGGGCCAACGAGGTTTTGTCGGGCTGCGGCCTGTTCCGGCGACATGTAGCCAGGCGTTCCCAAAATTTGACCGCTAGCGGTCAACTCCTCCTCACCTGCGCCGCCATTTTCGTCCTCTAGAATTTTGGCCAATCCGAAGTCCGTAACGTGCGTCTGATTCTCCGCGTCGACCAAGATATTGGCCGGCTTCAGGTCTCGATGGAGCGTACCCTGTTGATGAGCGAAATGGACGGCCTCGGCCACCTGCCGCACGAGCGTGGCGGCGCGAATGGGCGACAGCGTCTGATCCCGAACTTCTTCCGAAAGACCATGCCCGTTGATATAGTCCATGGCGATGTAGTGATGACCATCATGCTCGCCGACTTCGTGAATCGTAACAATGTGAGGATGCTGAAGACGACCGGCTGCCCGAGCCTCGCGATAGAACCTTTCGACATCACTTGCTCCCGCCAGACGACCAGCCAGGATCATTTTCAGAGCAACCGTTCGCCCCAGTTTTTGCTGGCGTGCCTTGAACACGACGCCCATGCCACCGCGAGCGATCTCATCCAGGATTTCGTACTCGCCGATGTAGCGAACCCTTTCACCAAGCGAAAAATCCTTGGGGCCGGACGCCGAATCCATCGTGTTGGCATAAGCAGAGATGGCGACTCGCGATGGCGGGACATCACCAAAATCCGACGCCACCTGTTCGAGCATCTGGCGGTCATTGAGAAACCGACCGATCTCATCGGCATACTTGGGAAAGTCCTTGATGAGTGCGTCGCGATCGATGGTTTCACCGCGCTGCAGCGACTCCAAGCAACCAACCAACAGCGATTGGAACTCGGGATCGTCAAGGAATTGGGAATCGGACGGATCGGCCATGAACTCTCAGATTAGGTCGGCTATAACGCGATGCATTCCATTTCAGCCTATCGATGAGAGCGGGTACCAAACAAATCGATGACGGCATTTTTCGTCATTTTTCCTGAAACCACCGTATTCATCGTGCGCAGAAACCGCTGACTCATCTGGAGGAGCCCATGTCTAATGAAATGATTCCCTCGGAATCCGCCACGCGGCCTGTCGACGCTTTGGCCAAAGCTCTCGATGAATACAAAATCACGACTCCCGCAATCTTGTCCATCTCTTCGTGTTTCATCACGTTGATCGCGGAGTTCATCATGATGTTGCTGACGACCAACAAACCATCGTCACTCGGATTGTCAGACCTTTTGATACTCATATACGTGATGGGCCCAGTGGCCGTGTTATTCGCTATCGCGTGGGTCACGCGACGCACGCGTAAAAACGCTTGGGCACTCACGTTGGTGATTGTCGCGATTTTGAGCTGGGGGCTTTGGACGATGGGAGAGCACACGTATCAATTTCTGAGCGATCCGGAATATCGCAAGTTGCAAGCGATCGGCATCTTCGCTGTGCCACTGGGACAGTGGTTGGCAAGTGGAAGCCTGGCTGCGGGAGCGATTTTCGCACGTCAACGCCAGGGCCTGGGGAACGAGTAGAATACGACCTGACTCGTTGCGAGAAGTAAGATGACTGCCGAACAACAACCGAGTGATTGGTCCCACAGCTATTGGGTTCTATTGATCAACCAAGTGATTGTCACTGATAATGGTTGCTTTTCGAAAACGACTGATCGCCATCGTCATCGCTTCAATTGCATTTTTCGGCTGTGCGATCTTCTTGTGCGGCGCACGGTTCTCTTCGATCGCGCCCTTGTTAGTTGCGATTCGGGACATGCTTCCTCCCGAAGACCAATGGTGAAGACTGGATGTTGGATCAATCCAAAAACTGGTTAATTGCTGGGTCTCGCTCGGCAAGCGTCTCACGAAGGGCTTTTGCCGTTCGTAAGATTTCGTCGCGAGTTTCCAATTTCGCCGGTACCGGGGGCATCGTCACATTCACTTGGCGACAGCTGTGAGGTTCGACGGTAAGATCGACCAGGAAGACACGGCCTGCCGAGGCATCGTACGACTTTTCGCCGACAGACAATGTTTCTGTCGCTACTTCTGTCAGGGAATCGTCGAGCTCGATGTAGTACTTCGCATCGAATGGTGTTTCTCCGACTGAGAACCCAACGCTGACCTCAGTCCATTTACCGTCGGGCAATTGAGAAAGAGCGTTAAGTCCCCCCATCGAATTCGGCGTGAAACTGCTATATCTGGAAAGGTCACCGCCATAATCGACAAAAATCAAGAAGGCCAATCGCTCCTGCTCTCCCGGCAGTGTGACAGTGCCAAAAACAACTCCGGCTTCGGATGGTACGATCGCCATTGTCGGTGTGCGAAGTGACAAAGCTCCCGGAGTGATCCGACTGCCGGCTTGAGCCACCGTGAATGGCGGGACGTAAAAGAAGCGAAACCACAGTAGTCCGACAACCGGCAAGAGAATCAAGAGCCCAGGGATGAGCCATAGCCGCTTGGTCCGCCGATCGAGCCCACGAATGGAGCCGAAGAAAACTAAGATCCCCACGAACGTACATGCAATGCCGGAAAACAACAAACGCTCGATCACTTTGTCGGATGCCACCGACATGGGGTGCCACATCGGATGGCTTAGCGCCGCGAACGTAAAGCCAATCAAGATGAGCAAGACAGAACTCACTCGCACGGCGATCAACATTGCTTTGTCTGTGGTGAAATTTTGAATCGGCATGCGAATCGGTCATTGACGGCCTTTGAATCGTTGAATCGCTCTCTGGCTGACACCAGATTCTTCGGCGCGAATGTTACGCAAGTTGGGTGCATCGCTTAGTTGCTCCAGTCCCTCGTCCGTGACCGCCGTCTTGCTGATATCAAGCCAGCGCAGTTCCGGTAATTGGCTCAGGTGAACCATGCCGGCGTCCGTGATTGCCGTTTCGGCGAGATCTAACTCACGCAACTTCTGCAGACCCGACAGCTTGGCCAAACCAGCGTCGGTCATCGTACCGCCCTCGAGTTTTAACGCTTCCAACTCGGAGAACTTGGCGATGAATTCCAGCCCGGCGTCAGAGATTTCACATCCGTCCAATCGAAGCGATTTTAGGTTTCGTAAGCGCTTTAGAGACTGCAACCCGTCCGTGGTGACCGGATAGCCGTTGCCGTAGCCGATGGATAGGGATTCCAGTTGAGTCAGCTTTGTGAGATGTTCGAGGCCTTCTTCGGTACCGTTTCCCGATAGTTTAAGCGATTTGAGATTGGTAAGACCGCTGAGACACGCTTGGCCCGGATTTCCAATCGACGTGGCAAACAGGTCGAGTTCTTCCAGGTTGGTCAAATCCCTTAAATACCGTGCTCCTCTGTCGGTCACGTGGCGACCAGACAGTTCCAATTGTTGAAGCGATTGCAGGCCTGCCAGATGGCGCAGCGTCTCATCGCTCGCGGAATAGAAACCGAGACGAACGATCTCACCACGTTGATTTCTTTTCCGAATGTAAAGATCACTTAATTCGTCTAACGCCGCCCACCAGTCACCATCGTGCCTTATTAAGGCTGGTCCGAGTTCGTCCTCGGGCGCCTGATGATGATCGGAGACGCCCTGCTTGAATCGGACCGGGACCTCGTGGTCATAGCTGTACTCCACCCGAATCAAATCGGGACCCATCTTGATGATCTTTCCAAAGTGAATCTTTTTGGCGATCGCATCGGCATCGATGGTCGACGGTACTTCGTACTCAGTGAGGTTGCCGCCTGAGCCCCAGCTGGACCATGGGAGCCGGCCGGGTAAGATCGATTTGATTTGATCGAGCACATACTCGCCGTCTCCGATGCGATAGGTACCAATGACTTCGATTTTCAAGGCGTCTTGGTCGTCAGGATCGAAGCCATAAACGTCTTGGCCCATAGGAGCAGTTCTCTCGCCCGCAGAAGCCGAACTCTTGGGGGGAGATTTCTGTTTCTGCTTTGATGGAGATTCAACGGAACAACCCGCAGTTGTGGCAAGGATCACGATGACTCCAAAGGCCACCACTCGGAGGGAAAAGTCTCGTGTCTTTGCATGACCCATGCTGCTACTTGCCGAATACTTCCCACATTGATTCAAAGAGTGCGGGTGATCAATCATTGTCGGCTTTCCTCCGTCGTTGCACCTCATCCAAGGACATAAACGCTCGGTCCGGATTTCGTTTTGCGGCAACGGTGTAGTAGCACGCCCAGCAGAGGAGCTCGCGGCCCGTTTTCGTCATTTGGTCAAGTGTTCCGCCGAAACCCCAGAAGAAGAAACAAGGTTCTTCAATCATCAACGGGTAATGTCCGTCGCGTTCTCCTTCCGCAGCAATCGGGTGAATGCCATCGGTCGCGTCATCGAATTGGATGCTGATTCGTTTCGACTTTTCGAAGCATTTGTGGGCTCCGTCGACAGGCGGAGGTCGAAACCCGTCCCAGAAAATCGCTTGCTTGACCGGGCGAACAGACGTCGTCTCGCCACGGCTTACTTGCAAGTTTCCCAGGTCCAGATCAAGCTTGCTCAACAACTTATACCCTCCCTCACCCATCGCTAGGACCGGGAGCTTCGCGTTACGGATCTCGTCGTCTGCCGCTTTGAATCCCCAAACGGGAAGCGTATCGGCGCCGATGATGATCAAATGCTTGTCCGCGAAAAGTTCTTCGCTCAGATCGTTCGCCCGGACAACTTGCGTGTCGATCTGTCGCGATTGAAGCACCTTGGCAAATTCGTCAGCAGCACGTTTGCCGTTCGCGTAGACAAAAACAGCTTTCAGCGGCGACGGCAGGCGGCTTCCATCTTGCGATCGAGCACTACCAGAGAAGGCGATCACGCCGAGAAGCGAAACGAGCCAGTATTTTAACCATTGCATCATTCTTCTCCGCATCGGTTTTCGATTTCGATTGATTGTTTCATCAGTGCACCGGATTCACCTGAAGCCGGCTGGTGATTCCGTCATCGTATCGTGGCTCAAACATCGTTGAGCAACCGTCGTATTTCCGCATCACCCGCGTCCATCGTTCCCGCTCGGCCGACATAATTGACCACTGGGACGTCAAGGAACGTTGCAATTTCTCTAGCAATCTGCCTGATCCTGACCAGATACCTTTGTTGGCTGACGTTGCGTCGTGTCAAATTGGTATCTCGAAACACCAAATTGACTTGATAGTTCAATGTGACTGGGCGACTTCCTTTCTCGTGGTCATAAACGTCGCTCTTTCCGTAGCAGACTTGAATGGCGAGCAGGTCAGTCAAGCGATGTTCCCAACCGCCGAAAAGGCAGCTGTCATTGGATATGGCACCGCGTTTTCGATCCAACCGAATCGGCCGGGTCAAAAGCATCCTTAGTGGCAGCGTGAGGCTGAGAAGTACTCCTAACGACGGGAGTACTGCCACGAGGCACCGGCCGACGGTCACACGCGTGCTGTCCATAATCAGCGGCTGAAGAAGGGACCAATAGAGAAACAGCGAGCTGAATACACCGATTGTTGCAGCAAAGGCGAGTGAAACAATGCGGCTCCAAAGACTCTCTTTGACAATCAAAATGTCCTCCGACAGCCGCTCCACTGCGACACCGCGTGCGTAAACCTGTCGCGGCGGCACGTACTTGTGCAGTAGGGGTGTTGTTTCTGTGTTCTCGGAATCCATCTAAACTGTGTCGTGACTGAAAGGTGCGGTGGAACTTGACTTTTGCGCCCGCTTCAATCTCGAGATTTTCTTCTCGTTGGGAGATTCGGTAAACGCCCACACAAAAAAAACGATGAGGTTCACCGCTGGAATTAGCATTAACAGCCCCGCGGATTGTTCGTATCCGAGACGCTTGGCTAGCTGGCAACAAGCAATGACCAAGGTCACCGCAAGGATGCCGGTGGCCGACAAGACCAGAATTGCCACCACCAAACCGATCACATCGTCTGCGGTGTCGTTGCCCGACGCGAACAATCCGCTGGCCAACGGACTCAACAGGATGACAAAGATCGCGACGAAAAACACAAAACACGCGATCGCGGCAACGATGATTTGCTTTCTGGACATGTTGGCAAGTTTTTTCGTAGGTAGAAGCATTTTGATCAGGCCGGGAAACGACATAGCACTTCACTCTTTCGCGGACGCGTTCTTGGCTTTGCGACGTCTTTTAAGCTCGGCTGCCCGGCGAGCATTGCTGCGCTGCATCCCCCAAATGCAAAAGAAAATGAACAAAAATCCACAGATTACCGATATGAAAACCCAGTGCATTTCCGCCGGCGAGCGTTCAATCACGGCAATCTGAGGACGGTTCGGGTCGTACCAACCCTGAACCTTCGCGCCGACCGGATATTCTTCCAGAATCGCTGTAACCGTGTCTTTGGACTCGCACATTCGGGCTATGTCACACCGCAGGCGACCGTCTCGAAATGTTCGACCCCCGACGGTGTAGGCAAAGCGAATTTCTTCCGAGTACCCGCCCACCTCCATACCGCAGTCTTCCATTTCGCTTTGCACGACGATCCCGGCGACCGGTTCATAGAACCAAGTCTGAACCAGCGGATAAAACAAGACAAACCAAATAACGCCCGTTAGCAGAACGAATGCGGTAATAAACCACGTCATGAAGCTGGAGCCGATCCGCTCCATCGTCTCTCGAGTTGGTTGCTTTATCATCTCGTAACAGCTGGTAAAAACGCGAGGGCTCGTACTGTAGAAGCGTCACGACGATATCCGCTATGACGCCGTTCCTTCCCCATTTGAGCAAAAAGACTATTTGATGCTTCTGCTAGTCCCCCGCGATGTCGCAGCGGGATCGATACGATGACTCTACTATTCGTTATCGATCTTTTCACCGAAGATCTTTTCGGCTGCAAAACTCGCCGGATCACCGAGCATGCCACGCCACCGTTGTCTTTGCTCCACCGTCATCACGGCTTCGATCTTTTGCAGGTACCGACGTTTCAGCTCCCTTCGTGCCGCAGCAGCCTCAGCCCACGCTTCTCGGGTTCGCGGACGTTCGAACGGCTGGGATTCGTATTCACCGATGATCGCTCGTACGTTTTTTATTTGATCTTCGCTCCAGCCAAATACCTCAGGCGGAGGGATGAAGTAGGGAACGAGGTAATCGTAGGATGTACCCGAATTGGGGCGATCAGACCGCCGCCGCGCTCCGGCGTGCTCCAGCAAGACCCGGAAGTCATATCTTGAAAATGCGGTTTGAAGCGCAAGCTCACGCCAACGCTTTATTTGTTGAGGCGAAAGTATCTGTTTCCAAATCCGATCACGTTCCGGCTTGAATTTTACCGCCAACTCCGTGATCGCTTCCCAGCGTTCCAGCATCCGGCGGACGCTTATGGATCGGCTAACGTTTTCTCCCGGTTTCGAAAATTCAAATCGACCGGTGAATTTTGGAAAGGAATCGAGCACCCACCGCGTGTTGAGTTTGTGCAACGCCACATGCTGATCGACCGACAATCGCAACTCGCCGGTTCGGTCGAGTCGAAATGCGTCGCCAGACTGAACCGGTCCCAAAGTCCACAAGGCTAGAATTTCACTGAATCGCTGAAGCTGCGCCTCATCGAGAACACTCGCGATCGAATCGTGTAGCTCCCTGTCACGTGTGGGCGGCCATCCGCGCCGGCTTACTTGATCCTCCGGCGGCAGAGCATCCATCTTCTGTTTCTTGCGTTGATACTCGGTCTTCCATCCCTGCACGATAGGATCCAGTTCCGACACTTGAGTATCGCCAAGATCGATCAATTCCACCAATTCGGGAGATTCCAATACATGGATGTCCGATGGAGCGGCCACGGTACGGAAATCCAGGCTCTCAGGCTGCTGGCCCGCTACCGGCTGAAAGAGCAGTGCAACGAGTAAAAGAAATGCGGAAAATCGCATGATCAGTAACCTATTTCCAATTCAGATTAAAACCGAGTCGGTCAAAACAATAGGACGCAAGAAGCATTGCCTTCGACGCAACATCAGTCGGGCTTTGTCTTGTGCTTTTCCTCGCCATTGACTCGTCGCCATTTTCCGTCCGCTTCGCGTGCGACGTGAATTCCAATCGTTTTCATCTGAAACTCGATCATTTGCCAGCCACGTTCGTCGTTCTTCTTGGCGACGAAGTCAGCGCTGCCTTCGTAGAGATCCGGTACATGAAAATCGAAGGAGCCTCGTGCCGTCTTTCCTTCCACCGTGGCCTCGCACCGCGTGATCCGTTCGGAGTGAATCATGGTCACCGGCGGGACGAACAAAACAACGTTGCCGGCCCCAACCGGACGATACATTTCTTGAACGATTTTGATGGGACGTGGAGAACCGTCGTTCAAGTATCGGAATTGTTCCGCTGACTTACCTTCGCATGGTCGGATCTTGGGGAGCATCAATGCGGCGGTGAGCGAATGTTCGCTAAATGACTTGGCTGTCGG
Organism: Stieleria sedimenti; assembly: GCF_025060895.1. Taxonomy (GTDB): domain Bacteria; phylum Planctomycetota; class Planctomycetia; order Pirellulales; family Pirellulaceae; genus Stieleria; species Stieleria sedimenti. Next base: position 4,222 of record NZ_JANZKV010000147.1, on the reverse strand, counting down.
AGCGCCCGGGGATCGCGCGATCACTTCAAACTCTTTGCGATCGATTGCCGTCGCGGCGGGAATGAGCTTGCGAAACCGTTCGTCGATCTTGGTTGTTTCGTCTGCACCATTGGGTGTTTCGTCAGCGTTGAGATGGGACCCGAATGCAAGCACGCAGAATGCGAACGCAGTCAAGAGATGTCGGCACGTTGGCATAATCGATTCCGATAGTCCAGAAAGAGCGTTAATGAAAGGATTAGGTAAATCAGGTTTTCACGATCTCGCCAAGCAACGCCCGACGATACAAAAACCCTCGATTGCTTTAGCGGTTAAACTGAACGTGGATGACGCCAATTTAATTTCGAAAGTTTTCTCGGATTGATCGTAATCCATTGTCACCAAGCCCGCTGAGGTCAACAGAGTGGTTTCCCTGCCAGACGATCAAGCTGCACAACTTGAAGAATACCGCGACTATCTGGGAATGCTTGGCCGACTCCAGTTGGACGAAGCGTTGGCGGGAAAGGTCGATGTCTCCGGTGTGGTGCAAGTGACGCTGCTGGAGGCCGGACGGGCCGACTGGAAAAAAATCGATGAGGACGAACGCGTGCCATGGCTGCGGCGGATTTTCGCCAACAACCTGCTCGATGAAATACGTAAGTTTCGCACTCAGGCACGTGATGTCCAGCGCGAGCTCTCGATGCAGGCAATGGAAGAGTCCGCTTCGCGAGTCAATCAGTGGCTGGCTGCTCAGCAGTCCAGTCCCAGTCAGCGAGCGATACGACAGGAACAGGAACTACGGCTGGCCAAGGCCCTGTCATGTCTGCCAACCGCACAACGAGAGGCAATCGAACTGCATCACCTGAAGGGCTTGCCACTGGATGAAATTGGGCAGCGAATGAATCGAAACAAAGGCGCCGTCGCCGCGTTGATCTACCGGGGGACAACGCGGCTGCGGGAATTGCTGAGCAAAGAAGTCGGGTAACGGAAAGCGCAAAGTGAATCATGACCGGCGACTCCAACAGTCAATCGGATTGGCAAACACGCGATCAAGAAGCCGGGGCGGTGTTTTTGATCGGAGTGATTACAGGCTTGTTACTCTTCTCGCTGTTTGTGGACGATCGGATCACGTCATCATGGGGAGATTGGCTTGGACAGGGTTCCGCGATGATCTTGGGAATTGTGGTCGCCGCCGCAGTTCTACCCTTGATTGTGTCAAGGAACGGAAAGTCGTTGACAATGGCTCCTTACCACATGAAAGGTGCCGTCAACGGCATCTTGCTGATCGCTTCGGTTTTGTGGCGCGGCAGTCACGTACGTCCTGGCGTTAGTTACTTCACGTATCAACAGTACATCCGAGCCGAAAGTATGAGTGACCGAAAAACAGAATCCGCGAGCTACAAGAATCGATTTGCACGCGCATTTGTTGGTGCGCTCGGTGGCACCGTCATAGCCGAGATAGCGAGACAAATGGTCCAGGTCGATCACGTATCGTTAGTGAGACTCGTCGGTCTGATCGTTTGTTCGCTCGTTGCCGGAGGAATGATTGGCTTTGAGATCGCTAACCACAGATCCGGATCGGCCAGCAACGGAGAACCGACAGATTAAAAAACCGACCTCCTGCAGTGACCAACTCAAAATCCCATAGCGTCAAAGAATGAAATTGTTCTGCACTCGTCTTCCAGCCGTCTACCGCAACCGCGTTTCTCAGAAGGCGATTTGGGAACAAGTGCATGGGGATCGAATGCAAGACGTTGACTGGTTACTTTGCGAGATTTGTGAAGCATTCGGCTTTCCAGCCGACTCACGGTACCAGTTTTCACCTGATGATCAGTTAAGTGAAATCTACCGGAGCCGGTATCCCAGATGGAAGTTTTGGGAACTTGGTGATTCACTCGAGCTCGAGACTCTGGCGATGGGACTTGAGAAACGGCTTGGCGACTGCGATGCCAAACTGTTCGTCCGTCCGCTACGAGAAATCGTTGGACGAGCGACGGCCGGAATTGACGCAACCGTGTCACCGTGCAAGTGAACCAAAGGCTAAGGACAGACATGAAACGCTATCTAGAATTCATTGTCGCCGCGACCGCTTTGGTGATTGTTGCTGTCACCATCGCCGCTGTGTTTCGGTTGGTTGACAAATCGCAACTTCAGGAGGCTGACCTCGACAGAGAATTCAAGGAGGCGGATTCAGCCACTGTCGCAGACGTACAGCGGCGACTGAAAGCGCATCTATCGGCTCTGCCTGCCGATGATCCAATTGTCGATCGCTTCGGTTCGTTCGTGGCCATCGAAGGGAGAGGCTATTCTCGATCGGGTGATCCGCTGGAGAACAGACCGATCACAATGAATCGACAGATCAAGTTCCAGAATGCCTCCGTCCCTTGCCTGATCGCCGCACGAGTGGTCCGCTAAGCCATCCTTTCTTCTCGGTTTGAGACATAGCAGTCATGGAATTTCAGCCTTCACCAACCGACGACACAAAGTTTGGCTCTTGCGCAGAGCCCCAAAGCAGCAGTGCGCAGCGCTTTCGCATGAGATTTCTCATGGACCGCCGAACCGACAAAGACACTTGCGGGTACGAACTTGCTGAGCGGTGGATGAGGACATACTGACGTAGTTTGACGCTTGCGGTTGCCGTCATGCCATTCTAGCGGTGTGCTGGTCGTTAGATGACATTCGTTGTACTCAGAATTTCTAAGACACTCCTGTTCCACGGTTTCACTCGTAGAATTGCAGGAAGACCAGAATCAAAACGGCGAGGACGCAGACAATGGTTGTCAGAGTGCCGATGCGAAGACGATTGGGATAAGCAGAAAGCAGGTGCAGTCCGCTCAACATTCCAACGATGCCGGCACCGGCGGTGATCCCAGCGAGATAGTCCGCTGGTTGGCCCGCTAAATTCGACGTGGTTACCATGCCGACAACCATGCAGACCGTGAGGAAAATCTGGAAACCTGCGGTACCCAGCCCCGGGGACGCACTGCTATCGGCTTGCAACAAGTCAACGACCGCGCGGCGTTTACGTACAATCGAACCGATGAGCAAGTGACAGAGAAGAGTGCTACCGATCGCACTCAACAACACCGTGAAAGCGATGAAGATGGTCAACTTCACATTGGTACTGAACAGGGCTCCGTAGATGAGCAAGATCACAGGCGCTAACGATGCAACTGGAAGAGTCACCAGAGGGCGTTGTCCTCTCTTCGCTCCACAAATCAAGCCACTCAACGTTCCTCCTGAAAACGCACAGACGGGAAGAAAGAACTTCCCACCCACTAAGACCCCGCCTTTCACGCCGAGCCAAGCGAAAAGGCCTGACTTGATTGTGATGGCCAGCAGCATGAACGCAAGAAATACAATCAGACAGCTGCCATAGATTGATCCGACTAACGCGCCGAGTCCACGATGCAGCACCGCGGAACCTTCGATCGGATCGGTTCTGCGATTTTCGTCCGGAACCGGTACTGATTTGTAAGGGTTTGGCTTGCTTGTCATGTTTTGATTGATTTTGAAAATTCCCAAACCAGGACGGCATCACGGCAAAAACTTCAGGCGTCAAACTCTCCAATATCGATCAAGCGGTTTACTGCCGTCCTGATGACGAATATTTCCATCGGAATGTCGATTGCGGTCAAGGTGCTTGGTAAAAAACTGATTCGGCTTTGGCGCCGCATCGAAATGTGGCCCTTGAAATCCGATGATTTCCGGTGGGTACCCTAGTTTCAACTCTGTGAAGTGAAAGCCACCGAGTCGTATCGGGAGCCTGCAACACTTGACGCAGCGGCATGAAGGCGGCAATTGGCGTTGCCGAAGCACACGGCGGAGGCTGCAATCAGCGCCGCATCCAACACGACGAGATCACGGCAAAGCGTCAACCGAATTTCTTATTCGAGTCGTCGCGCGACCGGTCGAAAGAGACGCCAATCGCATCGAAGCAGGCACTTCAGGCAGAAAAAGCCTGCAAAATCCGGGGACTCTCTTCGAATTGGTTTTGTACGGGGAGGGCAAACGGAAGTTGCGCTTCACGGCTGAAATGAGCAAGACCCTTTGCATAACGCAGGTGTACCGCGTACTCGGTCCGGAACATTCTCGCATTCTCCAAAGGGCGGAGGCTAGGTGAAATGGATGGTGGTGAGGTAGGGCGTTCGTCAGCGCACCATCGCTATTGCACAGTTCCACAGGCCAAAAGATGGAGTTGGTGTTCGGCGACAATTGGTTCTCCGCTTAGTTCCAGTTTTGCACT
>NZ_JANZKV010000146.1 GCF_025060895.1 Stieleria sedimenti | reverse complement strand
TGCACACCAACACTTATGCCTGATCCCTTTTCCGCGTCACCGTCGGCAGGTTGGAAGCCTAGCCCACGAGATCAATTGACGAAGCCGGGATAGCGGGTTTGCAGTTCTTGGCGGGCTTCGGCGGCGCGTTCGGTTCGGCCGACTTTGGGCCACAATTCGACCAGTCGGCTGAGCGCGGTGGCGTGAGCGTCGGGCTGGCCGGAGAACATCAGATGCGTGTGCAGATAGGCCAGGATGGCACCTTCGATATCGCCGGCGGCTTCGTAGCTGGCGCCTTGGGCGTTGTAGATTTTGGCGGACATTTCGATGTCGGTGGGATTGAGTTCGGTGATCAACGTGTCGGCCAACTCCAGCCCTTCTTTGGCTTTGCCGCCTTTGGCCAGCGCGACGGCTTGCCCCGCCTTGGCGAGTGTTTTCAATCGCAACGCGCTGGTCGAATTGACTTCAACCGATGCGACGTCCGAAAACGCTTTCTCCGCTCCCGGAATGTCGTCTTGCTCCAACAGCGTGAGGCCGATCAGGTAACGCGATTGGATTTTCGATTCCGTCGACGGTGCTTGGGCCAAGGCGCCATAGAACTGCAGTGCCTTGGCGTGTTGTTTTTGCGCCAGCGCGAGATCGCCCAGCAGTTTTGCGACCGAATAAAAGTGATACGAATCACGATTGCTGCCGGCGAAACTGAGTCCTTCTGCGGTCGCGGCTTTGCGATCGCCTTGTCCGGCCAACGCCAACTTGGCGCGCGAGAGGAACCGATAATACGCGGCGTCAACTTTGATCAATTCTCGCGAGATCGTGTTGAAATCGAGCGCCTTCAATTCGTCGAGCGCCTGTTCGTATTGCCCGTCGATGGCAAATTCACGGGCGCGTGCCAACGGAGGCGGATCGCCTTGAAAAGCGACTTTGCGAATCTCGTCTTCGGTAAAGTTTTTCGTGCTCGATCCGACCTTCAACTGGATGCCGTTCTTGGTCACCGTCGTGATGGTACCGCTGGACGCGGTCCCGGAGTCATAGGTGTAGACGCGATCGAGTTGAGCCTGGGCATCCTCGATCATGAGACCGAAGCTGAACACGGCGGCAATAGCTGAAAGGCAGAGTAGGCGAGGGTGGGTCATGAATCGTGTTATCGTGGGACGCAAAGGTTGAACGGGTGGTTGTGGTAGCGGTCGGCGTTGAAGATTAGTTTCCATTGGGTTGTGGCTTGGCGATCCCGACCGGATTTTGGCCGACCGAACGCTGGGCCTCCTTCATCAGTGCGTCGTATTCGGCACGTCGTTTGGGGCCGCCAAGGTCAGGGAACAACGTGGCCGCCTCTCGAATCACCTTGATCGCTTTCTTGATGTCATCGTCTCGCTTGCCGGCTTTTCCCATCAGGTACAAGCAGAGGGCGACGTGGTAGCGAGACTCAAAAAATTTCTCCTTAAAGTTCTCATTGCGATTGATCATCTTGCTGGTTTTGCTGCTGATTTCCGCCCAACCCCAGATGACGTTTTTCTTGTCCTTGCCCGGCCGAGCGCCTTCTAATGCGGCCCGGTAGGCTTTGTAGGCGATGTTGGGCGGCAGGGTGCCGGCCCAGGATTCGTAGGCCTGGGCGGCTTCGACCTGGGCTTCCAACATCAGCGGTTTTTGTTGCAACAATTTGTCAAACGTGTCGATCGAGTCCTTGTACTCGCCCAGCAACCGCTGAGAGAGTCCCAACAGATAGGCGGTCGTCGGATTGTCTTGATCGGGCAGCGATTTGAAGGTCTCGACGGCTTGCGCCAACAAGTCTGCGGCTTGGCCGGTCGCCTTGACCTGTCCTTGCTCCATCGATGCTTCGCCCATCGACATCAGCGTCTGGCCGACCCACCGCAGGGTCGCGTTGTCGTTGGTCGCGTCGGAGATGCGTTGCAGCATCACGCGGAACGCTTCGATCAACTTGACCTTTCGGGCCGGCGTGGCGGTGTCGAGTTGTTCTTTCAGATCATTGGCCAAACGCATGTAGGTCTGCGTCAGTCTGGTTTGCGACTCCTCTCCCTGGTACGCCTTGCGGAGTTTTTCCATCGTGGCGGTCATCCGGTCCAGATAGGTGTCCGGTGTGTCGGAGGCCAACATTTGGCCGACCAGGGCTTTCAGTTCGGTGCTGTACAACTCACCGGCAAAGGCTTCCGACTGCTTGCCGAGTTTGGTGATCCATTCCAGCGGACCATACTTCGGATGATCAAGGACCTGGAGGGCGGCGGCGCTGTCCTGTTGCATCAGATGGATCTTGGCCAGCACGGTGGCGGCTTGCATGCCCTCGACTTCAATCAGATTGCCTTCGATCTCGTCCAACCCGGATTGCAGATTGCGTTTGGCGCGGTCCATCAACATTTCGGACTTGGCGTCATCGTTCTCTTGAGTCCTCGCAACGATCGATTGGTTCCACAACAGTTGGCCCAGCAAACGTTTAAAGGAAGCCCGTTCACTGCCGGCGGCCATGTCGTCGATCAGCTGCTGGGCGCCGTCGAAGTCGTCTTTCTTGAGCAACAATCGGATCTGCAATCCTTGGGCGGCGGCGGCATTGGGATCATCCGGCCAGGTTTTGGCCAAGAACTTTCCGAGTGATTCCAGCTGAAGGATCAATCCTTCGTTGGCATCATCGGGGACTTCGGCCAACAGCAACTGCATGCTGGTCAGCGCCATCAAGCCCCCCTTGAGTCCCAGGTCGGTGCCGGGGGCATGGCGCGCCAAAAAGTTACCGACCACAACGGTCTCACGGAGCCGCTTGGACTGGTACAGGAAGTATGCCAAGATCTGGCGAGCCTGGTTGAGCGATTCGATGTTGGTTTCCGGCGTCGCCAACGCCAAACCACCGCGCAAGACTTGGACGCCGATTCGATACGATTCGTCGATCTGCTTTTGAATGTCTTCGATCTGTTGCTTCAGTTCAGGCGTTTGCTCCTGGGCTTGGATGACCTTGAGCGCGTCTTCCAAATCGCTGGTCACATTCAAGACCTGCGTCGCCTTTTCCATCGCGTCGTCAAAACTGGAGGGGGGCTCGGCGGTGGGCAGCGCCTCGGCTTCCTGCTCGATCCCCAAGTCGGCCAACATCGCTTTGGCCTGTTCGACGTGCGGGCCGGGGACCTTGCTGGCGGCGCGCAGCAGATCGCGGCCTTCGGATTTGGCGCGGCCGATTTCACCCTTCTTCAAACTGTCGTCGGCCGCCTTGGCGAGATAGGCCTTGGCCAATTGGATGCGAAATTCCTGCACCACCGGCAGGGACTCCTCGTTCGGGCGAATCTCCTTGACCCAGTTTGCGGTGCGGTCGATCGCTTCTTGGTACGCCGGCGGGTCGGCGGCCAGCTTGAGCCGAATCACGCCGGCGGCGGACATGAACTTGGCTTCGCGGAGTTGGTCGACGGCAGGTTCTTCGAGCATCCGCAAATAATTGTCCAACGCCACATCGGACTTGCCGAGCAATTCGTTCAGATCGCCGAGATGGGACAGCGCGATCGCGCCGGGGGAGTAGCTGGCATACTTCTGGTTGAGTTCCTCAAAGCGTTTGACGGCGTCTTCGAGTTGCGTCTTGCCTTCTTTGGCGGGATCGGCAAATGTCTTTGCGGCGAGCTTGATGGCATCAGCGGCGTTGAGCTGGGATTGCAGGAATTCGAATCGGTATTGATCGCGGAGCGCGGCCGCGTCGGGGTCCTTCTCGGGATCGATTTTCTGGCCCCGCATCGACTCCAGTTTTCCCCTCAGGTCACTGACAATGCCGTCGAACGTTTTCGCGGCCGCCAAATACGATTGGCGGGCTTGCTGCTTTTCGGTTTCGACGGGTTCGCCGGCCAGCAATTGTGCCGCCCGAATCATTTGCAGCTTGCCCAACTGCAGCCGCGCTTCGCTTTGACGCGGGTGGCTTTCGCGCCCCAGAAACTCCTGCAGCGAAGCTTCGGCATCGGCGAACGCCTTGTCCCGGTCGTCGGGGTTGCGCGAGTTGAGTGCCGTCTCGATGTAAGTCTGCGCTCTCTCGAGCGGGATCGCGGCGACGAATGAGGGATCAACCCCCGGCATCTTTCCCGCTCGATCCAGATAGCTGATCGCGGTATCAAAGTAGCCGGCGTTGCGAAGTTGCTTGACGAAGGCTTCGGCCGGTTCACCCTCGGCACGGACGTCTTGCGACACCGCCGACGCAAACAGCACGCAAGAGGCCATGGCCAAGAGGCGGCGAACTGGATCCGATGGCCCATGGAAACACGACTTCGGCCGCCTGTGGCGCATGAGATTCGTCATACCGCGATTCGTCGAAAAGTGATCAGATTGAAGAAAGAGGTTAATCTAGCGTAAAGTCGTCCCTGCAGTCATTCAAGCGCACGCCCCCCTTCGGTCCGACGAGTCATGCGAATCCCATCGCAATTTAACGATTCCAGCCTTTATCGCCCCAGGCGAGGGGAGAAAAATGCGAAAAAGCGGACGTCGGTGCCCGGCGCGGCAGACAGCCGACGCCGCCTGATTCGGCTGGGCGTGGTATTGCTGTTGGTGATCGTGGTGATGCGTGAGGCCCGCCGGCCGGGACTTTACCAGACCTTTTTTGACGCCCCTGAAGAAACCTGGGTCGAAATCGAACCGGCAACCACGCCCGCGTTGGCCTTGGCCGAGCAGGTCGATGCATCGAGTGATGCCCCTGCGAATCGACCAGCCAATCGACCAGCCACTCGTTCGGCTCGCGTTGCCTCGCCCCCATCCGCCGCGGCGACGTCACTTGCCGCCACTTGGGACGCCGCCCCGCGGTGGGTCGACGCGATGGAACTGCCGTTGCAACGGGCCTGGATTCAATCGTTGATCCAGTTGCAATCGGTCGGCACGCAATCGGTCGGCACGCAATCGGTTGACGATCGAAAACCAGTGGAGTGGGTCGGATTGTCGGTCGAACAACTCGATGCGTCGGCCGAACAGTTGATGGCTCAGTCACCACCGGGCAGTGATGCACCGGGCAGTGATGCAACCGTCGGTGATTCGAACGTTGAAGTCCTGGCGGGGTTGCAGACACTGCGCGCGTGCGCCGCCAGCGGCGGATGTGCCTCGGGATCATGGAACCAGATTTCGCCCTGGGCTTCGCCGCTGCTCGATGCGCTCGAGACCGCGGCATTCCAGCGTGTCAACGACGGAACGTTTTGGACCAGCGCCGACAGCGATGCGTTTTACTTGGGGCTGGCTCGCGCGGACCAGCTTGCCGCCGATCAAGGCGTCACGACGGGCACGTTGCCGCTGCTGCAACAACCCGAGGTCTATCGCGGGCAGACGGTTCGACTGGTCGGTCGGCTGCAACTGGCCGAAAAGAAAACCGCTCAAACCAATCGTGTCGCCGTCGAAAGTTATTGGAAACTGTGGATCATACCTGCCGACGGCGGCATTCGCCCGACGATCCTGATGACCCGACAACTGCCCAAGACCATCGCGGACTGTTTGACCTCGGACGGATCATGGGACCGAGCCTCCCATCCCGCCAACCCGGACGGGCAGATCGCCGCGGTCGGTCGGTTCATCAAACGGCTGCCCTATCGTTCATCGATCGGCGCCGACTTGGCGCCGGTGGTGATCGGTCGTCTCGTCGGAGCCAAGGGTGTCGCAACGACGACGGATGGGCAAGCGGCGAAGAACGCTGACGGCGGCCCGGATGCGGATGCCGATCACGTCGCGGGGATCACGGGAATTTTATTCGCGGTTCTCGCCGGCATCGCGCTGGCCGGATGGCTGATGTACCGCAGCGCCTTGGATGCCAAGCGAACTCGAAACTTACGACAACAAGCAGGCGACGATGTCAAACTCGACCTCGTCGCTCTCACCGACCACGACTCCGAAAAGCAAGGACCGCCATCATGAGATTCGTTAGTGTTGGTGTGCAGGCTTTAGCCGCCAACGGTCGCTGCGATGCAGCGACCGGGAATCGCCTCAAGGCTGGACAGCAACGATTGCCGAACCAGCAGCCCCGTCGGACGGTGCCACTGGTGGCGAGTTCTGCTGTTTACTTGATGTTCGTTTTTTCGGCGTTGTGCTTCAGCGGGCGGGCGTCAGCACAATCCGCCATCGATCTGCTCAGCGGTTTTGATGCCCGGCGGATCGAAGGCTGTTATCCGGTCAGCGATTCCGACGTGGCCGGTGAAATGTCGCGACTGTTGTTTCGATTGCGCAAAGCCGATGAGAACGCGTTGGAGTCGCGATCGGTCGGTTCGCTCACCGACGCCGCCATCGCGGCACGCCTGACGACCGGCGACTCGGTCGAGGTCGAAGGCACGATCGCCGCAATTCGCCAATACAACGTCCCCGAATCGTTGATCGAGTTCTTGGAGTTGGAAACGTTTCAAGAGTTGGTCCTGACGCTGCCGGATTCCGAAGATTCGATTGCGGTTTTTGCGCCATCGTTGGTCGGCAAGGTTTCGGCAGGCGACCGGGTCAAAGCGAACGCGGTTGTGATCGATGCTTCGAGTGCCGAACAAGTCTTTGCGGCCGGACGCGTGGCGTGGTTCCCCGCGATGGCTGAAAACGTCGGATGGAAACTGTTGGCCCGTCAGGGCGTCGACTTGAGCCGCATCGCCGAAGCGGCGTCCAGGAATCGCCGATCGCTCGAAGCGGCCGACGGAGACGCGTTTTACTCGATGCTCGCGGCCGCCAAAAACCTGAGCACCGAACCCTTTGATCCGAACGTCGCCCTGACTCCCCTGAAAGTGAAACCGGTGGAGTTGTTGCAAAGCCCTCAGGATTATCACGGACAGTGGATCCGGATGAACGCTTCGACGGTCCGGATCACACGCATCAGCGTGTCCGATCCGGCGCGGCGGGCGCAACTGGGCCAAGACCACTATTACCAGGTCGATGCCAGCGGCGATCTGGGTAACACGATCATCCAGTTGGCCCGCAGCGAAGACGATCCCGGCGAGCCGATTCGGATGAGTGGCACCTATCCGGTCTCGCTGGTCGCCAGCGAGTTGCCCGATTTCCTCAGTGCGGAGCGGAACGACCCGAAGGCGGTCGTCACGATGCTCAGCCACCCCGTCGCGATCGAAGGTTTCTTTTATCGCTTGTGGAGCTACAAGAACGAATTCATGACCCGCGAGGGCGGCGGCAAACAGGTCGGGCCGCTGATCGTCGTTTCGCAATGGCGATCCATGGCCCCGCCGACGAACGAGGATGGCGGGGTTCGGGTGATCGGATACGCGTTGGCGATCGGAATCGCGGTGGCCATCCTTGCGACGATCTGGTGGACCCGACGCAACGCCAAAGAGGACGCCGAGGTTCGCAAGCGTGCCAGTCAAACCACGACGATCGATCTGTAACGCATCAATCAACGTACGAAAGATCAGTTGTAAACCGATCCCACTTGCGACAGCTGACATTTTGTTCCGCTCGTTGCTTGGCAGCGGTGCGTGTCAGTCGTCCTTTAGGTCGACAATCTCCACGGTGTTGTCTGAAAAAACTGTCACCAGAATGTCTTGTCGCACATTGGTTCCGTACCTCCGGTAGTGCCTCGACCCGCCGTCCTGCATCAACACTTCCATTGCAGATTCGTAGTCCCAAAATCGCGACGTGAAATCGCTGCCGATCGAGAGCAATCGTTTGCCGCCTTGCTGCACGATCACTCGTTCGACCACACCGACATGCCCGCGATACTCTCGGATGGTTTCGCCCGTCGCGGGATCGATCGCCACGATGCACCCGACGACTCCGTACCCGATCAGAACGTCTTCGGTCGGATGTGCAACCACGGCACGAACATCGCGATCGACGGGGATTTTCCGAACTGCGTTCCCGCCCAGATCCCAGAATCGAATCCAGTGATTTTCACACGTCACAATCTGATTCACTTTGGGATAGAAACTCGATCCGGCAAAACTCTTTTCATTGATGCGCCACCGTTGATTCATCCGTCCGCTTGAATCGAACAGTCCAACCGTGCTGTCTCGGAATGCAACCAGGAACCGGCCATCGGGTAAATCGCCCACAATGCCTTTCGGCGCCGCGGGCAACTCAATCGTTTCGCAATGGTCGGTTTGGACATTCCAAACGCGTAGTCGGTGATCCGAAAAGATGGCAACCACTTTATTTCGCTCCTGCGAATAAAACAATGCCGACACCGAAGCCTCGCTTTTGTGCAACGTCTTTTCGATTTCGATGGAATCGGTGCGACGCAATTCGATGACGCCCGACTGAAAGCCCAACACCAGATATTTTGCGTCAGATCCCACATCTAGACACGTGATGGGGGTTGGGGTTTTAAACAGTTGCCGAGCTGGTCTGGCGTTGTAGAGCCCGAGCGATCCGTCGTACCCGCCGGTCAGAAATCGATCACGCGTCGTCAGATAAGACAGACAACCCACGGGACCGGAATGTCCGGCTAAGTGGGCGGACCGTTGCGGATGTTCAGGATCCGTCAGATCCAGGTATTGCAGTAGCCCCCCGTCACACGTGCTGCCCAGTAATTCATCGCCGGCGAACCGAATCGATTTGACTCCGTTTTTGGTTGCGGTCAACCGCTCGGCTACACCGAATTGTTGGCCGTCCCACGTGCGTCGAAGAATGTCGGAGTTGGACATTCCGTAAACCACGCAGGAATCATCCGGTGAGAAGCGGACGTCACGGATTGTGGATCGTTTTCCGACGCGGACCGTAACCGGGGGCTGATGCACGCCGTCGGTGTCCGGTGATGTCCGCCAGATCCTGAGATTCCTTTCATGGTCCGCGATGACCAGGTATTGGCCGTCGGATGAAAAATCGGCGCGGGTGGTTTGGGGCGACTGCAGCAACAGTCGAGGCTTGGTATTCGCCGAGCGATTGTTGAGATCAAACAATCGCACGGCTGTTCCCACGGTCGCCAACCACCGCTGGTCATCCGAAATCGCAACGCGGTAGACAAGATCAGATCCGCAATCCAGCACTTGCGTCAGTGTTTGTTTGTTGACATCCCACATCAACACCATCCCGCCGCACGTCCCGATTGCAAGCGTGGTGCCATCGGGTGTGTAGGCGACACACGAAATCAACGGCTGTGGGTTTCGCCCCCAGGTCATCGAGGCGACGCGCTGATGATCGGATTGGTCGGCATGTTCATCCCAGTGCGAACGAACCTGGGGAGCGGAGTTTCGAAGCGTTGCGGAATCAAGTGCTCCGATCCCGTGCAGCGTGTCCGCGTCGGCATCGTAGAATTTGATCATCTGGTATTTCCGCGAAAGCGTCGCGACTTGGTTTTGGCTCGACACCGCCATATCGTCAATCCGATCATGAAACACCTTCACTTGGTCCAACAGAGCATCGGGGTGCGTTTTCTTCCACAGCAACATCGTAGACGTGTGGGAGACCCGGATGTTTCAATCGGGAAAGCGTTTGATGTTCCAGCAGGAATCGCTCAAGTCTGTCGGTCCCCCTGGCCGCCCGCTTGGCAACTTTGATGGCGACGGTACGCCGAATCGGATGTTGCTGCACCGCGCGGTAAACCACTCCATTGCCGCCCTGTCCAATCACAGACTGCAAACGGTAGGGACCAAGCTCCGTTCCCGCTTCGTACAACGTAACTGTGTCGCAGCAGATGACCTTTGGGATGTCAAACTCTTCGCCGCCAGGCGTCGAGCCGGATTGGACGTCGAGCGTTTGCGCTGCATCGTCCCAGGGGACAAGCGAAAGATTGCCAACCGATTCCGAATGCGATTCCAACAACATCGAGCACGAAGGGCAACGATTGCAATGTTCTTCCAATTCTTTGGCGCGATCGGAACAGAGTTTTCCCGATAGGAACTGAATCCATTCCTCCGGTGTCGGGTGATCGTTTGACGGTGGCATCGACGTTCCCCTCTCTCGCGTGTCGCATGTGCGACGTCCTTTTTAGGTCGTCGCGGAGAGTCCTACCGACGACGGCCCGGAAGGGCCATCGTACCCGTAAACGCGGTCGCGTTGAGGCGACGGCCCGGAAGGGCCGTCGTACATGTAGCGAGACACTAACGAGCTACCACGGGGACTGGATCGATCAATCCTCGACGAACAACGTGGCTGCCGATTCTCGCAATCGACAGAGCACTCGAGAGCGTCCCGCAATGACCGCCGCCTTGGTGATTCCCAGCCGATCGGCGACGTCTGCAGGCGATCTCCCTTCGAGCGCCGTCATGCGAAACGCGTCGATCGTCGACGAGGAAAAATCCGTCACGACGAATTCCAGTAACCTTGTCAGCAAATAGCGATCATGTTCGATGTCAAATTGTCGATGGATTTCGTGATCAGACGACGCCAGCGACGCGGCTAACCATTCCAAGTCCACACCGGATTGATCGCGTCGCCGCCGACGATACCGCCGCAATTGATTCACGGTGATCATCCTCAGCCAGCAACGGAATGCACCGACCGAACCGTTGTGACGAAAATTCGAGATCTCGTGCAGTACCGTGCACATCACTTCTTGCCGAATGTCCTCGGCGTCCGATTCGGGCAGCCGCTGGTGCGTCAACCAACGTTGGATAAATGGTTCATAGAACTCGAAAAACTGATGCCACGATCGTGTTTGATTCCCCGCTTGCAGCCGGTGAACCATTGATACCGAAGTCGTTTCCGACATAGGACGTGCCCGCTTGCGACTGAATCCACACTCGACCGAGTGGCGAAAGGGACTATCATAGGCCCACCCGGTCGAGCGGTCAATTTTTTAAAGCTTGGCGATGTCTCGGTCATGGCAGATCGGCAGCAAAATCTTTGTCTATTTGCGTGTCCAGTGACGGGCTTTCCAGGGCAGCGTTTTTCCATTGATTCGAATCGAACCGGTCGCTTCCACCGAATCGGGACCCGTTTGCGTGATCGTCAGCAGCAAATCCTGCGTGTCGTCTTTCCCGGTGTAATGGCCATACAGTTTGTATTGGTCATCGCGAGTCTGGACCATGGTCGCTATGCCCATGACACCATCGTTGTCCAATTCGTATCCGCGAACGCTCTGCGTGGGGTGATGGACTGAATAGACGGACACTCCGGGATACGAGCCGCCTGTGCGTCGCAGGTTCAAAACCTTTTCGCCGGGCAACCAGGTGTAAATGTGCTCTGCGACCGAATCGTCTTCTTTGTTGACCCAAGTCCCGCCGACAAACAGGTCGCCAAATGACTGCAAGGCTCGCATCGATTGGTCAAGAGAGACGTGGGTGTTGGTGACGGAGAAAGGTAGCTTGCCTGGTGCTGCATCACCGAAGAAGGCGAACCCACCGTCGTGAAATTTTAGCTCGATCCCCACACCATTGATTGGACTGTCGGCATCGAATTGAAGATCCGCATGCCCGGACCAACGGTCGTCATCAAGTTTTTCAAAATGCAAGATCGCGGTACCCTGGGGCGTCGCCCAAACTTCGACGATCGCACCGGTCTGCGGATCCCAGTGGCTCATTCCGTGGAGCACATGATGCCCTTCGCGACTGTTAAAAATTAATCCGGTCTCGGCGTCGTTCCATTGCGCCTGGTACAAGCCTTCAAACGTCTTTCCGTCTCGCGTCCCACGTGTCGTCCAGGTGCCGACCTGTTTCGCCATCTTCGCTTTCACATCGTCGGGCAACGTCGCGCTGGCGGTTTCGGGGCGATTCGTCTTGGCGGTATTTTTTTGCCGAATGAATGTGAACACCCGATCCGGCTGTTTTTGTCCGTCGAGCACCGTCTGGTAGTTTGTCCAAACGATCTTGTCGGGCGAGTACTCCGATCGCAACTTCGTGGTGCGCCGTGTGCCGTCGGGCAGAGTACTCTCGCTCGATCCCTCGGCTTTGTCTTTCGAGATCAGGGTATAGGTCGCTTGGCCGATGCCATTTTTATCGCTGACGAAGTTGTCGATCAGTTGATTCGAACCGGCGTTCCAACCGTGCAGATAGTTTCCCGAGACTTTTCCCTTGGGCCCCACTTCACGGAAATGGCTCAGCAGTGCCGCACCGTTTTCACTGCGCCGAACACTCCACACGCCGTTGTAGGTCTTGCCGTTTTCCTGGTAGCTGTACTCCCACGTTCCGGTCAAAAACTGAAAGTGCTTGTCGATTTTATCCGGCAGCGATCCGCCCTGGCCAGGCTGCTGACCGGAGGCTGAGAGAGAGAGAGAGCCGACGAACAGGAGGAGGAATACGATGCGTTGAATGGTCATGGAGGACTCCGAGTTCAATGGGAAGAAGAGGAAGCAAGCGTGAATCAGTTGGTTGCGCATTCCGGGCACGTTTCCGAATGTGAAAACGGAGCCCCATCATCGCCGGGCAATCCGAAACAGAAGACGGCCCCGACCTCTGTCTTCGGGAGCGAAAACCCGATCCGTGTTTTGACTTGTTCTTTGCTGTTCCATGCCTGGAACAGATCGGACCCCGATCCGACGTAGACTCGGCCCCGGGAGATCGAGGGGCCGCACCAGACCGGTCCGATCGCGATTTCTTTGAGCAGTTCGCCGGTTCTCGAATCGAGCGCCGAAAGTTTGCCGCTCAGGTTGGTGGTAAAAAAGACCAGTTCGTCGGTCAATGCGACGCCGGAGGCAACGGGATCACCGCAGGTGAATTTTCCGCCGTCATCCAGATTGGTGTGATGCAAACGCGGTCGCTCATGACGCCAATGTTCGACCAAGGTATTGGGGGAGATTGCGGTGACGCGCCCCGCCGAAGGTGGAATGATCGGATGGGTCCTGGAACTGGCTACGCCCTGTAGTGCGATCGCAAGTCCCGGCCAGTCGGTCCCGTTGGCATAGACACGATCGCCATCGAATCCACATCCGGTCTGCAACCCGCCCAGCACGCCGGGAAGAGCTAAGATGCGGGTTTGCTTTGGTGCGGTCATATCGGGCTCGGGCGGTCCTTGATACGTCGGTGTTTGATAGAGAATCTGTCCGTCGGCGCGATCGATCACGTAGAATGCTCCATTTTTGCACCCGACACCCAACACGTTTCGGTGCACTCCGTTTTCGGTGATCGAATACAGCTTGGGTGTGTCACCAATCGACAGGTCTTTGTATTGACCGGTCCGCGGGTCATAAGCTTGGATGGCATTGTTCCAGACATCGTTGGCGACGAGTTGCCGCACCCATTTCTCTTTCCCGTGTTCGACACCGATTGCGATGATTGCCGAGGAATACTTGTTGTAGGGACGCTGATCGTCCGGGGTCGGCTTGCGGGGGGCGTTGTGGGTGTCGGTACCAAAGAACAGCGTCTTTGATTGCGGGTCGTAACTGGGCGTACACCAGACTGAACTCGTCGAGGGGCCGGCAACAAACTCTATGCGTTCGCCATTGTCAAACTCCATGGCGACGGGAGGATCGAACTGCTCTGGCTCGGGACCGACCGGATAGCCCCAAAGGAAATTTCCGTTCTCCGGGTGAAAGGCGGCGACAAAGCCTCGTCCGGAGCAACAGGGATAGTCCGGGATCGCTCCCAAAGCGTGCTCGAATCCTCCGCCGGCGACAATTAATTTGCCGTCGGCGAGGATCGGAGAAGACATGATTGTGTTCGCCGGATGCGACAACGGAAACGAATCATGCTTAGTGTTGACCTTCCACCGTTCGGCACCGCTGAAGCGGTCCAGGCAGATCAATTGCCCGCCGAACGTGCCGAAGTAGACGCGTTGATCGTCCACCAAGGCCGAATTCATCACGCCATCTACGGTCAACGTTAATCCGTGCTCGATGTACGGATCGCCATGTTCGGCGGTCACGATCGATTCAATCTCGTAGCACCAGCAGAGCTCTCCATCGGGCGTCAACTTGTAGAACGACGGTCGCGTCCGCGTGGTACCAAAATAAACGTAACCGTCGACCACGACGGGTGTCGCGTGCACGACGCCCACTTGGTCGGTCGCACCACGTCGCGGAAACCGCCACTTCTCTTCAAGTGTCCCGATGTTGCTGGCCTTCAACTTCTCTTCGACGTGATTCAAACGCCAGCCGCGATTGTCGTAGTTGTACTGCGCCCAATCGCCGGGCTCCACCGAAACTGCCTGCTGGGTGACGCTCGTTGCGGCGAGGGTCATCGCGAAAGAAATGGCCACCAACATGAGGGTGGATGTGCGGATATGGCATACCATCTCGTTTCCTCCGGCAGTGGTTGTGCAGCGAGTCAACTCAACGATGCTGCGAACATCGCGTCGCGGCGGTCTCGCCGATTCGCTTGCGATAAAAGAAAGGCGCCGCCGGCGGATCGAATCACGCCGAGCCGGTTAATTTTTTCAAAAATCCGTCGCGTTGTTGCCGTTGGCGGCTTGATTCCTGTTGGTGCGGCGGGTTCCGGCGAGTGAATCGACTGAAATTCTGGTCAACGCCGACTCCAGCGACACTGCCTCTACTTGACCGCCACGGCTGCGCTGAGACGATGGGCGATTGTTACGCCAAAGCGTTTTCGCCCCCCCTTCCTCGTTTCAAGAATCAACCATGCGTCGCGCAAAAATCACCGTCATCGGAGCTGGTAACGTCGGAGCAACCTGTGCACATTGGTGTGCTGCGGCGGAACTCGGTGACATTGTCCTGTTGGACATCCCCCAAACCGAAGACATGCCGGCCGGGAAAGCACTCGACCTGATGCAGTCGTCGCCGATCATGGGCTTTGATTCCAAGATCGTTGGCACGACCAGTTACGACGACGCGGCGGACAGCGATGTGATCGTCGTCACGGCCGGAATCCCGCGGAAACCGGGCATGAGCCGCGATGACTTGTTGAGCACCAACGCACGGATCATCACCAGCGTCGGCGAAGAGATCAAAAAATCCAGTCCCAATGCCGTCGTGATCGTCGTCAGCAACCCGCTCGACGCGATGGTCCAACAAATGTGGAAGGTCACCGGTTTCGATCGCTCCAAGGTTTGCGGCCAAGCCGGCGTGCTGGACACCGCGCGATACCGCACATTCTTGGCGATGGAACTGGGCGTCAGCGTCGAAGACATCAGCGCTTTGCTGATGGGCGGCCACGGTGACACGATGGTTCCGATCCCCAGTTGCACCAGCGTCGGCGGGATTCCGGTGACCCAGTTGATCGATCCGGCACGATTGGAAGAAATCGTCGAGCGGACCCGTAAGGGCGGTGCAGAAATCGTCTCGCTACTCAAGACCGGCAGTGCCTACTATGCCCCCGCGGCGGCCTGTGCACAGATGGTCGAAGCGGTGGTCAAAGACAAGAAACGCTGCATCCCCGTCGCCGCACTTTGCGAAAGCGAATACGGCGTCGGCGGCTACTACGTCGGCGTGCCCGTGATCATGGGTAGCGCGGGTGTGGAAAAGATCATCGAACTGAACCTGACCGAATCCGAAACGGCCGACTTCCAAAAGAGCGTCGACGCGGTCAAGGGCTTGGTCGCATCGATGGACGCGTTACTCGCCGGTTAGCATCACGCCGGCAAACGGGTGCGCTGAACCCGACCCTCGTTCCAAGGCTCCGCCTTGGAACGCAATGCCGGTGTGGCTCCGCCACGCCTTGCGGGCGATCCGGAGGCGGAGCCTCCGAATCAGTGTGTTTCCAGGCAGAGCCCTACGCCGGCGATCATCCGAAACGCTGCGGGTGTGGAGGGTTCATCAGACTGGCAAGCGGGTGCGTTGGATGCGATGGTTGTTGCTGTCCAGCACGTGCATCCTGTTTTTTGAATCGACGACCAGTCCCCAGGGCTGGTAGAGCTGGCCGACTTCGAATCCCGGCGCGCCCCAAATCGACTGCGGCGTGCCGTCGGCGGCCAGACGTTGAATCCGCTGGTTGCCATATTCGCACACCAGCACGCCTCCATCGGCAAGCAGCGCCAAGTCATAGGGATAATGAAACTGGCCCGGCTGTTGGCCTTGCTGTCCCCAGGCGTCGATCCAGCGCGGCGTCGGGCCGCTGATGTCGTAACGTTGAATCCGATGGTTACACGCATCGGCGATCCACAACACGTCGCCGGCAATCACCAGGCTTTGGGGACGAACAAATTTTTCCTGTTCGCGTCCCGTCCCGCCCCACTGGGTCATGAAGTTGCCGTCGGGATCGAACTTCTGGATGCGGTCGGAATCGCCATATTCGCCGATGTAAAAACAGCCGTCGTCGTCTGAGACCGCATCGGTGACGAAGGCGAACTGGCCGGGTTCGCGCCCGGGCTGGCCGCCGATCTCCTTGGACTCGATCCGCCGGCCGTCAAGGTGGTAGACCAACATACGATAATAGTGGGTATCGGCGACCAGCAACAGATCGTCTTCGGGACGTCGCCCGTGTTGGATCGCCAGCCCCGTCGGCCGGCCGTTCTTCGTCTCCGGCGTTTTCCATTGACGCAACCAATTCCCATCGCGGTCGAAGACCTGGATACGCCCGGTCGTATCGACGATGTAAAGCTGATCGCTGCGATCAATCGTGATGGCGCGCGGCTTGAGAAAACGCCCCGAACTCTGCCCCCGTCTGCCCCAGACCAATTCGGCCTGGCCGTGCCCGCTGGCCGGCACACATCCCGGCACGGCAGCGGCGAGCAACGCTGCAGCGCCAAGCCCCGCCCGCTTCAGCATCGCGCGGCGCGGTAGTGGAGTGGATGATTGCATGACCGGTTGTCGCAGGTGTCTCATCGGATCGGATTGACGCGTCGTCGTTTTTTGCGGGGGAGGTTCTCATTCTACAGGTCTTTTCCGGTTCGTCCGGTTGTGGACTTAATTTTGCCGCTCTTACAATGGCGGCACTCGAACCGGGGCACGGGCCCCGCTCGTCTTTGACAGACTCATTCGTCGGCATTCATGACCAAAGTCCTTGATCTTCGCGAAACCGACGACCCCAGCGACATCATCCACCGCACCGTCCAAGCGTTGACCGAAGGCCAGGTGGTGGCGTTTCCGACCGACACGGTGTACGGGCTGGCCGCACACGCGTTGGATGCCCAAGCGGTCGAGAAATTGATCGAGATCAAGGGCCGGGGCGAGACACCGATGGCGATTTCGGTGCGGAGCCGTCAAGCGGCCGAAGACTTTTTCTGCGAAGCCTCTCCGGTGGCTCGTCGGCTGAGCCACCGCTGTTGGCCCGGTCCGTTGACCCTGGTCACCCCCTGTGAAAACGACCACTCCGCGGTGCACCAATTGCCACCCTCGGTCCGCCCGCGGATCACCGGACCGAGTGGGGGGGTCGGATTTCGCGTCGTCGAGCACCGAATTTTGCAGTCGATCCACCGATTTATGGCCGCCCCGTTGGTGCTGACGAGTGCCAATTTATCTGGAAAACCGACGCAAACCACCGCCGCCGGTGTGCTTGAGCAACTCTCCGAAACTCTACCACTGCTGCTCGACGACGGCCCAACCCGTTATGGTGGAGCATCCACGGTGGTCCGGGTCATCGGAAAACGTTGGGAACTGTTGCGAGAAGGAGTGATTGAACGAGCCGCCATGAATCAATTCGTCAAACCCGTTATCGTAATGGTATGCACCGGCAACACCTGTCGCAGCCCGATGGCGGAAACCCTGATGCGTGAACTCCTGCGAAAGAAGATGGGCCGGGAGGACGCCGTCCGGGTGCTTTCAGCCGGTGTGGCCGCCTCTGCCGGCGGGAGCGCGAGCCCTCAATCGATCGAGGTGATGGGAGAGCGTAAACTGGACTTAACCGGACACGCCAGCCAACCGCTTGGTGATGACATCATGAACGTCGCCGATCTCGTTTTGACCATGACCCGTTCGCACCGAGCGGCGATTTTGGCCGCCTGGCCCGACATGCACGATCGGGTGTTCACCTTGCGTCACGACGGCGGCGACATTTCCGATCCGATCGGAATGCCGGTCGATGCGTACCGACAGTGTGCCGACCAGATGGAAGGCGAGCTGGAAAAATGGTTCCAACGGCTGGACGACGACTTTTTTCCCGAGGTCTCCGACGGAGATCAGGAGTCTGCGTAATGCGAATTTCACTCGGTAGCGATCATCGCGGCGTGCAGATCAAAGCGCGTCTGATCCAATCCCTGACCGCCAACTCGTACGAGATCCTCGACGAAGGCACCTTCAACGACTCCTCGGTCGACTACCCCGACTTTGCCGAAGTGGTCGCCAAACGCGTCAGCGACGGCCAGGCCGATCGCGGCATCCTGATCTGCGGCACCGGCATCGGGATGGCCATCACCGCCAACAAGTTCGCCGGCGTCCGCGCCGCCCCGTGTTACGACGAAGTCATGGTCGAAATGAGCCGTCGACACAACGACGTCAATGTGCTGTGCCTGCCCGGCGATCTGATCGGCGAACGTTCCATCGATGACCTCGTCCTCCGCTGGCTGCAAACCGAATTCGACGGCGGCCGTCACGCCGAACGGATCGCCAAGATCGAAAAGATCGAAAAGGAAAACGTGCACCAGCCCAATTGTCACAGCGACAACCGCGTGACCGGCCACACGGCCGCAGCGGATTCCCAGGCCTCATGATCGCCAACTGGACCGATTTGATCGGAAACCGCCACCTGGAACAGTGGTTCGGCAACTCGATCCGACAACAACGATTCGGCGGCAGCTTCTTGCTGGTCGGCCCGCCCGGTGTCGGCAAACGCAGCGTCGCGACGCTGCTGGCCCGGACCATGCTGTGCAACCGCAATCCGCCCGAGTCGATGCAACCCTGCGGTACCTGTGAAGCGTGTGTCCAAGTCGACGCCGAAACCCACCCCGACCTGATTCGCATTCGTAAACCGAAAGACAAAACGGTGATCCCCGTCGACCTGTTGATCGGTCGCCCGGAAGTGCGAATGCAAGAAGGGTTCTGCCGTGACGTCCGGCTGAGCCCGTACTGCGGGCGCCGCAAGGTCGCGATCCTGGAAGACGCCGATTTCCTGAACGAAGAAGGCGCCAACTGCCTGCTCAAGACGCTCGAAGAACCGCCCTCGGATGCCGTGATCCTGCTGGTCGGAACCAGCGAACAAAAGCAATTGCCCACCATCCGTTCCCGCTGTCAGGTGATTCGCTTTGCGCCCTTGACCGCCGAAGAGGCGACACGGCTGATCCGTGACGTCCACCAGATCCCAGCCGAACCGGCCGAGGTCTCTCAGGCGGTCGAGGTCGCCGGCGGAGACGTTCCGGCAGCACTGCGTCTGCTCAGTGACGAATCGAGACGCTTTCGCGATGCGTTGATCGGCGCACTGGCGAGCCCGTTCCCCGATCCGATCGCGATCCGACGGATCGTCACGACGCGTGTGGATGAAGCCGGCAAAGAGGCTCCGAAAAAACGCGCCGTGTTGCGCGACGTTTTTTCCATGGCCATCGGACACTATCGCAACACGATGCGCGAAGAAGCCTTCGCCGCAGCCCCTCAACCGATCACGCTGGCGCGGCTCGATCGCAGCGTTCGCGCGCTCCGAGAACTCGAACGGATGGCCAACGTGTCTACCCTGATCGATTGCTATGCCGCCGACATCGCCGCCGGGCAAACCGGTGACCGAGGCGAAATCGGTTCTTAGTGCTCCAGCAACCCGAAATTCAAAGCTGAAAAAGCACTCGCATGACAGCCGATGCCGTCACCGTGGAACTCTGGGCAGCCCGCCTGCCGGGCCCCTTTCGATTTGCCGAGCATTGCTGGCTGCTGATCCGTCATGGCGACCGATGCGACCGCTGGGAAGTCTGGCAAGACGCCGACGTCGGAGGAGAGAGCTGGGGGCACGTGCATCGAAATCTGATGGCCCCTACCGCCGGCATCCGCAATCACCTTGCCTATGGGCTGCATCGATGGTGTGGCGAGGAAGCCGACCAACTGGCGCGCCGGATTGAAACCGTACCGCACGCTTATCCCTGGTGCCACACCTACCGCTATGTCCCCGGCCCCAACAGCAACACCTTCGTCCAGTGGTGCCTGGAAGACCGCTATCGACTTTCCTGGCGCAGCGTCGGAGCCGGGTACGCGCGACGGATGCGGAAAGGTGGGTCAAAAAATGGGTGGGTCAAAAAATGCTGAGACCCCGGAAACGGTATCCCTCAGCCGGCCCCAATCGTTTGACCAATCAATCGTTTGACCAGCTCTTCCTTTGGCACCGCACCGCCGTCTGACCGGTGCCGCCCTTTCACTCGTCGTGAATGTAACCTTGCGGCGAAAGTCTCAGGTACTTGCCTTCATGGAGTTTCCACAGCCCGGTGCGTCCGACGATTTTCCCGATCGCGGTCAGTGGGGCGGGAAGGTCTGCCGCCAACAGTCGTTCGGCGTCGGCCGGCGCGACGGTCAGCAAGAGTTCGAAATCTTCGCCGTCGCTCCAGGCATGTTGAAACGGCTCGCGCCCCGTCTTGGCCGACAACTTGATCGCATCGGTGTGGATCGGAATCGCGTCGACGTCCAACTCAACACCGTAGCCGCTGCTGGCGCACATCCGATCCAGGTCCAGGGACAGCCCGTCGCTGACATCGATCGCCGCGTGGACGGTGGCCAGTTTTCGGATGGCGGAGGCGAGTTCGATGCGTGGGGTCGGCCTCAGGTGCCGTCCGCCGATGCTGCCGCCGAAGCTGCCGCTGGCCAACACGACATCGCCTTCGACGGCGCCGCTCCGCAACCAGGGATCGCCGTCGGGCACGTGGCCGAGCAGGGTGATACTGATCGCCAGCGGACCGTCGTAGGTCGACAGATCGCCGCCGGCGATGGCGACGTCGAATGGTTGGGCGGATTCGAGGATCCCCTCGTAAACCTCACCGGCGATCTTCGTCGCGTTTTGTTTGGGCAAGGCCAGGGTGACCAACGCGCTGGTCGGGATCGCTCCCATCGCCGCGACGTCACTTAAGTTGATCGCCATCGCTTTAAAACCGACGTCTGCCAAGTCGTGTTCATCGATGGCAAAATCGACCCCGTCGATGATCTGATCGGTGCAGACAATGGACGGCGAGGCGGGCGACCGGATCACGGCGGCGTCGTCACCGATCCCGACGATGACCTGCGGCAACGACCGCGTGCGACCTTTTAAGTAAGCGAGAAAAGACTGTTCCATGATCCAAATCCACCTTCCGGGTGAGCCTCCTGGCTGGTCCGCAACGAAATCACACTAACCGATCGAAAACCCGCTGTTCCGCTGCAACGAATCCACCCACGTCACTTCACAATCGTCGATCGAACCGGCCGGCCGCGAATCGATCCGGCTGAGCAGTTGCTTCAATTGGCTCCTGGTCCCATCGGCGTCGACCAAGACGCTTCCGTCGGGTTCATTGCGAACGAAGCCATGGATGTCCAGGCCGCCGGCGTGAAACAGCACCGTCGCTCGAAACCCGACACCTTGAACGCGACCACGGTAGCGTGCGATCAATCGAACGTTCATCGCAGCGCCGTATCGATCTCATCGCCATCGACCGTATCGACCGGAGCCGCCGACTCGGCCCCGGGTGGGGGCTCGACAGGCTGTGTCCGCTGGATCACGACCATGCACATGTCATCAAAGGGCGGCGCGTCACCGACGTGTTCCATGACCGCCTGGACGACGCGGTCTTTGATGGCCCCGGCTTCGCTCTCCAGCGCGGCAAGCTTTCGAATCGATTCGATCCCGAACTCGTTGTCCTCGGCGTCCATCGCTTCGTTGACGCCGTCGGTGTACAGCAACAGCACGTCGCCGGGTTCCACCTCGGCGCTGACGGCTTCGTATTCCATTCCCGCATAGATCGCGATCGGCAACCCCGATTCTTCGCCGCCCGGTTCGGTGATTTCGCCGGTGCGGGCGTGCCGCCAAATCGGAGGCATGTGTCCGGCGTTGACGATCGTCACGTGGGGGCTGGCCGGATCGAGGACGACCAGCAGGAACGTCGCAAATCGCTCGACGCCCAGTTCACTCATGCGATCGTTCAGTTTTTCGATCGCCCGTGCGACGTCGGGCTCCCCGGCCAAACAGAACCGCGTCTCGGAGGATAACTTGGCCATGTACATCGCCGCCGCCACACCGTGGCCGACGACGTCGGCGACCACGATTGCGATCTTGCCATCGGCCAAGTGGATGTAATCGAAGTAGTCGCCCCCGATGTGATTGGCCGCTTGGTAATAGCTTTCGACGGCATAACCGTTTGCGTCGGGCGACCGCTGCGGCAAGAACGCCTTTTGAACGTCCGTCGCGAGTTTCAAGTCGTGCTCCACCTCGCGTTGCTGCAAGGCCCGTTCGTGCATCTGAGCATTGTTGATCAGAATGCCCGCCTGGGCCGCAATGCCGGCCAACAGATCGATGTCCTCTTCGACGAACTGTCCACGCCCTTGAGTCGAATCGATTTGAATCGCGCCGAACCGATTGCCTTCGGCATCGCCCAGCGGTGCGCAAATCATGCTCTTGATCGAAAAGTCTGCGATCGACTCGCTGCTATCGAAACGGCTGTCCTGCATGGCGTCGAACGACAGCAGGGCTTCACCGCTTGAGATCACGCGGCGAATGATGGTCCGGCTGATCCGCACCGTTTCAGTTTCGTCACGGGCCTGACGGGTTTTGATCCAGCGGGTCTGCAACCCGCCGTCTGCGGTCTCCATCACGATGAAACCGCGGTCGGCCGACGGAAAGATCGCGAACAGACTGTCCAAGATTCCCGGCAACACGCTGTCCAACGAAAGCGTGTTGCTGAGGTTGCGGTTGATCTTCAACAACGCTTCGAGCTTCGCCTCGGGCGTCGCTCTCATCTTCAGGCCTTCGCCCGACTTTTCGAACTCCACCTGCGGCGCGACGACGCGCGAGTTGTCCGAATCATCGTCGACCATCACGATTCCGAAACTGGAACCGCTGAACGTCAATTCCGACGCCCCGCTGGAGGCGAATTCGGGATAGCTATCGCCGTGGAAGATCAACTCGATGTCGCTGATCCGGATCCGGTCGCCTTCACGCAGCACCTGGCCGCCGGAGAGCAACTGACCGTTCAGGAAGGTGCCGTTTCGGCTGCCCAGATCGAACACCGTGAATTGGTCCTTCTGACGAACGACCTTGGCATGAAATCGGCTGACCGCACCGGCATCGACCACGATGTGGCAATCAGGATGGCGTCCGATCGAAGTCTCCTCTTCGGCCAATTCAAAGCGTTCCGGCCCGCCGCTGATCGCGCCAGCGGCGGAGTCGACGCCTGCATCGAGTGCACTGCTTCCGACACTAGTTGACAAAAACGCCATCGATTCGTTGGCCCCTCAAAAGGTTGCCGGTGCTCGTAGAATCAGGTCCGAATCAATCCTTGTCTTGCTCGGACGAACCCGGCAGCGGCGACTCGGGGACACTATTGTCCTCGTATTTCGCTTCCGGAATTTCCGACTCCGCTTTCGTTCCGAAGACGCTGTGCGACACCGGATAGGAGTCCTTGGTCGGATCATCCATGTCGGCCGAAATCTCTTCTTCGGTGACCTTGGCGTTCTCGACAACCAACTCGATCACCTTCCGCTCGACGATTTGATTCCGCAGGGCATCCATTTGACCGGTCTTTTCCAACCGAGCCCGTGTGGCCCGCAGGCTTTGCCCGGACTGCTGCGAAATCAACATGATTTCGTTTTCGAATTCCTGAGGCTCGGCGTCGATCGATTCCTCTTCAGCGATTTGCTCCAGCACGAAGTGCTCACGCAACGCCGCCTCGGTCGAGGCACGTGCGTTCTGCTGCAGTGCGTTGACGATGCCGCGGATCGTTGTGTCGTCAAATCCGTTGCGACGCATCTCCAAAACGCGTCGTTGCAATTCGCGATTGGTTTGACGGCGAACCAGGTCTTCAGGCAATTCAAAACTGACCGACTCGGCCAACAGGTTGGTCACCTTCTGGCGAACGGCTTGCTGCGTGCGGTATTCGGCTTGACGGACCAGCGAATCTTTGACGAATTCGCGAAGCTCTTGTTCGGTTTCAAAGTCACCGAGCTCTTCGAGCACGTCGCCGGTTAGCTCAACGTTCTCAAGCTTCTGGACTTCGACCAACTCGACTTCGGCGGTGAGCGTGCGAGCGCTGTCCGCATCGTCGTCGGAATCACCGAGCGTGACCGCCGTCGTGACGGTATCGCCTTCCTTTTTACCGGCGACATCGGCGCCGAAGGATTCGCACACGGCATCACTGAGCGACAGTGCCGGAGCCAGCGTGATGGATTCCTCTTCCATCGTCGAAATGACTTCGTCGCCTTCTTTGAAGCGAATGGTGACGACCAGCTTATCGCCCAATTCAGCCGGCTCGTCGGTCGCTTCGAACGAAGCCCGGTCTTTCAAGACCCGTTGCAATGCCGCGGTGACCGCATCGTCGTCGATGTTTTCAACCGGCTTGGTCAGCTCCAACCCTTTCCAGTTGGGAGTCTCAAACTCGGGACGCACTTCGATCGAGAACTGGAACGAGAACGGACCTTCACCCGGATCGGGGATTGAGTTGTAGTCGAAGTCAGGCTCACTGATCGCCGAGAAGTCTTGGCTTTCGGTGACCTGCGAAAGGCTGTCCATCAACAGCTTGCCCTTGACCTGCTCGACCACGCGGTCTTTGAACTGTTTTTCGACCAGACGCCGCGGTGCACGACCGCTGCGAAAACCGGGCACTTGGGCTTCCGGCACCAATTCATCATACGCGTCTTTGAGGTAGCGTTTGACTTCGGACTCGGGAACGGTCACGACAACATCGCGGACACACGCCTGCGGGGAACTGACCTGGACCTCCAGTTGGAGTGGGGTCGCTTCTTCGGCGTTTTCGGGGGAATCTATGGACGTGGACATCCTGTAACGCACCTTGGACGGGAACGGGGTGAACAAAATTAGTGTGTCTGCCGCAAAGCGTTTTTTCGCTGCAGCGAAATGCTCTGTTTGCTGGAGAAGCCCGTAATCTATCGCGGTCGAGTCAAAATCGGCAAGTCGCCGCCGCGATTTTACGCTGCTTCCGGCGATTCTCACACAATCGTCAGGATTTCTGAAAACAATCTGCCTCAAGTTTCCCCGAGGGCTTGCCGATTCTCACAATCTGTTGATAATCTGCCCGCACTGACAGAAATGACGCGGCTGTAGCTCAGTTGGCAGAGCATCACGTTGCCAACGTGATTGTCGTGGGTTCGAATCCCATCAGCCGCTCTCAAATGCGAAAAAGGCACCTCGGCTCCGCCGCGGGTGCCTTTTTCATTTCCAGCGCACCCCGGCACGACACCTGCGTCGCCACAGGCGACCCGCAGCATCCCGAAGGGATTGCAGCGAGTAGCCGGAGGTCAGCTAGCCGGAGGCCAGCTAGCCGGAGGCCAGCGCAGCGGCACCTCCGGAAAGCCCCCCGCGAGAATCCCAACGACCCCGGACGGGGTCGAAGCGAATCAATCCGCCAGCGGTGCAGATCGCGTTCCAAAAAGAGTCGATCGAGAGGCGGGGCCAATCGGTGGAGCAGGTCGGGACCGCGGGTTCGAACGCGACTTGCTTCGACACCCTCCGGGGTCGCGTCAGGCGGGAGACCGTATGCCCGGAGGTGTCGCCACGCTCACCTCCGGCTACTGGCTTTGACCCCATCCGGGGTCACGCCAACGACCAAAGAGCGCTCGCAGCCCCACGCAAAACGGCTGATGCGTGCGAGTGATATCAGCCGATTCGCGCCAGCATTCGGGCACCGCGCAAGCCCGCTCGCCCGACGGGCCCGTCGAGCGAGCGACAAACGCTCGCCGCTGCCACAGCACTCTTAAAGATCCGCCTTCTCGTTCCCCTGCTCGTCGTAGCGGTTGAAGGCAAAATAGGCAAATGGCACAGGCAAGCAGGGGATCAGCAGGTAGAAAAACTTCCCAACGGTGACGGCCAAGACGACCGTCAGCACGAGGAAACCGACCCAAACCCACCATGTGTCACGCCAAAGCCCGCCGAGCTGATTCACGATACAAATACTCCTTCTGATTTCAGTTTCGCCATTTCGCCACCGATCATTCCGTTCAGCAGCGAGCACTGGCTGTCACTTATCTGATACCGGCCCGACAGATGCGTGTCGACGTGGCAAATCGCCCAGGTCGGCGGTTTTGCAGCGAACCGGTGACCTCGCCAACCCCCGTGAAATCCCACGCCAACCAATTTAAAGAAACTTTTCATTAGTTTTTGCGAAGAGCCGTTGACGCTCACCAGAGCCGCCCCTACATTCTCGCCCTCCCGTGAGACGAACGTCACCTGGGAAACACCTCGCCGAGCGGCCAGGTGCTGCTGTCCTTTGTTTCGCCACTCATTATTACTGGAATCGTACTGTGTCAGCCGGAGCCAACGAAGTCATTCGGATCCGTATGGAAGCATACGATCACTCCGTGCTCGATCAGAGTGCCCAGGAGATTGTGGATACGGTCAAGCGAACTCACAGCGAAGTCCACGGGCCGATCCCGTTGCCGACTCGCATCGAACGCTACACCGTGCTTTCAAGCCCGTTTGTGAACAAGAAGGCTCGTCAGCAGTACGAGATCCGAACCCACAAACGCTTGATCGACATCGTCCAAGCAACCGCCAAGACGATCGAAGCACTGAACAAACTGAGTCTACCCGCCGGGGTGGATATCAAAATCAAAGCTTCGGCTCGATAGCACGAACGTCGCTCGTCGCGACGTTTCGCCCTCGCCTCACCGCCGAACGCGGTGCGGGTCGACGCCCCAAAGTTTTTAGGTCCGGTATTCCGCATGAACGGATATCGCTCCCGATAACCCTAGCTGCCAACCGCCTTTCGCGGGCGACGCAAGCTTCCGGTTCGGGACGAGAAGTTCAAAACCCAGATACGAGCGATAAATGACCACGGCGAAAGCCGGGGTGCTAGAGCTATGTCACCATCAATACTTGGTCGCAAAATCGGAATGACTCAGGTCTACGAAGAGGACGGTACCGTCGTCCCCGTGACCGTGATCCAGGCCGGCCCGTGCAATGTGCTCCAGATTCGCTCTGCTGACCGCGACGGCTACAGCGCTGTCCAATTGGGTTTTGAAGACAAGCCACGCCGCCTGGCCAGTCGAGCCGAGCGCGGCCACGTGGCAAAGCTCGACAGCAAACGGTCCAAGAAACGGGCCGACGCAGGCGTCGAGCTGATCGAAAAAGCAGACTGCGAGCCCCAGCGTTTCATCCGCGAATTCCGCGGCGAAACCGACCTCTCCGTCGGCGGCACGGTCACGGTTGAAATCTTCGACGGCGTCAAACGCGTCGACGTGACCGGCACCAGCAAGGGCCGCGGCTTCTCCGGCGTCATGAAACGCCACAACTTCTCGGGGCAGCGAGCCACCCACGGTGTCAAGAAAGTACACCGCCACGCCGGTGGTACGGGTTGCAGTGCGTCGCCGAGCCGCCTGTTCAAGGGCATCCGCATGGCGGGCCAATACGGTAACACCAAGGTCACCACGCGAAACCTGGAATTGGTGCGAATCGTCCCCGAAGACAATTTGCTGTTGATCCGCGGCTCCGTCCCCGGGCCGAACGGTGGCCTGGTGACGATCCGTCAAACGAACAAGGTGGGTTAGTCCCGATGGCAACACTCTCAATCGTCAACGAGTCCGGCGAAGAAGTCGGAACCTACGAAATCGACTCGGCCGCGATCGCGGACCGAATCAGCAAGCAACTGCTCCACGACGCGGTGGTGATGTACCAGGCGAACAATCGCCAGGGATCACACAACACGCGAACCCGTGGCGAAGTCAGCGGCACCAACAAAAAGATGTACCGCCAAAAGGGCACCGGCCACGCCCGAGCCGGCTCGAAGCGAACCAACGTTCGCCGCGGCGGTGGCGTTGCACGCACGATCAAACCGCGCGATTACAGCTACCGATTGCCCAAAAAAGCGTTGCGACGAGCCACCCGCATGGCGATCCGCAGCAAGATCGACGACGGCGAGATGCTCGTCATCGATCAACTCGACTATGACGCGCCCAAGACGTCGAAACTCGCATCGACGCTGAAAAACCTGGGCCTCGAATCGACCACCACGCTCGTCGCAACCGCCGACGCAGACGTCGCGGTTTACAAGAGCGGCCGAAACATCCCCGGAGTTGAGGTGCAGCCGGTTCGCCAGCTGAACGCTCTTTCGGTGCTCAAGCCCAAGCGAATGCTGGTCACCAAGGCGGCGTTGGACAAGATCAAAGATGGCTCGTTTGCCGACGGGCAGGCCGTTTAGGTCCGACCGCTCCCCCACACTAATACAAGAAGAATTTGAGCGATGGCAAGAATTCAACCACCTGCCCAGCCGGAAACGAAAATCAAGCTCGAGCCGCACCAGATCCTGCTGCGTCCGCTCGTGACTGAAAAAGGCGTTCACCGCGCAACACGGCACAACGAATACGCGTTTGAAGTGCACCGCATGGCCACCAAGCCCGAAATCAAGGCGGCTGTTGAAAAGCTGTTTGATGTCAAGGTCGAAAAGGTCTGCACCCAAAACCGCAAAGGCAAGTTCCGCCGCACACGCAACGGTCTCGGTCGCACGTCCGACTGGCGCCGAGCCATCGTTCACTTGCACGAAGATCACAAAATCGACTTCTTCTAGGCCGTCAATCGCCGCCGACGAAGTCGCCCAGCCACTCGCCCCAACCGGGGCGTGCATCCAGAAACCAGTTATTTCCTAACAGCCAGATAGAACTCAGCGATGGGAATTCGCATCTACAAGCCGACCAGCCCCGGTCGCCGAAATGCATCGGTCAGCGATTTCGCTGAACTGACGCCCGGCTACACCGTGGAAAAGTCGCTGCTGAAACCGAAACGAAAGACCGGTGGTCGCAACAACCAAGGCAAGATCACCGCCCGACATCGCGGCGGCGGTCACAAGCAGATGTACCGCTTGATCGACTTTCGTCGTGTCAAGGACGGAGTGTCTGCGACGGTCGACTCGGTTCAGTACGACCCCAACCGGTCCGCCCGAATCGCGTTGCTGAAGTACGCCGACGGTCAAAAGACGTACGTGGTGGCTCCTTCGGGCCTGAAGGCCGGCGACAAGCTGCTCAATGGCCCCGAAGCTCCGCCGACACTGGGCAATTGCCTACCGCTGAAGAACATCCCGCTGGGCACTACAGTGTGCTGCATCGAAATGCGAATCGGTGGCGGTGCGGTGCTCTGCCGTTCGGCCGGCACGGGTGCGACACTGATGGCCCGCGAGGCCGACTGGGCACAATTGCAACTCCCCAGCGGTGAAGTGCGACGTGTCCCCAACCGGTGCCGAGCAACGATCGGCCAGGTCGGCAACAGCGAGCACATGAACGTGGTCCTGGGCAAGGCCGGCCGAGCCCGATGGCTCGGACGTCGCCCACACGTGCGTGGAACCGCGATGAACCCGATCGATCACCCGCACGGTGGTGGTGAAGGCCGAACCAAGGGCGGTCGTCACCCGGTCAGCCCGCAGGGCAAGAGTGCCAAGGGTGGTGCCACACGCCAGAAACGTAAACCAAGTAACAGCTCGATCGTTCGTCGTCGCAAGAGCAAGCGATACGGTCAGTTGAAACTGCACAAGTAATCAGGTAGCTGAAGAACGATGAGCCGCAGTAGCAAAAAAGGTCCCTACGTCGACCCGAAGCTGTACTTCAAGGTGCAGAAGCAGGCCGAGGAAGGCAAGAAGACGCCGATTAAAACTTGGGCTCGTGCCTGCACGATCGTTCCCGAGTTTATCAATCTGACGTTTATGGTTCACAACGGACGGGCACACATCCCCGTTCAAGTGACCGAAGACATGGTGGGTCACAAGTTGGGCGAATTCGCTCCGACTCGGACGTTCAAGGGTCACGGCGGCAAAAAGAAATAGGTCGATACGATGTCAACATTTGTAGCAAGCCACCGCAATGCTCGGATCAGTGCACAAAAAGTGCGTCTGGTTGCCGACCTGGTGCGTGGCCAATACGCCGACGAAGCGCTCGATACGCTCAAGTATCAGCCGCAACGCGGTGCCCGCATGCTGGAAAAAGTGATCCGCAGTGCCGTCGCCAACGCACTCGATCCGGACCAGACCGGCGGCAGCCCACACCGAATCGATGAACTGGTTTTGACCGATGTGCGAGTCGACGGCGGGGCGATGTTCCGGCGGATGCGTCCCAAGGCACGAGGCAGTGCCCACATCATCAAAAAACGCAGCAGCCACATCAGCGTCAAAGTGACGCCGATCGACGAAATTTAAGCCCCTCGGAAACAGCACAATCAAAGAGTCGTAAACGATGGGACAGAAAGTCAATCCAATCGCGTTTCGAACCGGTGTCACCCGCGGCTGGAGCAGTCGATGGTACGCGTCGAAGCAAGATTTTGCAGACCTGTTGGTCGAAGATCGCAAACTGCGAAACTTCATCACCAACCACCCCAAGAAGAACCAATACAAGAACGCCGGAATCGATCGCATCGAGATCGAACGAACGCGTGACGAAGTGCGGGTGATGATGTACGTCGCTCGGCCGGGTTTGATCATCGGCAAGAAAGGCCAAGAAATCGAGATCCTGCAAGCCGAATTGCAGAACCTGATCGGCCGCCGCATCAACCTGAAGGTCGAAGAGGTCGGACGCCCCGAGCTGCAAGCTCAACTGGTGGCCGAAGATATCGCACAACAGTTGCAAAAGCGATCGAGCTTCCGACGCACGATGAAGCGATCGCTCGAGCAGACGATGGACGCCGGTGCCAAGGGCATCAAGATCCAACTGGCAGGACGATTGGGCGGAGCCGAAATGGCACGCCGCGAAAAACAAAGCATGGGCTCGATTCCGTTGAGCACGTTGCAGGCGAAGATTGATTACGGAACGACCGAAGCGATGACGCCACAGGGGCACATCGGAATTCAGGTCTGGATTAACCAAGGTACTTACGGAGACGACAACGATGGCGCTGATGCCCAAACGGGTCAAGCATCGAAAAAGCCAAAGAGGGCGCATAAAAGGTAGTGCGACTCGTGGCAACACGGTCGTCTTTGGTGACTACGGGATCCAATCCTTGGAACCCGGTTGGATCAAGGCGACGACGATCGAGGCGGGACGGATTGCGGCTCAGCAATACGTCCGTGGCGAAGGAAAACTGTACATCCGAATCTTCCCGGACAAGTCCGTCACCAGCACGCCGCTGGAAACACGGATGGGGAAGGGCAAGGGTGAACCGGATTTCTGGGCCGCGGTCGTCAAGCCGGGCACCGTCCTTTACGAACTCGGCGGTGTGACCGAACAGCAAGCCAAGGTTTGTTTCGCCCGTTTGGCGAGCAAGCTGCCGGTGAAAGTGCGATTCGTCGAACGACGGTCGTTCTAAATGGGAATCAGAGATTGGCTCTGATTCGATCGAGACAATGAGTAGCCGACGGGCATCAACCGCCCACGGACCCGACCTCCACTTTTGTTTACCGAAGGCCTGGTCATGACCAGCAATAGCGAACTGAGAGAGATGAGCGACGAACAGCTCGAAGCGACCGCTGCCGAAGCGGCCGCCGACTTGTTTCGACTGCGTTTTCAGTCTCAGTCGGAGCGTTTGAACACGCCCAGCGACATCCGCAAGAACCGACGTTTGATTGCTCGCGTCAAGACGATTCAGACCGAGCGAAGCAAAGCAGCCAACAACAACACCCCAGCCGAAGCGTAGCACCATGCCAAAACGCGTAGTTTCGGGCATCGTCACCAGCGACAAGATGAATAAGACGCGCCGCGTCGAAATCAATCGCCTGGTGAAGCACCCCAAGTACAAGAAATACATCAGCCGTCGAACGGTTTGTCACGTCCACGACGAGGCAAACGAGTCGGGCGTCGGTGACCGCGTCGAGATCATCGAATCCGAACCGCTGAGCAAGTTGAAGCGTTGGCGTTTGGTTCGAGTGATTGAGAAGAGCACCGAAGTGGACTTGGTCGCCTTGCGTGCCGCACGCAAGGAAGCTGAACAAGCAGAGGCTGCGTCGGCCGGATCCGAAAGCGAAAGCGAATAATTTTTCAGTTGAATAACCAGCCATGATCCAACAAGAAACCCGTCTCGATGTTGCCGACAACACCGGTGCTCGTCAGGTGATGTGCATCAAGGTGCTCGGCGGCAGCCGACGCCGATTCGCCCGCGTGGGCGACGTCATCATCTGTAGCGTCAAAAGCGTGATCCCGGGCAGCGAGATCAAGAAGAAGGCGATTGTGCGAGCGGTCATCGTTCGGACGAAAACCCCGACACGCCGTAACGATGGCAGCTACATCAAGTTCGACAGCAACGCTGTGGTCCTGATCGATAAAGACAAGGCGCCTCGCGGCACGCGGATTTTCGGTGCGGTCGCCCGTGAACTGCGTGAGCAGAGCTTCATGAAGATCGTCAGCCTGGCCAACGAAGTGGTCTAAACCCTCCAAGCGGCCGGAGTCACAGACTCCGAGTCTCGAAACAAATCACATTGGGCGTCCCATCGCCCAGTCCATGCAGAGTATTCCAGTCATGTTGCTCAAAGTTGAAGACGAAGTGCTAGTGATCGCCGGCGGTGACAAGGGTCATCGCGGGAAGGTGCTGGTCGTCGATCGCAAGAAGAACAAAGTTGTCGTCGAAGGCGCCGGTTTGGTGCGGAAACACGTTCGGAAGAGCCAGAAGAACCCGCAAGGGGGCCGTCTGAGCAAGGAGATGCCGATTCACGCCAGCAACGTGATGGTCATCGATCCGACATCCGGCCAGCCCACGCGGATCGGAGTCCGCTACTTGGACGACGGCACCAAGGAACGATTTGCAAAGAAAAGCGGTGCTAGCCTGGGAAAGATCTCCCCGCCCCGTGACAGCTATAAGAAGGCGTGAACCGAACCATGGCAAACAAACCAAGACTCCAAACGGCCTACGAAGAATCCATCCGCTCACAGTTGGTGGAACGCTTCGGCTACAAGAACCCGCACCAAGTTCCGCGTCTGGAAAAGATCACGCTGAACATGGGTGTCGGCCAAGCCATCGGCGACAAAAAAATCCTCGACCTGGCTTACGATGCAATGACCCAAATCGCCGGCCAAAAACCGGTGATGACGGTCGCCCGAAAATCGATCGCGAACTTCCGCTTGCGTGAAGGCATGCCGATCGGATGCATGGTGACCCTGCGTCGACAACACATGTACGAGTTTCTCGACCGGATGGTCTCGATCGTGCTGCCCCGAGTCCGCGACTTTCGCGGAATCAGCCGCAAAGCGTTCGACCGCCGTGGGAACTATACGATGGGACTGACCGAGCAATTGGTCTTTCCCGAACTGAACCCTGACAAGTTTACCCGCCCGCAGGGCATGAACATCACGTACGTGACGTCGGCCAAGACCGATGATGAAGCACGAGCGTTGTTGGAATTGTTCGGCATGCCGTTCAAAGCGGCGCCGGGAAAAAGCGACGCTGCGTGAGCGACGTTTTAACAGTCACTTTATTTTGCGAACCGTTTCACAGCTGCAACCCCAAGACAGCCAGTGGCAAGTAAATCAAAAATCGCCAAGGCAAATCGGAAGCCGAAGTTCAGTACCCGGCGCGAGAACCGGTGCAAGTTCTGTGGTCGACCTCGTTCGGTCTACCGCAAGTTCGGTTTGTGCCGAATCTGTTTCCGCGAAAATGCGAACTTGGGTTTGATCCCCGGTGTTCGTAAGGCCAGTTGGTAAGACAACGGAGCGACGAAAAGCCATGATGACAGACCCGATTGCCGATATGTTGACCCGAATCCGCAATGCCGTTCGCGTTGAACGTGCCTTTGTGGACATCCCTTCCAGCCGCGTAAAGCGGGGGATTGCCGACGTGCTGAAGCGCGAAGGTTTCATCTGGGATTGGGCGGAGGTCGAAGAAAACCCCGTCAATGTGCTTCGCCTGGAACTGAAATACGGTTCCAATGGCGAACGCGTGATCCAAACCATTCGCCGAATGAGCAAACCCGGACGCCGTTTGTACGCTCACTGCAAGGACCTGAAACCGGTCCTGGGCGGGCTGGGCATCACGATCATCAGCACCAGCAAGGGTGTGATCAGTGACCGCGAAGCTCGGCGAGAGAAGATCGGCGGCGAAATCCTTTGCGAAGTCGCCTAACACCCGTACAAATAACGTTTTCAGCAAGTGATCTGAAATGAGTCGTATCGGAAAAAAACCAGTCCAGATCCCCAGCGGTGTCTCCGTCGGCGTTGCCGATCGTGTCGTCACCGTCGAGGGTGCCAAGGGCAAGCTGACCTTCACCCATCGTCCCGAGATCTCGGTCGACGTCGAGGGTGATACCGTCACCTGCTCGCGAAGCGGTGAAGACCGAACCAGTCGAGAATTGCACGGGTTGACCCGTGCGATCATCGGCAACATGGTCGAGGGCGTCAGCAACGGCTACGAAAAGAAACTCGAGATCGTCGGCGTGGGATACCTCGCCAGCATCTCCGGCGATACGCTGCAGCTGCGTGTCGGCTACGCCAATGAATTGCACCGCAAGATCCCCGGCGATCTGACCGTGACCTGCCCCGACCAGACGCACGTCGTCGTCCAAGGCTGTGACAAACAAAAGGTCACCCAGTTCGCCGCCGAAATCCGATCGCTCCGCAAGCCCGAACCCTACAAGGGCAAGGGGATTCGCTACCAAGGCGAACAAGTTAAGATCAAGCCCGGTAAGTCGGCGACCAAGTAATCCCGTCAGACCCGTTTCAAATAACGAAAAGAATCGGCCGCGATACAGGACGGCACTTCAATGGACAAAAACAAGAAACTCGGACAGAGACGTGTTCGTCGACGCAACCACGTGCGGAACGTGCTCCGTGGCTCCGCGGATCGACCGCGGCTGTGTGTGCAACGCACCCTGAAGCACTTTTCGGTTCAACTGGTGGACGATTCCACCGGACGAACCCTGGCCAGCGCCAGCACCCGCGACAAGGACCTCCGCGAATCGGTCAAGGTCGGTGGTAACTGTGACGGTGCCGCCGAAGTCGGAAAGGCGATCGCTGCCAAGGCAGAAGCCGCCGGGATCAAGGAAGTCAAACTGGATCGTGGCCACAACAAATATCACGGACGCGTCAAAGCGTTCGCAGACGCCGCCCGTGAAAGCGGGCTCGTGCTTTAATCGAAAAGCAGAGATTACGAAAACCAATTCAACTTGCCGCACCCCGAGGGGTCGGCTAACCGAGGGTCGGAACAATTAGTAGCGGAAGTAACCAGAATCGTCGTCGTGGCGGAAAGCAAGCGGAAGAGTCGAAAGATGACGGCTTGCTCGATCGCGTGGTGAAGATCAAACGCTGTGCAGCTGTGGTCAAGGGCGGTCGTCGCTTCAGCTTTGCCGCCATGGTCGTCGTCGGTGACGGCCAGGGGAAAGTGGGCTGGGGTTACGGAAAGGCAAACGAAGTGCCTCCGAGCGTCCAGAAAGCGACCAAACAAGCGACCCGTGACATGGTCAAGGTGCCGCTGGTCGAAGGCAGCATCCCCCACCAAGTCTGGGGCAGCTTCGGTGCCGCAAAGGTCACATTGATCCCCGCCGGGGCTGGTACCGGGATCATCGCCGGCCAGGCCGTGCGTGCGGTTTGCGAAGCCTGCGGCATCCACGACATTTTGACAAAGTCCTACGGCACCAATAACCCGGTCACGCTGGTCAAAGCCACCGTCGAAGCCCTCAAGCAACTGCGGACGCGTGAAGAAACCGCTGCACTGCGTGGGTTGACCGTCGAAGAACTGTCGTCCTAAAAAAATACTCAAGATTGACGCGTCCGGAGCGAATCATGCCGCGACGCAACTTGCAACATTGCTTACCTCGGTTTCGTTATGAACCTGAATGATGTCCATCGCGGAATTCAAAAGAACCGCAAACGTAAACGCATCGGGCGTGGTCCCGGCAGCGGCACCGGCAAAACGTCCGCCCGCGGTCACAAGGGTCACAAGAGCCGTAGCGGTTACAGCCGTAAACCCAGCTTCCAAGGCGGGGCGATGCCGATGTTTCGCCGCGTTCCCAAACGCGGCTTCAACAACCGTTGGGCGGTGACCGTGTTTGCGGTTAACGTCGGCAAGCTGAACGACCATTTCGAAGACGGTGCCGAAGTCACTTTGGAAGCGATGGCTGCCAAAGATGTCGCCAAGGGCACGTTCGACGAAGTCAAGATCCTCGGCGACGGCGAACTGACCAAAAAGCTGACCGTGTCGGCGCACCGGTTCAGCAAGTCGGCCGAAGAAAAAATCACCGCCGCCGGCGGGACCGTCAACAAATTGGCGCCCAAACGGACCCCCGACGAACGCGTCGCGGCCCTGAATCAAGCCTGATCGATGGGTCGCTCGGCCGGCGCAGCGAGCACTCGTTTGAGACAAACGAGCCACTGAATGAAACGTTCAAAACGTCAGTCGCCCCCGCGGACTGGCGTTTTGTTTTGAACGGGCGTTGCCCTCGCCATGGATCGCCAAAAACACTAAATTTCCGCAGGCGGCATCAATTCGGCCGATCGCCAGAGTTGCCGCGTCCCAATCAACGAAAGACGGATCGAGCGAATGCTTGAAAAACTGCGAATCATGTTCACCATCCCTGAGTTGAGGAAGAAAATCTTCCTGACACTGGGTTTGCTGGCCATTTATCGGATCGGTTTCCACATCCCGCTGCCGATGGTGGACAACGCCCCGACCGACTCGGCCGGCGGTGGTGCGGCCGATTTCCTGGAAAAAGTCAGCTTGTTTGCCGCCAGCGATCTTCGTCAATTGACGATCTTCGGCCTCGGCATCATGCCCTACATTTCCGCTTCGATCATCCTGCAGCTGCTCGGAACGACCGTTCCCGCACTCGCGGAGCTGAAGAAGGAAGGCCAGGCGGGTCAGAAGAAAATCAACGAATACACCCGCTACCTGACCGTCGGCATCTGTCTGGTGCAGAGCTGGATTTATGTCTCGGTCATGCTGTCGGCCAGTGGACCGGGCGGCGGCAACATCAACGCCAACTTCTTAAACGAAGCCGGCACAGGCCTGTACTTGCCCTGGCAGTTCGTCGCCGTCGCGGTGATGACCTGCGGCAGTGTGTTCCTGATGTGGCTCGGCGAACAAATCGACGAGCACGGGATCGGCAACGGCATCAGCCTGTTGATCATGGCCGGCATTCTGGCGCAGATGCCCAAAGCGCTGTACGAATTGATTCGCAACATGGAAACCCAGTTGACAGGACTGAGCCGGGGTCAAGTCGGGATCGAAACGTTGATCTTGCTATTCGTGTTGTTCATCGGCGTGGTCGTCGGGGTGGTCTTCATCACCCTCGGCCAGCGTAAAATCCCAACCCAATCGGCGAAATTCACCCGCGGCCGCAAGGTCTACGGCGGAACCCGACAACACCTGCCGCTGCGGATCAACCAGGCCGGCGTGATGCCGATCATTTTTGCCAGCAGCTTGTTGATGATCCCCGGCGTGTTCTTCGGCCTGATGGCCGGAGCGTTCGAAACCGGCGGGGCGATCTTCAAGGGGTTGAACTTGGTCAGTCTGACCATGCAAGACCAAGCGTCGTATTTCTTCAACCTGCTGTACGTCGCGTTGATCTTCTTTTTCTGCTACTTCTGGACCGCGATCACGTTCAACCCGAAAGAGATCTCGGACAACTTGCGGGACAGTGGAACGTTCATTCCCGGCTACCGGCCTGGAAAACGGACGACCGACTACTTGGAAAAGGTCATGGTTCGGATCACGTACGTCGGTGCGGGGTTCCTTTCCATCGTCGCAATCGTGCCGACGATTGTTTACGGTTCTCTCGGTGTGCCGTATTCGATCGCCGGATTCTACGGCGGGACGGGGTTGCTGATCGCGGTCAGCGTCGCCTTTGACCTGGTTCAGAAAATCGACAGTCACCTGGTGATGCGGAACTACCGCGGCCTGTTGGAAGGCGCCGGCGGTGGCGTCAGCCCGGTCGTGTAAATCAACGTGGCGTAAGCATCCTGCTTGCGATTACCTTCCACACTCGCAAGCTGGAAGCTTACGCCACTTACCCTGCTCGAAGCGAACCATCCAGTGCGCATCGTCTTCATCGGTCCACCGGGCGCTGGCAAGGGCACACAGTGCCGTCGCCTCAGTCGCGAGTTGGCGATCCCGCACATCTCTTCGGGTGAAATGCTACGGGCCTGCCGGACCGACTCACCGCTCGGTGAGTTGATCGCCGGTTACATCGACGGTGGCAACTTGGCGCCCGATGACTTGATGATGCAATTCATCATCGACCGGCTTCGACAACCCGATTGCGAAAACGGGTACCTGTTCGACGGGTTCCCCCGCACGGTGAACCAGGCGGAGATGCTGACCGGATTCTTGGCCGAGCGCGATCAGCGGCTCGACGCGGTCATCAATCTGATCATTCAAGAAGACGCTTTGGTTCAGCGGTTGCTCGCTCGAGCGGAGTCGGAAGGACGCGCCGACGACACCCCCGAAACGATTCAAACCAGGCTGAAGGTGTTTCGAAATCGAACCGAACCGGTCTTGGAGTTTTACCGCCGGCGGGGCATCGTGGTCGACGTCGACGCCGCGGGGACACCGGACGAAGTGTTCACAGCCATTCGCGATGCGCTCCGCTAAGGTTGGTGTCCAGCCTTCAGGCGATCCCCGCTCGCTGCGAAGCAGCGAAACCCCAACGGATTTGCGTCGCAACGCGATCCAACGTCATAAAATGGTCAGCTGTGGGCGCCTTCTTTGCCCTCGGGCGCTACAATGATGGCTGAGGTGTACTGCCTCGCCGCGTCGGCTCCGCTGTTCCGCTCCGCAAGTCGTTTGAACATGAATTTTGCTGCCCCATCCGCCGTTCCGTTTACGTCTCGGTTTTTCGCGCTGTCGCTGTCGCTGTCGCTGTGGTTTGCGATTTGCGTTGGCGATCGTGCCCAGGCCCAACAAGGCCGCTTCGGGGTGGGTTTTGATCAAAACATGTCGCGGTTCATCCCGCCGCCTCGATTGCTCAATCAGCAATTGAAGGACGCCGAGGAGGCGATCGCCGGCGCCAGGTACAGTGACGCGGTGGTGATTCTGGGCGACTTGCTCGAACGCCACGTCGACCCGACGAACGATCCGACGATCGCCGGCCAAGATTTTTTTCTGGAGATCCGAGACAACGACCAACAGCGGCTGGACAAGAGCTTTTTGCGTCATTGCCGTGATTTGATCGGGGCGTTGCCCAGCGACGCGTTTGCCACCTACGAGCTTCGTTATGGCGCGCTGGCCAAACAATTGCTCGACGAAGCGACCGGGCAACGCGATTGGAAACTTCTCCGCAGCGTCCGCCGCAAGTACTTTCACACCGCAGCAGGATATCAAGCATCGTTGATCTTGGCACAGCGAGAGTTGTACCTGGGGCATCCCTTGGCTTGCTCGTTGCTGCTCGATGATGTGGTGACCAGCCGACACGCGGTCGATCAACTCGGCGACGAGGTGTCGGCGATGCATGCGATTGCTTGTCGCTTGGCCGATCGCACGATCCCGCGTGATCTGGGATCGATCAGCGTGCGATGGAACGGGGG
Organism: Stieleria sedimenti; assembly: GCF_025060895.1. GTDB lineage: Bacteria > Planctomycetota > Planctomycetia > Pirellulales > Pirellulaceae > Stieleria > Stieleria sedimenti. The sequence goes on along the minus strand of NZ_JANZKV010000146.1, from coordinate 127,565 downwards.
CGACCGCCAGACCGCCGAAACCGTGACCGATTGGCGGAGCTGGATTGATGGGCACTACCAATCGCCCGAAACCGATTCGATCAGCCGTTCGACCGACTATCCGTTGTTGGGAGGATCGGCTTCGCGAAACGAAACCGCCGACGGCCAGCTGCCGCTTTCGACGCCCCGTTGGATGCTGGAAACCACCGCGACTCCGTTAGAAGAACAACGGCTACGGCAGAAGGAAGAAGAATTGGCGGCCAGCGGTCGTTTGGTTCCGCCCAGCTGGACACCGATCCGAGTCGGCAACCAATTGCTGATGCGGACGACCGAACGTCTGCGGGGCGTGGATTATCGAACCGGAAAACGCGTCTGGCAGTACCCCTGGTTTCAAACCGACGTCTCGGCCGACAACGAACAATACGACGCGATGCTCGGGATGGGATCCTCCGATCCGCCGGACCGCCTCAGCCGCCGCGTGTGGAATGACTTGCCGTACGGGCAAATCACCAGCGACGGCGAGCGGGTCTATCTGCTCGACGACCTCTCGCCGTTTCAAATGTTGCAAATCAATCCGCTGATGGGCGTTCGCAACACGAGTACGGCCGACGGCGGGCGCAACACCTTGGTCGCGTTGGAATTGGAAACCGAAGGCAAGACGTTGTGGCGTCTGGGCCAAAACCCGACCATCGAAAGCGAGCTGAACCAGGCTTTCTTTTTGGGGGCACCGATCGCGGTCGATGGAGCCTTGTACGCGATGGCGGAAATCGCCGGTGACATCATGCTGGTCAGCCTGGATCCGGCGACGGGGAAGCTGTTGTGGCAACAACAACTGGTGGCAATCGAGGGTGCCGGGATTCAGTTTGATGCGATCCGACGCATCTCCGGAGCGACGCCCAGCTACCACGAAGGAGTCTTGATTTGCCCGACCGGTGCCGGCGCGACCGTCGCGGTCGATTTGGCCGATCGGACGCTACGCTGGGGTAATTCCTATCAGCGCCGCGCGATGGGCAGCATCATGTTCAACTCGCGTTCGGGGAAGTCGTCCGACCAGTTGCTGCAACGCTGGCACAACTCCGTTGCGACCGCCAGCGGCTTGAGTGTGCTGGTCACCCCCGCCGCGACCGACAACCTGTACTGCTTTGAACTGGTCGATGGCAAAAAGCGTTTCAGTAAATCCCGACAGGCCGCGTTTTATGTTGCCGGCATTCGCGACGACCAGCTGTTGATGGTCAGTGCACGTGAAGTCGTCAGCCACGACCTGGAAAATGGGCGTCTGAACTGGCGGACCGACCAACGCCTGATTTCCGCCGGACAACAAATCGTCGGCCGGGGCGTGTTCGGTGACCATTCCTACATCGTTCCGACCAGCGGCAACGAGTTGGTCGAGATTTCCTTGGACGACGGCTCGCTGGTCGATCGTGTGACGGCCCAATTCCCGCTCGGCAACTTGATCGCCATCGACGGTGAAATCATTTCACAGAGCCCCACACGTCTTGTCGTCGCCCTCGGCAAAAAAACGCTGGGGCCGCGTGTCGAACGGATTCTTCAAGAAGACCCGGACAACTTGGACGCGCTCGTCCAAAAAGCGCTGCTGTTGAGCGAACGGGGCGAGCGTCAAGAAGCACTGATGGTGCTGCAAAAAGCACGCAAGATCGATCCGGACAGCGATGACGTGCTGATGTTGTCGATTTCGTCCATGCTGGGTGAATTGCGTGAAAACCCCACGCCGCCTTCGGATTTGGAAGACGATCTCGATGCGTTGATCGATACTCCGGCCCAACGTTTGGAGTTCTTGGCGTTGAGAATCCAATCGGCACTGCGAAACCGATCCGTCCAGACGGCGACGAAGCGGTTGCTGGAATTCTCCGACGTGATGACCAACATTTCTCTGGTCGGCAATGAAGAGGATGCGATCCTTCGCGACCCCACACGCGGTTGTGCACTCGATAGCTGGGTCTCCGCGCGAGCCGCCGAAGTGATGCGGATCGCGGAAGAAGAAAACCAACTCGACGCCGTTGCACAAGAATTAAAAACGCACTTGGAATCGATGCCTTTGGAATCCACCAAACGGTTGTCGGTCATGACCGGGCAGTTAGGCCCACTGGGCATCGATGATCTTGTCATCTCGCTGGCCAAACGACGCGTTGCCGAGGACGAATTGTTTTCGGCCGAACGCTTGTTGCTGGGACCGACTTTGCCGTCTCGGCTGTTTGACCAGCAACAGTGGCGGTACACGCCCCGGCGTGCCGCCGCGCTCGGCGAGGTCTACAGCGAAGGTGCGCTGCATCAGGATGCCGTGGCCGTCAGCCAGGCCATTCTGAATCCCGATGCGAACGAAGACTCCGCCGATCTCGCGGCGGATATCAAAGCCAAGTTGCAGGAAATGGGGACACTCGCCGAAGACCGGATCGCGGCGCAGACGCCCACGCTCGATGTCACCGCGCCGGTCTCACTGTCGTGGCAATCGCAATCGCTGCCGGGCGGAGGACGGTCGACGTTTCTGCAAGCGGTGGTCGACCCGACGCTCTACGGCGGACAAACCTTTCAAGGCTGGAAAGTGGTCAACCGCGGCGGTTCGGTGATGTTCCAAAATCCCAACGGCGACGTGATGCCGTTACCGATGGATGAATTCCGCGCGGCCAGGATTCAGGACCGCAAGGCCAAGATCAGCGGCGGGCTGATGATCCTGGAGCGTCCGGGGCGCATCTCTGCGGTGGATCTGTTTGCGATGCAGAGCAGTCGGCGCAGCGAAGCGTCCTTATGGTCGCGCGACTTTGGGGCGGACGGGGTAACCAATACCCAGCGCAAGATCGAAACGACCGTCTTCGGAGATTCCAATTTCTCCTACCCGACCAATTCCGGTGCGGCCAATCAGATCAGCGAGTTCCGCGTCGGACCGGTGCTCGGGGATCGCGTCCTGGTGCTGCAAGCAGGTGACTTGATTGCTGTTGATACGAGAGACAAAGAAACACTGTGGCGAAATTCGTCGGCCCCGACGATTGGGCACATCGTGGTCAACGACAACCGCGTCGCCGTTGTCTCCTACGTCAAAGGAATCTTCGCCTCGGTGTCACAGTTCGACCTGTATGACGGCCGCAAGATCGATTCGGCGGATTGGGATTATGGAAAGGTCTGGGCAACCAGCGGGAAACACGTCTTGGCCTATGAAGTCGATTCGAAATCATCCGCGGCGATCGTGCGTTTGGTGGATCCGTTCAGTGGCGAAGTTGCCTTAGAAATCGAAGCCTTGATCAAGCAACCGCTAACCCAGGCGGCCGGACGAGGTTGCGGACGCATCTTGCAAGACCGCTATCTGGTGCTGTTGGACAGCACGGGGCGGCTTGTGATTTGGGACCTTCTGCAGGCGACCGAACTGTGTCGTCACGAGATCGGTGAGATGCCGGAACTTCAATCGATGTACGCGATGTGGATGGACGGCCAGATCCTGGTGCTGCCGGCAAACGCCGTCGTGCGTCAAAAAGGCGACATGCTGACCCAGCATGGCGAAACGCACCGTACGGTCCACAAGATCATTGCCGTCTCGACGCAATCGGGCGAGATCCGTTGGACGCGGGATTTCGAGCAAGACCCTTGGGGCATGACCATCGACCAGCCGTATGGTTCGCCCGTGGTGTTGATGGCACGTTCGAAAACCATTTATGAGATCAACAAATCAACGCCCAAAATGGATGTTGCCATGCTCCGTCTGACCGATGGCGAAACGATCCACGAACAGTTGGAGCGAGTCGTTTCGCCACAGTCGACCGGGCTGACCACCTTCCTGACCGCCCAACCGGAATTGCGACGCGTTCGCGCGACGATCGATGGTGAAACCTTGATCTACACCTTCGGTGAGTCGCCCCAACCGATCCAGCAACCGGTGGATTGAGCGGGATCTTGGATTCCGCCAGCGGCGCCGTTATCAGTTAGCGGCAGGCCGCTCACGGGCTGTCGTTTTAGTCGATGTTCCGAAATCAGCGTGATCATGCCAGGCGCGACGCGCGAGCGCGGGGCGCCGCGTGGCCCCTCGCCAACGCGTGCGGGCTTCAATCNNAATCGACAGCCCGCTTGCGCCGTTCCGCCGACTGCTCCGGTGGCATCGGGCTCCCCGATGCCGGAAAACCTCGCGGCTGCCGATCCGCGGGGCCGATCGTCACCCCCTCATCCGGCGCGGCGTGCATCACGCCGTCATCGCCGGACAATGGGCAACTCGGCAACGCTACCGGTCACTGGCATTGACGACGGAGAAACCTCTCCCAGGCTAGACCGCTGCGTGCTGGCGATTCCTTTCGCCGAGACGTCATCGGGCAGCTACGCGTCTGCTATTCTTTTCGTGTTTTCATCATTTTGTCTCCAACCACCAAGATTTTTATGTCGCTCATTCGTGAAAATCTCTCACTGTTCCATGATGCTGACGAACTGCAGCGTGCCGTTGGTTGGGACAAGTCGCTCACCACCGACCCGGTCGAACGTGACAATCTACGCACGTACTTGGTCTTGCAGTTAGCGGCCGCCGGGCTGCTCGGCCGAGACAATGAACTCGGCAACGCGATGACCAAGTTTTCGAGCGGGATTCTCGATAGCATTCGCGAAAAGTCGCGTTTGCTTTCGTCCCACCGTGTCCCGGTGGACACGCGAATCGAAACGTTTCTCAACGGTTACTTTGCCGACGAACTCCGCAACGGAACACTTCATCTGCCGTCCAACCCGTTGACGTTGGACCGTCACGGGATGGCCCGCAAACTGAGTCTGCCGATCAACGGGGACTCCTTCGAAAACGATCTGGTCAGTTCCTATCGCTGCACCAATGGGGTGCTGAACAATCCACGCGCGGACCGTCGAACGACAGCGGGGACGTTCCATGTTGTCGAAGGCGGGCTGCCGATCCCCGGTGACAAACGCTCCGTTCCCAAAGGCGTGTTTGTCAAACTGTTCCGCGCGGCAATGTCGCCGCCGAAAGATTTGATGCTGCTGCCTTACACCAGTGAGTTAACCAATCCGGCCCACACCTGGGTCTCGCTGTTGTTGCGCCCGCTGGTCTGCCCTGCGGTCCCCGGATTCACCAACGCACTGTCGATGGAGACGCGATTCTTTGCCCCCGCCAGTTTGGTCAGCAACCTGGATTTTGTTGAATCGATTTTCGGCAACGGAGGTGATCCGCTGATCCCCGAGAACGATGCCGGGCTCGATGTAAAATCCTGGACCGGACACACGGGCTGTGTGATTTTGGCGCCCCACCTGACCAAGTTGACGAAGAAGGAACTTGGGTTACCCCATGAAAGCAGTGCGTCCGAACGGCAACGCCGCGACGGCATGTGCTGGAGCGACGAAACGGAGTGTTACAACAACGGCACGGCGTTCAAGTTGACCTGTCGTGACCGCCGTGGTGTCGTCGTCACGCTGATCGCGGACAACTACTACGGATACTGCAAGAAAGAGGTCAAGACGCAGATCAGTTACGCCTGCAATCTGATGGGGCGGTCGGAAGAGGAACACGCCGGTGGAGCGCTCGCGTTCGCGTCGTATTCGTTGGGGGAAGAATTCCAAGTCGACAGTCAACGCTACAACGGGCGAACGTTCGACGACGTGGTCCGCGACTACGCGGAATTTATCGATGCCAAACCGGAAGGCTACGGTGTCGACCGGAATGATGATTCGATCATCTATATTCCCGAGAATGCCAAGGTGACGTTGCAAGAGCGGTGCATCAAGTGGACACGCGACGGCAACGACTACCGGATTCCGCTTTCACCGGAACAAATCTACATCGCCCCGAGCGGGTATAAAATCCGCTTGGAAAAACACCCCAACGCGCCCTCGTGGCGACTGGTCGGGACGGTCGGCGAAGGCGTTTTCTGTCACAAACCCTGCACCGTCAGCGGTGGCGGCAAGAGCGAAATCAGCAAGAGCCTTCGCGACTACATGCTCTACGGCCCGATCTTTATCGGCGACCGAGACGATGACTTTGCGAAACTGGATGAGATTTTCGAGAAGGATTACTCCACCCGCTGGTCGGACACCTATCCCGGGCGCACCGATTACACCGATGGACCGAGCCGCAGTGTGTTGAGCCCGAAGCGGAGTCTCGGCAGTGTGATCAAGCTGCTGACACCGTCGCCCGATTACAACGAACACTACAATCGATGGCTCGAAAGCATCCCCGAACGCGTGTACTCGATGGCCTTGATCATCAAACGATTCACCAAGGAGGGCGAAGCGTTGAATTGGAAAGAACGATTCGGCGTAGACATCGTCAACGGCTCGCCCGGACACGAATTGAAGATCGGTGATCGAGCCCTGGTGGGAACGTATCTTCGCGTCGGCTTGGACAACAAACGCTGGCGAACGTTCAAGGTGCGTCAGGATTTCATGCCGGCAGCCAAGGTGCAGCGTGAAGACGACATCAGCGCCAGCACGATCGTCCCGGCCGACCGAATCGAAAACCTCGGCGGCAGCGTCCTCCCCGCGACCAGCTACAAGTTCATTGAAAACTGCGAGTACCGCTTGTTCCAGCGTCCCGATGATGCCATCCATCGAGGATTGGACAAACAGACCGAATGGGACTTGTCGCGGCCGGCCAACTTCATCAGCAATTTCCATCCGTTGACCCACTCGGAAGTTCGCGACATCGTGCTCGACGCGATCGAGTTTGACAAATTCACCGGCCCCATGGCAGATCTGCTCAAACGAGCCTATGAGCGCGGTGACAGCTATGTCGTGAGCACCGCCAACCCACGGCTGGTCGATGGCCAACAAACGAAAAACCCGCGTTATTTGCAAGACCGCCCCGACATGGTGTTTGCCCGCGACACCTACGTCGCCCGACGCGGAGTCCAATTCAACCGCGGACTCGGCCCCGATGAACCGATCCATCTCCCCGTCGGAGCAGTGCTGGGAGGACGGCGAAACAATCCCCCGGAACCGGCCAAACGAATTCGTTCGTTGGCCGTCTACTCGCCCCTGCACTACCAGGAGCTGCCCGAATTGGTGATGGACTACCTCTGCTCGCTGACCGGCAAAAGCCCCAGCACCACCGGCGCCGGCAGCGAAGGCGCACTGACCAAAGGCCCCTTCAATGCGTTGATGCCGTCGACCGACATGAACAACATGATCGTGTCCATGATCCTGACCGGGCTCGGTGGGTACAGCACCGCCGCCGGTCACATCGGGCCTCGCTTCGAAGTCGGACACGACATCTCGTTGCTGATCCCCGAGGTCTGGTGCCGCTTGACCCCCGAAGAGCGATCACCACAACACATGATCGACAACGGAATGCTGGAACGCATCGAAGATTTCCAGCACAACGGTGTCGACATCCCTGCCAGCCGACTCGGATATCGCATCACCCGACGCTTCGTCCGTACCTACATGGCTCGCGTCTTTGATAACCCCAGCAAAGTCTTTACCGACGATATTCTGAAACCCGAACTTCAAGACCACGATTCGTTCGCCGACGGAATCTTACATATCGCCGAGGCTCAGGCCAGAGTCGCCAAGGTCTACATGGAAGACGGCGGCTACGAGTTGGCCTGTCCGCCGCTTCGCGCGATCCTGAGCATCTTGGCGACCGGCAGGTACGAAGGCAAAACGATCGACGATCCCGGAGTCCGCGAGATGTTCACTCTGGACCACATGTTGCAAAGCAAATGGTATCGACGACGCCTCGTGGAACAGCAACAACGCGACATCCAGCATTGGACGGACTGCATCGACCGGGTTGAACGAGCGATCGAAACTCTGGACGGCGACGGACCACGGCTCAATCTCGATCTCGATGAACGTCTCGCCTACGCCAAAGAACGATTGGCCCAAGCGGAATCGCCGACGTATTTGAAGGGTTTGGTCGGAACACTCGGTGCAGATCCGATGCGGGTGGCGGCGGACGATCCCGTCTTGGCCGACCGCTTGGCCGGCGTGTGATCGCTCGTCGACTCGAACCCAACGACCGTTTGCCCCACACCCATGCGGACCCGTCACGATGAAAGTTCTTGTGCTGACCGGCGCCGGGATCTCCGCGGAATCCGGAATCCCGACGTTTCGCGGCGACGACGGGTTGTGGGAAGGGCATCGGTTCGAAGACGTCGCCACACCGCAAGCGTTCCAACGCAACCCGGATCTGGTTCACGAGTTCTACAACGCGCGACGCCGCAAACTGTTCGACCAATCGATTCAGCCCAACGCGGCACACGTCGCGTTGGCCGAATTTGAAAAACAGCACGACGATGCGTTTCTACTCGTGACGCAAAATATCGACGACCTGCACCAGCGCGCCGGCAGTCAGAACGTTTTGCCCATGCACGGCGAACTGCTCAAAGCACGCTGCACGCTGACAGGCGATCTGTTTGATTGGACTGACGATTTAAGTGTCCAAACGCCGCACCCGACCGAACCCGATTTGGTCGGCACTCTGCGTCCCCACGTCGTCTGGTTCGGTGAAATACCGATCGGATTGGATCACATCGCCGACTTTGCCGCAGACTGCGATTTGTTCCTGGCGATCGGCACCTCGGCCGTCGTCTATCCGGCCGCAGGCATTGTCGCAGCCACACCCCCGCATTGTCGCCGCGTCGAAATCAATCTGGACGACACCCCCCAAAGCGACCAATTTGATTTGACCATTCGAGGAAAGGCGTCGATCGAAGTGCCAAAGTTTCTCGCTTCGTTGGATGGACAGGTAGGAAAATTTTGAGGGTAGGAAGATTGGCTCAATCGAAGAGATGGTGCATCTGCATCATTTTCTTACCTCCAAAATCTTCCTACCAGTTTTCCACATCGGCAAGCCGACTCGGTAGAACGCTAGCGTCGTTCTTGCTTGGTGGCATGTTCCTGCATCAACGCATCAAACTTGCTCCATCCCATCTTGCAGCCGTTCGTCGTGCCTTTGGGAAACCAAACCAGCGAGCCGTTGGAAACGGTCAACGTGCCCAACACGCTGCCGTCTGCCTTGACCGTGAATTCGATGTCCGCGCGACCGAGGGGGCGTTTGGGAACATCAAAGTCGACTTCATGCTTTGCCATCTGGATTGTCCTTGATCACGGAATGAACGCGGCCCCGCTTCGCCAACTCCGCTGCCGCGACGAGGCACGCAGGCGACGGGATGATCCACATCATACAACACGTCGCCTCACCCGACGGGCAACGCTGTGAAGCATTTGTTAGCGGAACAGCGCGAGCGGTCTGTCGGTTNNCGACTAAATCGACAGCCGGCGAGCGTACGGGCCTGTAGCGCGATGAAAACACACCAGGGCCCGTAAAGGCTGGCGCCAAACGGCTGATAAAATCGCGCCGTTCCGCTCGCTCCTTGAATGCCAAAGTCGAAGAGATTCTCTGCGGATCGTCGCGTCCGGAATGCAGGTGTGCGTTGAGCGATTGAACGGGCTTGCTAGCGCGCGGATTGGCACATTTCTGATCGCAAACTTGCTTCACAGAGGGTGGGCTCGATCGGGCGTACTCAACGAATGTTTTTCCTCAGACCCGGATCGGACGGCGGCAACCGCAGTCCGCCTCACTGCGTTGCCTGGTGTCGGTCAGACGTTGACCTGGGTCAAAGGGCTGCTTCTCCGGTTTCGTCGGTGCGGATTCGCACGACGCGTTCGAGGGGCGTGACAAAGATCTTGCCGGCGCCGATGTGTCCCGTCTTGGCAACCTTGGAAATCGCCTCGATGACCGGGTCGACCAATGCGTCTTCGATCGCCACCTCCAGCTTGACCTTCGGGTTGAACTTCACGTCCACGACCGCGCCCCGATACATCTCCGTATGCCCTCGTTGGTGTCCATAGCCCTTCACCTCGGTTACCGTCACTCCTTTGGCACCGATCTCGGCCAGGGCATCCCTGACCGCATCCAATTTCAAGGGGTTGATGATCGCACTAACAATTTTCATCGCAGAGTTCCTCCGGGAAGGGGACAAGATTCAGTTCTCTGCATCGATGAGGCAATTTGCGTGCCAAGTCGCATCCATCTCGGCCGCCGTGACGCGCCGCCACAGCGGAAGGGTCGACAATTCAGATCATTGCACGAGCACTGAGAAATCAGCCATCGTGATGTAAATGGCAAACACGATCGCGATCAGCAGCAAACCGACGGGTTTGGCAAATCGCCACGCCGTCATGTCCACCGCGCCGACATCCTGCTGCACAAACTCCGTCTCGCGCGGTTTGATTTCGCCGATCACCAGCATCAGAATCAGCAACCAGGCGAAGACGATTCCCAGGAAATGGTACTCGTGCAGGGAGGCGACAATGATGTCGAAGGGATGCACAAAGTAGCCGATGGCGATGACGGAAAACCCGGCAATCAACGCGACCTTTGCCGCCAACGGCGGGACCCGCTTGGTCAGCATGCCGATCAACACCACCGCGAAGATGGGGATGAAGTACATGCCGTTCATCTTTTGCAGGTAGCCAAAGATGCTGGTCGTGTTGGCCAGCAACGGAGCGATCGACATGGCGACCACCGCGACGATCCATCCAAAGATTTTTCCCGACCGGACGACAGTCTGTTCGCTGGCATCCTTCTTGATCACGTTCTTAAAAAGTCCCAGACTGAACAGCGTGCAGGAACTGTTGAGCGCCGAGTTGAAGCTGGACAGAATCGCCCCGATCATTGCGGCCGCAAAAAAGCCCGTCAGCGGGGCGGGAAGCACTTTGTTGACCAACATGCCATAGGCCTGATCGGCCTTGATGTCATCGCCGGCAAACAAACTGTACGCCAGCATGCCGGGGATGACCAAGTACAGCGGCCCAAGCAGTTTCAGCGCGCCGGTCAACAAGACGCCTTTTTGACCTTCGGCCAAGCTGCTGGCACCGAAGGTCCGCTGGATGATTTGCTGATTGGTGGTCCAGTAAAACAAATTCAGCAAAAAGATGCCGCTAAAAATTGTGCCGAACGGTACCGAACTGTTTTCGCCGCCGACCGAATTGAATCGATCGCGTTGTTGTTCCACCAGCAAACTTGCGCCCTCGGAGATCCCCCCGTCGCCTCCGAGTTGCGCGAGCGCAAACCCGGTGATCATGAAGCCGCCGACCAACAGCCCGACGCCGTTGATCGTGTCGGAAACCGCGACGGTGCGGAGCCCGCCGAACAAGGCGTACACCGAACCGATCAACCCCACCGCCCAAACGATCAACCACAGCGCCAGGGTGCCCGGTTCCATTCCAACGCGTTCGGGCAGACTGCCCAGCATCGAAGGCACATCCAAAATGCCGACCATCCCCGTCGCACCGGTGTAGAGGATAATGGGCAACAAGATGCCGACGTAGGCCACCAGGAAAATCAGGTTGGTGATCACTTGGGTTTGATGATCAAAACGGATCTCCAGGTACTGCGGGACCGTGGCAACGCCACTTCGCAGAAACCGCGGCAGAAAGAACCAAGCCATGAACACCAACGCCACCACACAGACGACCTCCCAGACCATCACGCACAGTCCGTCGGTGAACGCCGCTCCGTTGAGCCCGACCATTTGTTCGGTGGAAAGATTCGTCAGCAGCAGAGAGCCTGCGATCAGCGGAAACGTCAGCGAACGCCCCCCCAAAAAGTAACCGGTGCTGCTGCCGTGATCGTCTTTGCGAGTGATCCACCACGTACACAGGCCCACAAGTCCCGTGAAAAAAAGGAACGAGAGAAGAGTGACCAAATACACAAGATTGTCCCTGATTGCCCGAAAGGCGTGAATGAGTCCGAAGGAGAGAGTGATCGGGAGCGTGCCACGAGCGTGCGCCCGGTGGCGTCTTCTCGCCGCATCGCCCGATTGTCTGATGCGACCGGTCCAACGTGACAAGCATGCTGGCAGGTCACAATGTAGCGATCTGATCTGCCCGTCGCTGGCTCCGCGAGAGGGAATCTCAGCCAAACGTCGCGAAAGCCGTCAGCGGTTTGACGCCGACGACCAGCGCGACCCAGCTTGACATCACCGCGGGGTGTTGTTGGTTAGCGGTAGGGCGCGAGCCCTCCGAGGCTGTCAAGCCGACACCGGACGGCTCGCGGCCTGTCGATTTAGTCGGGATCTGCTGAGTCAATGGTGAGCCGCTGGCCGTAAGGCCTCGGGCAACGTCGCTGTGCCCGGCCGCTTACGCGTCGCGGCTCACAAAATCGACAGCCCGCTCGCGCCGTTCCGCTAAGACCTGCAGTGCCAAAGCACGTGGCAACATGTCGTCGGCTCCCATCACATGCGGTGTTTCGCACAGGCGCGCGGTTTGGAGCATCTGCTCAGGCCCCGACATGTGCGTCATGTCGCAGCGACGCCGGTGATCTTCCACACATCGTAAGCCCGCTGAAAATCGCCGATTCACCGTCTGACGCATGCGTCACGGTTTCTCGATGGTGACATTTCGGTTGGCCAGACCAAGCCTCATGGAACGCCATTTGCATCCTTTGACCGGCTTTCACCTTCGAATCCGGCGTGCTCGTGCCCGGCTTGTTCGTCTGGCGGCGTTGACACGCCCGCTGCCCACCCCGATCCCCACTTGATGGTTAGGAGTTAACCATGGCCCAACCCCAAACCTCCTCCGAAACGTCCCGTCGCCAATTCATTCAACGATCCGGTGCCGCGGCGGTCGGCGCGACGATCCTCGGGCAGACCATTCCGGCGGTCCACGCGGGTGAAAACAACACGATCCGCTTAGCATTGATCGGCTGTGGCGGACGCGGCAATGGAGCGGTCGTCAACGCGCTCAACACCAGCAACCAGGGACCGATCGAACTGTACGCCGTTGCGGATTTGGAGGCGAGCAAGATCCAAAACTCGCTCAAACCGCTGGCGAGAAAATTCCCCGACGGCATCAATGTCTCCAAGGACCGACAGTTTCTCGGGTTCCAGGCGTACAAGGCCGCGATCGATGCGCTGCGCCCCGGCGACGTCGCGATGTGCACGACGCGGGCCTACATCCGCCCGGTACACGTCGAATATGCCGTCCAAAAAGGCATCAACGTCTTCATGGAAAAACCATTCTCGCCGGACCCGGTGGGCCTGCGCCGGATGCTCAAGGCGGCTGAACTGGCCGAACAAAACGGCGTCAAGATCGCGGCCGGTTTGCAATGCCGACACTCGCCGGCACGCGCCGCCTTGATCGACAAAATCGCCAGCGGCGAAATGGGCGAGCTGTCCTACATCCGGGCGAACCGGCTGACCGGACGGCGGTGGCTGGGCGACCAACGTGACAAGTCCAACCTATTCGGCGAACAACTCAAGTTCGGCAAGGCCCAACTGATGTGGGTCGGCTCCGGACACATGGTCGACAACTTGATTCACCAGATCGACGAATGCTGTTGGTTGATGGACGATTGGCCCACCAGCTGTCACGGGATGGGTGGTCGCGAAGTCAATAGTCAAGATCGCGGCCAGAATAACGACATCTATTCGATGGAGTACACGTTCCCCAACGGCAAGAAAGCATTCTGCGGCTTCCGTCGGGCCAAGAACGGCGACAACGACTTCGCCACCTACGTTCATTGCAGCAAGAAAGCGGGGCAGTTTTCCGGCAACGTCCACAAGGCGACCGTCCACATGTTCAAGGACCATCGGATCGCCAAAGACAACATCGAGTGGACGCCGACACCGGATGCCGAAAATCCCTGGGACTACGAATGGATCGACTTCATTCACAGTATCCGCAACGACCTCCCCCACAACGAAGGCAAGCGGGCGGTCTACGCCGATTTTGCTTCACTGATGGGCCGAGCGGCGGCACACTTGAATCGAACCGTGACGTGGGACGAAGTCACCGAGTCCAATTTCCAATTCTGCGACTACCTGGATGATCTGACCGAAGACAGCCCGCCGCCGGTCAAAGCCGACGAAAACGGCTTCTTCCCGCCGCCCGAAGCCGGCGAGTGGGTCGAGCTCTAGCCCCACGCCAAACGCAAGGGCTCGCGTGCGACGCGAGCCCCCCCGTCACGTCACACTCCACCAAGCACCCCATCTTTTGACACCCCATCTTTTGACACCCCATTTTCTGACCACCCCATTTTTTGACCAACTCTCTCTCCCTTCCGGTTCTGGCGTCCCAACGGCTTTCCAGTCACGAAGACGACACGATGCGAATCGGAATCTTGGCAGATCACTTTTAGCAAATTGCCACTTTCATGCCCCATCCAAATGCTGACTACGGGCAAGTCGATTTCGGCAGCGCCCCACTGATGTTTTATTATGAAGTGACGCAGGCGTGCGATCTGGCCTGCCAACATTGCCGAGCCTCTGCGCAACCGATCGCCGACCGACATCAGCTGACACCGGCGCAGTCACGGGCGTTGCTGGACCAGGTCGCGAGCTTTCCTCGCCCGCCGGTCGTTGTGTTCACCGGCGGCGATCCGCTCAAACGCCCCGATTTGTTGGAATTGATTCGCCACGCCCGCGACAAGGGACTGCAAATCGCGCTGACCCCGTCGGCGACACCACTGGCCATGCGGCAAGCCCTGCAGCAGGCCCGCGATGCCGGCGTCAGTGTGCTGGGCATCAGCCTGGACGGCAGCGACGCCGAGACGCACGATGCGTTTCGAGGTTGGGAGGGCAGCTTTGAGCGGACGCTGCGGATGTTGGCCGATGCTCGTGAGTTGGAACTGCCGGTCCAAGTCAACACGACGATCACGCGCCGCAACGTGCACCAGATCGATGCCATGGCGGAACTTTTCGCCGATCAACAGATCATGATGTGGTCGGTCTTTTTCCTGGTTCCGGTCGGTCGCGGCACCATGGAAGAGCGAATTTCGGCGGCCGAGTACGAGCAGGTCTTCGAAAAACTGTGGACGCAATCGCAACGGCAACCCTATGGGATCAAGACGACCGAAGCGCCACACTATCGACGCTTCGTGATGGAACGGGGAGGCGACCCGCTGGCCTCGTCTCATCCGGGGCGACGGCGGCGTGCGCCACTGGGCGTCGGCGACGGCAAGGGCATCATGTTTGTCAGTCACACCGGTGAAATCTATCCGGCCGGGTTCCTGCCACTGCAGTGCGGACGCTTTCCCGACAACAGCGTGGTCGACACTTATCAAAACCATCCGACCTTTCGTTCGCTGCGCGACCCGAAACAATTCAGCGGCAAGTGCGGCGTGTGCGAATATCGAGATGCCTGCGGGGGCAGTCGCTCCCGCGCCTACGCCGTCTTCGGCGACCCCCTGGCCAGCGAACCGGATTGTGTCTACTCGCCGATTGAAACCGACGTCGTGGCGAGCCTTTCATGAACCACAGCAAACATCGCGTCGCCATTGTCGGTGCGGGGATCAGCGGCCTGGCCGCCGCTCATCAGTTGAGTCGATCGGACGTTTCACTTGAGATCAACGTGTTTGAAGCGAACGACCGGTTGGGCGGCGTCTTGCAAACCGAACAGACCGACGGCTTTTGCATCGAACTCGGTCCCGATAGTGTTCTCAGCCGAATGCCATGGGCCGTGAACCTGTTTCGCGACGTCGGTCTGAGTGACCAGCTGATCAATACCAATCCATTGCACCATGGCGTCGACGTGGTCTGTCGCGGGCGTTTGGAACGGTTGCCCGACGGCTTGGCGGTGATGGCGCCCCAGCGAATCTGGCCCATGGTGACGACGCCGATTCTCAGCTGGCGCGGTAAAGTCCGACTCGCCGCCGAACGTTTGATTCCCAGACGCCATGCTTCAGACGATGAAAGCTTGGCAGCCTTCGCCTGCCGCCGACTGGGCCGTGAAGCATTCCAGCGCCTTGTCCAACCGCTCGCCGGCGGGATCTACATGGGCGACCCGGAACAGCTGAGCATCAACGCGACCTTTCCGCAGTTTGTTGAGATGGAATCCAAGTATGGGAGTTTGATCAAGGCGGCGCGGGCGGGTGCCAAAACACAACGAGCGGCAGCACCGGGAGCAAAGCCTCCAAATCCCGCCGCCGGCGGACCCGAGTACAGTTTGTTTGTCGCGCCGCAGCGCGGCTTGGGCAGCGCGATCGATGCGTTGGCATCCGGGTTGGGCCGATGCAACATCTGCACCAACCATCAAGTGCTCTCCCTGGCACGCAGTGACAACGGTTGGGCGATGCAAATCAAACAAACCGAATCCGGCGAAACGCGACGCGAAGAGTATGCGGCGGTGATCCTGGCCGTGCCCGCTCATCACGCCGCTTCGGTCTTGCAAACTACCGATCAAGAACTCGCGAAAGCGTTGAACGAGATTCCGTACGCGGGATGTGTCGTGGTGAATCTGGCCTACGATCGCGACGCATTTCCTGGTGAGCTGGACAATTTTGGCTTCCTCGTGCCGCATGTCGAACAACGGCCCGTGCTGGCCTGCACCTTCAGCAGTGTGAAGTATGCCGGTCGGGCACCGGATGGCAAAGTCTTGTTGCGGGCGTTTCTCGGCGGGGCCTGTCGCGAGGAAGTGATGCAGTGGTCCGATGAAACGATGGTGCAAACCGTGCAAAACGAACTTCGACAGTTGATGCAAGTCAGCAAGCCGCCGTTGTTTTCACGAATCAAGCGTTGGCATCGCGCGATGCCGCAGTGCGTGCTCGGGCACGCGCAGCGTGTGAAAGGAATCGAACAACTTGCCGCCAAACATCCGCGTCTCGAACTGGCCGGCAACGCCTATCACGGCGTCGGCATTCCACACTGCATTCGCAGCGGACAACAAGCGGCCGAACGCGTGCTGGCAGGTCTGAACACATGAGTCAACCGATGCGTCAGATCGTCGTTTCGGTCAACGGGACCGAGCAGCAGGCCGACGTGCCTGACGACATGCACTTGCTGGAATTTTTGCGCGAAACGTTGGGGCTGACTGGAACCAAGTGCGGTTGTGGGTACGGAGCCTGCGGTGCCTGTACCGTTCTGCTGGACGGCACTCCCGTCCGTGCTTGCACCACGCATCTCAGCCGCGCCGAGGGCAAGAGCGTTGAAACCATCGAGGGACTCGCACGGGACGGGCAACTTTCCCCCATCCAACAGGCCTTCCTGGAACACGAAGCGTTTCAATGCGGGTTTTGCACGCCCGGCATGATCTTAGAAGTGTGTGGGTTTCTTGCCAGACTTGATGGTCGGGTACCGGAGCAAGCGGAAGTGCGGCAGGCACTCCGCCAGCATCTCTGCCGTTGTGGATCGTATCAGCGAATCGTCGCAGCGGTCATCAGCGCGGCAACCAAGCAATCGAGGTCTGCGTGATGGATGGGAAGGCGGAGATTGACCTGCAGGCGAACGGGTTGAAGCTTTCACGTCGAGAGTGGCTCACAAGCCTGCTGGGCGGCTTGATCGTGCTGGCCAGGCCTGCGAGCGTCGGCGGAGCCGTGTCGCCCGAAGATCCGCGGCTCGAAGTCTGGTTGCACGTGGGGAGTGATGGAATCGCCACGGGGTTTACGGGCAAGGTGGAATATGGCCAGTCAACCCGCACCGGTTTTATTCAAGTGATTGCAGAAGAACTCGACCTCCCCTTGGATCGAGTGCAGTTGATCATGGGGGACACCGATCGCGTTCCCTTTGACGCCGGCACCTATGCGAGCATGTCGACCGAGATGATGCGTCCGAGATTCCGACGCGCCGGGTCACGCGCGCGTGTGCTCTTGCAACGACGGGCGGCAGAGCGATGGGGTGTGTCCGAAACGCATGTCAAACTTCAGGGCGGCCGAGTGCTGGGACCGACGGGACAATCGATCGACCTGGGCGAATTGGTCAAGGAATCTCCACTGGTCGATATCCTGGAGCACGAACCGGAACCCAAGAACCCGGACGACTATCGATTCGTCGGCAAAGGCATCGCGCGGGTCGACGGGATTCAACGCGTGACGGGGGCCGCCATCTACGGAACCGACTTTTCGTCGCCGGGAATGTTGCACGGAGCCGTCTTGCGTCCGCCCGCCTGGGACGCACGCCTCGTCGGGTTGGACGCGAGTCGGGCGAAAGCTCTTGCCGGTTTCGTCCAAACCGTCCGGCAGGACGATTTTGTCGGCGTCGTTGCCGAAACGGAGAGCGTCGCACACAAGGCGGTCGACCTGTTGCAGGCCCGATGGGAACGCGGTCGAGCATTCAGTGATGCCGACATCCGGTCCCAACTCGAAGCTGCATGCCCGCACGCCGAGTTGGTTCACGAGCAGGGTGACGCGGCTCAAGCATCGAATCGATCGCATCGGAAATTGCAAGCCGTCTACGAAACGGCGTTCGTCTACCATGCCGCGCTCGAACCACAAGCCGCCTGGGCAAAGGTCGAAGGCGGCGAAGCATGGGTTCATGCATCAACACAACGGCCGTTCGGCGTTCGCCAGCAGATCGCGGAGTTGTTGGGTTTGTCGCCAGAAAAGGTGCATGTCACCGTCGCCGAAATCGGCGGCGCATTCGGACGCAAAAACGATAGCGACGCGGCGCGCGAAGCGGCGCTGCTTTCACGCGCGGTCGGGCGTCCCGTCCGCGTCGTCTGGACACGGAAAGAGGATTTTACTCAATCGTCATTTCGACCTGCCGCGCGGATGGAGGTCGAGGCGGGAATCAGCAACGACGGCCGGTTGGTCTCCTGGGACTACTGCTTGGCCGCCGCCGGTGGCAAGTTCAGCAGCACACGCGATCTGCAATCCTTCTACCCCAGCGATTTTCATCGCACCCGCTTCACCTTGGTTCCCTCGGGAGTCCGGATCGGATCGTTCCGCGGATTGGGCAGCCCGATCAATGCGTTCGCACGCGAGTCGTTCATCGATGAATTGGCCTACGCCGCGGGCATCGATCCGTTGACGTTCCGATTGCGGGCGTTAGGCGAGCACCTGCCCCGTCTTGCCGCAACCTTGCGTGCCTTGGCGGCGCATTCGAATTGGACGCCTTCCACCGCCCCCGCCAAGACCGGCCACGGATTCGGCTTGGCGTGCTGTTTGTACCGCGACAAAACCTACGTGGCACAACTGGCCGAGGTGGATGCCGATCCGGACGGAAAGTCAATTCGAGTTGCCAAGGTCCTCACCGCCATCGATTGCGGCTTTGTCGTCAATCCAGAAGGGGTCCGCAAACAGGCCGAGGGCGGTGTCACGATGGCGACCAGCTACAGTCTCGGTGAAGCCGTGCAAATCGAAGACGCAGCAGTAAGCAACGCTCGGTTTGGCAGATACCCGATTTTGAGCTCGAAAGACGCTCCGGAAGTGCAGACCCTTCTTGTCGGGCAAACCGAGAATCCATCGGTCGGCGTCGGCGAACCCGTCACGGTCCCGGTCGCCGCCGCGATCGCCAACGCCTACTTCGACGCGACCGGCATTCGCAAACGGAACCTTCCGCTGATGTAGAGTTCGTCGACCGTGTTTACCATGGCGAACATCCCGGCTTTATTGGGGGCTTGCAGGCTTCGAGAATGTCTTTCAGGTGCTCGCTCAAGCCGCACAAAATGATGTAGGTTTCGTCGAGGTGTCGCCGCAACCCCATCAGGGCGAAAAAGTTGCCGGGCGAAAATTGCCGGCGGTGGCGGTAAGGTCGGCGAACTCGTTGCGCGGCGGATTCGAGCGGACTTACGAGGTCACGCAATTCTTTCCGCGCGCTTTGGCTCGATAGAGTGCCGCATCGGCGGCGGTGACCAGCGATAGCGTATCGGTAGCCGTCAGATGAAAACAGGACACGCCAATACTGATCGTGGGCCGCAGTGCGACACCGTTCTTTTCAAATCCCGCCGATTCGACCGCAACGCGAATCTGTTCTCCGATCCCAAGGGCGGCCTCCAGGTCATGGCCGGGCAGGAAGGCGCTAAATTCATCGCCGCCGAACCGACACGCTTGTCCCCGAGATCCCAGCACGTTTGCAATCAGCCGCCCGGTTTCACCAATGACGTGCGCGCCGTAAAGATGCCCATAGGTGTCGTTGATTTGCTTGACGCCATCCATGTCCATCATCAAAACGGCCAGCGGTACGCCGCGGCGTTGCGAACTCTGTAGCGAAAACTCCAACGCTTCGTCGAAGCGTCGTTTCGAGGGTAGATCGGTCAGCGGATCCCTGCCGACGAGGGTTGCGACTTCGCTGTGAAAATCGATGTCCAGCTCGTCGGCCAGTGAAAAACGTATCACCGTTTCCCCGACGAAGATCTTGTCACCATCCCGCAACGTCCTGCGACCGATCAGCGGCATGGAGTCGACGCGTGTTCCATTGGTCGAATTCAAGTCTTCCAAGACAAACTCGCCGTCGCCACTGGGCGTAATGGCCGCGTGATATCCGGACACCTTTAGATCGTGCAACGGAAACGTGCACGTCGGATTACGGCCGATCACGGTTCGATCTTCCAAAAATGCGTTGACACCGATGTCGGCGCGGCTGCGAATCACATTCAAAAACGCTCGTTTGGGGGCTTGGCGATCCGCAGGCGTGACCCCTTCATCGACGCGGAGGGTCCCCGCTTCAAACGTTTGTGTGTCCGAATACTTGGCAGACGGTTCGGGGGATTGGAGACTCATATCAAATCGAATGCTTGCAATGGAACGTACGTGGCGCAACGGACTCTCCAGGTGTATCAAGTTTGGCGCGTCCGCGTCACCAGCGATTTCGCGTTGCCCTTCATCCCGGGTGCCCCCGTCCATCTGGCCCCCCCTCCGTTTGCCCCCACCGCAGCCTGTCCGGCCGTACCGCCAACGTATCAACGTTGTGTCCCCGCAGTGGCACCGAATCCCGCGGCAGCTTGCGACGTCTTCGTCTGCTGTTCCAAGTACCGCATCACGGTGTCGGTGATGTTGATGGCGGGGTCGTGAAAGACGATGTTCCTCATGACGTCACGCATCACCGAATCGCGTTTCTGCGAATCGACGTCTTCACCATTGATACGCAACACCACGTTGATGTTGTTGTGGACAGCAACGGCCTTCACCGCCGCATTCAGGCTCTGATAGTTGTCGTAGTAGATCTTCGCCTCGGCCTCACTCATCTCGTTGTGGCGGCGTCGCATGTCCAACCGCAGCTTCGAATCCAGATCCGCAACGAGTTCTTCTTGTCGGTTGTATTCCGCCGTTCCGGGCGTCATCGATTTCAGACGGATCGCAGCCTGGTTCAATGCATCCCTCTTCTGCTTCAACTCGGCTTCGTGTTGTTGCAGTTCGGCTTTGACCTTGCTGATTTGTGCTTGAATCGCCGGAAGATTTTTAAACACATATCCGACATCGATCACCGCAAAGCGGTGACCGGGTTGATCCAATGGCGGGACTTGCTGTGCGGAAACCGCTTGCTGGGCCGAAACCGGCGACATCGCCACGGCACAAACGGCGAACAGGGCGCACGCGAGGGCGGTGTTGCCGAACGCGTGCACCGTTGCAATCCGTTGCCCTGAACATCGTTGCCCTGAACATCGTGCGACTTCCATTGAACCACCGGGCGGGATGTGAGATTGAAACATGGTCGAATTCCTCCTGAATTCTGATTGCGGGTCATCCTGACTCTTCCAAGGCCGTTCGCGTTGATCGTCCCAAGGGGTCGTCCAACGGCGGGCTGCAACCAGGAAAGCAACCGGCATGCCAAAAGGCCGCGACGCATCGTCTCTTTCCGCCGACACGATCAGTGGCGGAAATGCAGGACGGCGTGCGTGGAAAGAAAAACGGGATTTTCGATCGGGCAAGTCGGTCGAAGGCAACCGGAATCGCCGGCAAGCACACCCAAATTTTCAAACGACTGTAAATTTTTCACTTTCGACGTCCGCCCCTCCGTCACAACGAATCCCGCTGCTCGAACAGCCGCTTGGGCGCGATGAAGCAGGGACCAGAAACTTCGCCGAGCGAGAATCAGGATCGTGAACGCATTCGCGTTCGCGTTCGGCGATTTCAGCGGTGCGACAATTGCCGAGTGACGAAGTTTGCATGGAGCACTGCTATTTTTTCTTCGCCACCACGGGTTCTGCCGGCCCGTAGACCTCGCACTGCGCCACCTTCCGACGGTAGAAGTCATCGGTCAGCAGCCACTCGTCAAACAGTAGGTTGAGCTGCCTCAATCGCCCCGCCACTTGGTTCTTGGAGAACTGCGGCGGCTCACTCGGCAGATCCGTCCGTTCCAGCTTGGGCGGCCGGACGCGTGTGGGCGGCCGTCCCGAGGCGGCGTTGATCACCAGGGCCTTCAAATCTTGGGCGGGAACGAGATGACGCCACAGGAACGCCTGCATGCGATCCTCCGCCGGGACCGCCGGATGTGCGACCGTGCGATTGAGCATCTTCGCGCGGCCGACGATCGTCAGGTCCACCGGTTGATCGATGACGTTCCGATTGCTTCTGACATAAAGTTTGGCTTCGTTCTGATGGGCTTTCAGCGTTGCCGGTGCCGAGCTGAAACCGGCCGGTAGATCTTCGACAGTCAGGTTGATCGGACCTTCGAATCCATCCCGGCGGATCGCGTAAACGGTGACCGCGGCGGCCGACTTGCCGCGCAGGTTGATGCTCGACGGGACCGCGCGGAGGGCGAAGTCGGGGCGTGGACGGCTGATGCGAAGGCGATAGGCATGATCCGGTCCGCCGTCGCGCGCCGTGTCGCCCAAATGCACGAAATAATCTCCATCCTCGGGCAAGGTGATCGCCACATAGGCATCGGCGTGGTGCGTGTTCAAACCGGCAGCGGCGTCCATGTGATCGTCGTTGAGGGCCAGCGGCTTGCCGCTCGAATCGGTGACTTTCAACATCGAATCCAACGCCGAATCGAGTCTGCGGGCATGGACCTCCGCCACGATTCGATCGCCGGCGGCGGCGCTGATCCTGAAAACGTCCCAGTCATCCGGTCGATCGATACGCCCGTTGAGGATGATCGGAAGCTTGACCGGCTGCGCATCGGCCGGGCGATTGTTGGGTTCGCGATCGAAAACTTCTGGCAGCGAGTCGACAGCCAGTGGAAAGGTGTTGCTGGCAAGGCCGTCGACATCGGCAACGGCTTGATAAACCCCCGGGGCGGCGTTGGGCGGAGGCGGGGAGAGTTGGGCATGATCCAGATTCCGCCCGAATAGTTCGAACCCCGGTGATTGCCCGACACGGCGTCCGAGCGGAAAGACGCTGGTGACAAAGGGCAACTGACCGATCGAGATGCGATAGACGAAATCTTCGCGACCACGGTACAGGGCGTCGGTGATCGTCAACACGTACTCACCGTCCCGGGGCACATCCAGAAACAGCGTCGGATCCGGCTTGAATCGGTAGTCGTCGTTGAACGCCAGTTCTTGTCCGCCGGAGTCATCAACTGCCATCACGGGCTGAAACCAGCCTGGAACAGCGTCGGCAATGAAGGGAACCAATGCCCGCGCCTGGGCGGAAATCACGAGTCGTTGACCGGCACGGGCCTCAAAGCGATAGCGGTTGACTTCACCCGATGCGATCTGGCCATTGACGGTGCAGGGCAATTTGATCCTCGACTCGACTTCCTCCGCCGGTCGCTTTCGTTGCGCGAGAGCTTCTTTGCCGAGCACCTGGAACGGACTCGTCAGCATGGGTTTGCGAGAGTACTCGGGCAGTTGCCCGACGTGAAAGACCATCGGATTGGTCATCCCGCGCGCGCCGATCAAGCGGATTTCCCTGGCCCCAGGTTCGGCGTCACCGTCGATCGCGATCTTGACCAACGCGATGCTAGAAATCGCTTCACAGGCCGGCCGGTTGACCCATTCGCCGATACGCTTTTCGAGCCTGACGATGAACTGCTCGGTCGCTTCGTCCACCTCCTGTTCGGCTTTCTTCTGCTGAGCGACTTCGCGCCGCAGTTCCCTGAGCTGCTCCCTGAGCAACGTCACTTCCTGGTTGCTCAGCTTGCGATAAAACTGGGTGACTTCGGCGGACACGCCCTCACCACTGACCAGCGCGGCGTGCGCGCCGTCGATCCGTTGTCCGCCCACTCTGACTTCGACCGTGGTGCCCTGTTGACCGCCGGCGGGATAGACGAATCCGATGTACGGTGCCGATTGGCCTGATGCCCGCTGAGCCGCCGCCCAGGGAGCCGTTGCCCAGGGAGCCGCGACCAGAACGAGGGTCAGTCCCAAGATCGGAATCCAAGTCGACTTGTCCATGGTGCGTTCCTTGTCCAGTTGAAGGCTCTTTCGCGAGTCGACAGGCTGGCAGCCTATCCCACTCATTTTCCGATCGTTGTTTACATGATTTCGGTTAAACGTCCGGCGGATGGTGCGTCTTCGGACTCGGTGGGCAGCACGTGGGCTTCCAGGCCGAGCGGATGAGGCAATTCGGCATTCGCGTCGATACCGGCCAATTGATAGATGCTGCCCAGCAAATCCGCCGGATAGACGGGACGATCAGCGACCTCCTCTGCTTTGTCATCAGATGATCCGACGACATGGCCGCCGCTGAATCCGCCGCCGGCCAGCAGGGCACTGAAGACTTTGCCGTAGTGGTTGCGGCCGCCATTCCAAGGCGGCTGCCAATCAACCTTCGGGCCGCGACCGAACTCGCCACAGCACCAGACAACGGTGCTGTCGAGCAATCCGCGATCGTGCAAATCTTGCAGCAGCATGGCCAGGCCTTGGTCCAGTTCCGGGCATTGTCGGCGCATCGTCGCAAAGTGATTCTTGTGTGTATCCCAGCCGCCGGGATAGTTGATCACGACGTAGGGAACGCCTGATTCGACCAACCGCCGCGCGACCAGGCAGTCCTGGCCAAACGTGTGGCGACCGTAGCGATCTCGCAGTGCCGGTTTCTCCTTGCTTAGATCGAACACCTCCTTGCCTTGCCCCAGGATCAACTCATACGCCTGTGCCTTGGCTTCCTCCGCGGCCGCCAACTGAGGATGCCCGTCCATCAGCCGGCCCATCGTGTTGATCTTGTCCAAAAAGTCGCGACGCGCCGATTGACGTTGGTCCGTGATGCCGCGAGCCACGATGCCTTCCACTTCGAAACGGGCTGCCGCCGGGTCGCCACCGGTCGCAAAGGGCTTGTATTTCGGCCCCAGGAATCCTTCTTCGGAAAACCGGCCCTGAGGTTTCGTCAACACGACGTAGGGCGGGATCATTCCCGTGTAGTCCTGACCCTTGAACAGCGAAAACACGGCACCGATGCTCGGATAGGCAAGCCGTTCGCCGGCGCTGTGGCCGGTCTGCATCAGGTAGGCCGCGGTTTCATGGCCGTTGATGCCGTGCGTCATGCTGCGGATCAGCGAATACTTGTCGGCCTGCTTGGCCAGTTCGGGAAACAATCCGCCGATCTGCATCCCAACGACGTTGGTCGACAGCACATCCCCAAACTCTCCCATGTACTCGCGTCCCATCTCGGGTTTCGGGTCCCAGGTATCGTTGTGAGACATCCCCCCCCACAAGAACACCTGGATGACGGACTTCGCGCTCGCCGACTTCGCGCCGAACCGCGGCGTGGTGTTGGCCGGCTTGGCGGAGACGAATTGGGATCCGAGTTGATGGGCCGCCAGCACGCCCGCGGCACCGCAAACGCCGCGTTGCAATGAGTCACGCCTGGAAATCCGCGTCGCGGTGGCAGATGGATGGTTCGTGTTCATGGTGATCGCTGTCCAACGAGTTTTAGTGTCGATAAAGGAATTCCGGGCTATTGATCAACGCCCATGCAAGATCGATCGCTGCCTCGTTCCTTTTTAGAGGGGTGGATCCGACGTACGATGCCACCGCCTTCAACTCCGCGTCGGTCGGCCGGCGTGAAAGAATCGTCAAATAGAGACGCTCGGCGATTACGGTGGGATTGCGACTGGACACCAGCACTGCTTTGAGCGCCGGGCCACGTTCCAATTTGGTTTGGAGATGCCCGGAATTGAGCATGTGCAGCCATTGGGAAGCCACCGGTCGATTGTTGCGTTCGTTCTCCATTCCCGTGGCCCGCGCGGAACGTCCGAACAAGGCCAAGAAGGGGCTGGTGATGCTGCCATCGGCCAGCGCAATGGCAGGTTGGTCTTTCGGAATGTAAGTAAACGGTTCCGGAATCGGACTGGTGTATAAGTCGACCGTTCCGGTGATCTGGTTCACCGCATCGATCAGCACCTCCGCATCAAGTCGACGCAGCGGATATCTGGCCCAGGGAGCCTCCGATTGATCTGCAAGCGGCAGCGACGACATTTGATACGTCGCGGAATTCAGAATCAGTCGGTACAACTGTTTCAAATCGTAGTCACTGGCGATCAAAGCCTGCTCCAGGAAGGCCATCAGTTCAGGGTTGTTCGGCGGGTTGTCCTCTCGAATGTCGTCTGGCTCGTGGACAATCCCGCGGCCCATCAGCCAAGCCCAAACGCGGTTGGCGATGCTTCGCGTGAACCACGGATTTTCCGCCGTGATCAACCAATCGGCAAACACTTCACGTGGGTCTCGATCTGGTCTCAACGATGCTTTCGTGCCGTCGGGAAAGACCGCCGCGGACCGTTTGTAGGTCTTCGCCGGTTTCGCGATTGATTCACGGGCGTCGTCGGTTCCTTGGCTCGATGGCAGCGATGTGACGACGGCAGCCTGGCCGGGCGCCGCGCTGTCCGGCAAAGTGCTTGCATCGAGCGGGTCCCAAAAAACGACTTCCTCCTTCCACTCGGCGGTGGGCTTGTAACCGACCTGCGAGAAGAAGACGGCCATGCCGGTCAATCGTTCTTCAGGCCACGATTCGGTACGCGTGCCCATGAAGGTCAACGCGACGCTGCTGGCGATGCCCTCGGGAGTTTTGTTCTGCATGGCGCGATAAAAGTTGACCGGACCGACTCGAAAATTGCTTCCGCTACTGGTCAGCATCTCGCGGGCAAATTGATCGTAACGTTTGTTCTCCACAATCGATGCCCGCACCCAACGGTGATACGCTTGGGCCGCATTGGGCCACAAATTGATGGGAAACTCCGCCTTGATCCGCAACACGTCGCCCCATTTCATCGACCAGTAGTCGGCGAATTCGGGTCGGTCTAACAGGCGGTCAATGAGCGCCGCGCGTTTGTTTTTGACGTCTGGATCTTCGATGAACTGGAGAGCTTCATCGGCGGTCGGCAGCGTACCGATGACGTCCAAGTACGCCCGGCGGACGAACACCGCGTCGGAGCAGGTGACTGGCTGAATGCCCAACGCCGACAGCTCGGCAAAAACGATCCTGTCGATCTCGCCATTCGACGTTGCCGGATCAGCACGCTCATAAAGGTTCGCCGCGCGATCATCTGCAATCGCGACTCCGCGCCAGACCAACGTCAAACACAGAATGAACCAGAGGAATGATCGTTCTAACATCGCGCATGACTCCTTCTTGCGGCAGGCCGCAATCCAAGGTGCACGAGAAACTCAGGCGTGTCGCCACCATCGGTTGGGAAGAGTTGACAGAGGGACTGGACACTGCAAACTCATCGCGATACCGCGTTGCGGCATGTCAGGGTACTCGTTATCGGCGGGGGACCAGGGGTGGGTGTGCGTTTGGTCCAAAGTTTCCCCAGGGTGATTGAATGCCGCAAATGCCGTTCCAACTCACCACCTCAGCCGATCCACTAAACTAACCCCATCACGTCTCGGAGGCTTCGCGGAATCGTTTACGATGGATCTTTCACATCTTCGACAGGACTATGCGCTCGAATCACTCGACATCGATCGTGTCGATCCGTGTCCCTTCGTGCAATTCGAGCGGTGGTACCATCAAGCCTCGACGGCGGAATTGCTGGAACCCAACGCGATGATTTTGGCCACGGTCGCCCCGAACGGCCAGCCGACCCAGCGAACGGTGCTGCTGAAGTACTTCGATGCGGGCGGTTTTGTCTTCTTTACGAATTATGGAAGTCGCAAGGCGCGACATATCGCACTCAACTCCCGCGTCTCGATCCTGTTTCAGTGGCTGCCATTGCAACGACAGGTCGAAATCGGGGGCACAGCCGAGCGGGTCAGTACCGCCGAGTCGCTGAAATATTTCCTGACGCGACCGCGGGGCAGTCGACTCGGCGCCTGGGTCTCCCACCAAAGCGAGATCGTATCGTCGAGATCAATGCTGGAAGCCAAGATGCAGGAAATGAAGCAGCGATTCGCGTCCAAAGAAGTGCCGCTGCCCAGTTTCTGGGGAGGCTACCGAGTGAAACCGACCCGTTTCGAATTCTGGCAGGGGCGTCCCAACCGACTGCACGATCGGATCTGTTACGAACGCGACGAACACGAAGCCTGGGAACGCAAACGCCTTGCACCCTAAAAAAGGTGTCCGACACCTTTTTGGCAACCTGGGTAATCTTTGAACCTAAAAAAGGTGTCCGACACCTTTTTGGCAACTTGGGTAATCTTTGGAGTCGGGCCTTGAGGCGATTCGCTGTCGCGGCGGGGCAGCGAGTGTGGGCGGCTGAAGCCTGCACACCAACACGTGTGCCCGTGCCATTGGCCTCTGCCACCCATCATGCTGTCTTCCCACTTCAGATCGCCTCCTGTTGGTTGCTTGCATCGCCGAGCCCCCGCAGGCTCCGCAGCCGCTCTACCAGCTCCGCCATTCCTTCGCCGGTCTTGGCCGAGACGTCGAAGGTTTCGATTCCCGGCCGGACGGATTGCAGACTTCGCTTTGCCTCGGCGGCATCGAATTCGACCGCCGTCGCCAGATCCATTTTGGTGATCACGGCCACGTCCGCGGTGTTGAAGATGGTGGGATATTTGAGCGGTTTATCTTCGCCTTCGGTCACCGAGAACAGGACCAGACGCAACGCCTCACCGAGGTCCCAGGTGGCCGGACAGACCAGATTGCCGACGTTTTCGATAAACAGAAAGTCGAGTTCGTCGGTGTTCCACCCCTGCAGTGCGTCGGCGACCATGTCCGCTTCCAAATGACACACCGTTCCGGTCGTGATCTGCTTCGTTGGGACCTCGGCCCGGGCTAAGCGTCGGGCATCGTTGTCGGTGGCCAGATCGCCGACGAGCGCGGCAACTCGGTAGTTCTCGCGCAATCGGAGCAACAAGTCCTCCAACAGCGCCGTTTTGCCCGCGCCGGGGCTGGACACCAAGCTGACAACCGTCACGCCGTCTTGCCGGAACCGCTCCCGCAGCTCCCTTGCCAGCACGTCATTTTGTTTCAAGATCTTCGTGCGGACTTCGACAAGGCGGGTTGGAGCATTCATGCATTGATTTCCGGATCAGCGATTTCCAGCGCAGTGATTTCCAGCGCAGTGATTTCCATTTCTCGCCCCCCCACCACATGGTTGGAGGGCGTTCGGCAGACCGAACAGACGAGTTCCTGGATCGACTCGACCGGTTGTTCGGCCTGACAGTGTTTACAGTAGATCACGATCGGCATGTCTTCCACCACCAGTCGAGCTTCGGGCAAGGCCGAGTGCTCGCGGGCCAGATCGAATGCCGACAGCAAGGCGGACTTCACGATCCCCGAGAGCGGGCCGAGTTTGATATGAACGGCTTCGACGCAACCGATGCTCCGACGTTCGGCTTCTTCGGCCGCGACGTCCAAGATGTTCAATGCGATGGAGAGCTCATGCATCAGCGGTCACCTTCTGCGACTCGATCAACCGCAGCGTCTCGGCGACCATTTCCGCGACAGCGGATTCTGCTTCGGGGGTCAAACAGTGATCGCTCAACTCGAACGTCCGGCCTCGAAAGGTGATCGCGAACGCTTTTGGAACGTAACCATACAAACGACGCGTGAGGCTCAACAGCGTGCCGAGGCTCAACTGGTGCCCGAGTGCCTCGGCGGCGTTGGTTTCATGCAGCCGTCGGACGAGGACCCGATCGGCAGGCCCTTCGATGGACGCGTCCAGGAAAATGGCGCATCCAGCTTCAATGAGTTCCAAAGCCAGATCCGGTGTCGGCTCGCACCGGTTGATGACGCGGACCGATTGCGGATCAACGGCCTGCCGCACCCGTTCGGCGGCGATGGGCCCGAGCGCATCATCACCGCGTAGGGTGTTTCCGAGACCGATGACGAGCGCCGCGAGTTTCATGGGATGTGGGATTGGCTTCCAACCTGTCGATGTTTCTTGTTAGCGGCAGGGCGCGAGCCCTCCGGTCTTTCACGCGCCGCGGGCGGCGTCACCGGACGGCTCGCGCCGTTCCGCTAACACCTTCAGCGTCTGATTCGCCGATTGTCACGCACAGCGTGAGCTACAACGAAACCTCCCGCAGCAACTGATCGAGGACCTTCCCGCGTGAGTCTTGCAACTCGATTCGCAGCGGCATTTGGCCGAAGGCGTGCGAGGCACAACTCAAGCACGGGTCGTAGCACCGGATCACCGCTTCGACTCGATTGAGCATCCCTTCCTGCATGTTGTTGCCATCGACGAAGTGTTCGGCCGCCTGTTTGATGCCTCGATTCATCGCCAGGTTGTTGTGGCCCGTTGCGATGATCAGGTTGGCCCACGTGATCAGACCGTCGTCGTCGATCTTGTAGTGGTGAATCAACGTTCCACGAGGTGCTTCGGCAACCCCGATGCCCTCGTCGCTGTTGCCACGTGCACGGGCGCGAACCCGCGTGTCCAGGATGTGGGGATTGTCCAGCAGTTCCTTCATCCGCTCGAGCGCAAAGATGATTTCGACGAGTCGGGCGAAGTGAAAGTGAAAGCTGCTGCTGACCGGACGACCGTGCTGCAGGGCGCGAAATTCGTCCAGCGCCGCGTCGGCGAGTTTGGTCCCGCAGAAATCACAGTTATTCAATCGCGCCAACGGTCCGACACGGTAGATCCCCTCGGGGTAGCCTGCCGGCAGGTAATACGGAAACTTCATGTACGAATAGGGTTCGACCGCTTCACCGATGACGCGTTCGTATTCCTCCAACGGAACCATGTCTTCGACGATCGCGCCGCTGTCGTCTTTGATTCGGAAGAAACCGTCGTAGTGTTCCAGTCCACCGTTCGGTTTGATCAGGCTCAGGTACAGCGTCGGAAAGTTACCGAAGTGTTCGATTTCCTCGGAAAATTTTCCGATCAAGCCTTTGAAGGATTCGAAGGTGCGTTGGGCGATCTCCAGGCCTTCGGGAAGCATCGCCAACATTTCGGCACGCTTCTCTTCGGTGATCGGCGCGCTGACGCCACCGGGGACCATCCAGCCGGGGTGAATTTTCTTGCCGCCCAGAATTTCAATAATCGTCTGACCAATTTGCCGCAATCGGATTCCGTCTTTGGCCAATTGGGGATCGACGGCCAACAGGCCAAAGATGTTTCGCGACTTCGGATTCGAATCCATGCCCAACAGCAGGTCGGCCGAGGAAAGATGAAAGAACGAGAGCGCGTGGGATTGCATCAATTGAGCCAGGTTCATCAACCGTCGCAAATTGGCCCCGGTCGGCGGGATCGTCACGCTCAACAGGTGGTCGCAGGCTTTGGACGAAGCGACCAGGTGGCTGACCGGACAAATGCCGCAGGTCCGGGCGGTCAACGCGGGCATTTCGGGGAACGGCCGCCCCTCGCAAAACTTTTCAAAGCCGCGGAACTGGGTCAGATGAAATTTCGCATCCTCCACGTTGCCGTCATCGTCCAGGTGCAGCGTGATGTGCGCATGACCTTCGATGCGAGAAACGGGATCGATTTTGATCGTACGTCCCATGGCGGACTTCAGGCTCCGAAGCGGGTGAGTTGGGTGGGATCCGGCGTGCGGCCGGCGATCAGTTCGGTCAACACGTACCAGATGGTGTCCGCCGACGGAGGGCAACCCTGGACAAACAAGTCGACGTTCACGACATGATGAATCGGCACGACGGTCCGCAGCAGCGTCGGTAAACTTTCGGTGGGCCGGCCGGGTTGCGTCTGAACGGTTTCGACGAAGGCGCGATCGAAAACGTCATCCAAATCGAACGTGTTTCGCATCGACGGCACGTTGCCGCTGACGGCGCAATCGCCCAGGCTGATGAGAAACTTGCAACGCTCGCGGAATCTCCTGGCTACCTGCAAATTCTCTTCGGTGCTGACCGCGCCTTCCAGAATCCCGACATCGACGTCGCGGGGCAATTCTTTGGTGTCGACGATCGGGCTGTAAACGATGTCGACCTTCTCGGCCAGCTCGATCAGCCGTTGATCGAGATCCAGGAACGACATGTGGCAGCCCGAGCAGCCGTCCAGCCACGCGGTCGCCAACGTGATTTTGGCTGAATCGCTCATCGGTTGCCCCGCATCTGCGCCAGGTAAGGCAAGAATTCGTCGTGTTTTTCCATTTCTCCGGCCGCCGTTCCCTTCTTGACCAACGCCCCGGTCGGACAGACCTGAACGCACTTTCCACACGAAGTGCACGAGCTGCTATCACCCCAGGGCTGGTTCATATCGGTGATCACCTGGCATTCGATGCCGCGGCCCATCACGTCCCACGTGTGGGCGCCTTCGATTTCGTCACAGACACGCACACAGCGGGTGCACAGCACGCAACGGTTGTGGTCAACACGATACATTTCATGCGTCGAATCGACCGCGTAGGGCTGATTGCGATAGGGAACGCGGACGTGATCCATGCCGCACTCGGCCGCCAGATCTTGCAGTTCGCAATGGCCGTTAGAAACGCAGACCGAACAAACGTGGTTGCGTTCGGCGAACAGCAATTCCAGGATCGTGCGTCGGTAGCGTTTCAGCCGGTCGCTATGGGTCGTGATCACCATGCCTTCGCTGACCGTCGTCGAGCATGCCGAAACCGGCCTGGGGTAGCCTTCGATTTCGACGACACACAACCGACAGGCGCCCCACGTGCTGAGTCCTTCCAGGAAACACAACGAGGGAATGCGAATGTGATTCGCCTGAGCGACGTCGAGAATGGAGTCCGTTTCGCGGGCACCGATGTCGTGTTCATTGATTTTCAACGTGACGACGCGGACTTTCATGCCGGTCGATGTTGTAACGGGAGGTCCAGGCATTCAATGATCTCCCGTCACGACAGGTAAGGGTGGCAAACGTTCGGACTCGGGACGCAGCTTTTCATCGTACTCGTGCCTGAAGTAGCGTAACGTGCTGAGCACGGGATTTGGTGCGGTCTGCCCGAGTCCACAGAGGCTAGTGGCCTGGACGACGTCGCACAGTTCTTCGAGTAAATCGAGGTCCGCTTGCGTTGCCCGACCTTCGGCGATTTTGTCCAGCAACTCGTGCATCTGAACCGTGCCGGCGCGGCAGGGGACACATTTGCCACACGATTCGGTCATGCAAAATTCCATGAAGTAGCGCGCGACATCGACCATCGACGACGTCTCATCCATCACGATCATCCCGCCCGACCCCATGATCGATCCGGCCGAACGCAGCGTGTCGTATTCGACCGACATGTCGAGGTGTTCTTCGGGAAGACAACCGCCGGAGGGCCCACCGGTTTGCACTGCCTTGAATCGTCGTCCGTCGGGGATACCGCCGCCGATTTGTTCGACAATCTCGCGCAAACGGATCCCCATCGGGACTTCGATCAAGCCGGAATGCGCGATCCGTCCGGCCAAGGCAAAGACCTTCGTCCCGGTCGACGTCTCGGTGCCGATTCCCTTGAACCAGTCTCCGCCGCGGGCCAAGATTGAGGGAATATTGGCGAGCGTTTCGACGTTGTTGATCAACGTCGGACACTCCCACAGCCCCTCCTCGGCCGGATACGGCGGCCTGGGCCGCGGCTGCCCACGAAGGCCCTGGATCGACGCCATCAGCGCGGTTTCTTCGCCACAGACGAATGCGCCGGCTCCCAGACGGATCTCGATTTCGAAATTGAACGTCGTGTCACTGATGCGACGTCCCAACAACCCCTTCTTGGTCGCTTGCTTGATGGCCTTCTTCAGCCGCTCGACGGCCAGCGGGTACTCGGCACGAATGTAGACGTAGGCGTGCTCGGCTCCGATCGCGTACCCGGCCAACGCCATCCCTTCGAGCACCCGATGGGGATCCGATTCCAACACCGCTCGGTCCATGAAGGCGCCGGGGTCGCCTTCGTCGGCATTGCAGATCACAAACTTGTGTGGCTCCGGCGCCATCGCGACCGTGGACCATTTCAGACCCGCCGGATAGCCACCGCCGCCGCGTCCCCGCAATCCACTCTGCTTGACTTCGCGAAGAACGTCCGCCGGAGTCATCTCGGTCACCGCCCGAACCAGCGACGAATAACCACCGGCGGCGATGTAGTCGTCAAGATTTTCCGGATCGATGATTCCCGAATTCTTCAGCACGATGCGTTGCTGGCAGGCAAAGAACGGGATGTCCGTCGGACACCGCAGCCGCTCCAGCGGGGCGCCGTCGAGGCCGGCATACAACTCTTCGGTGTCGTCCGGCTTGACGTCTTTGTACATCACCTCTGTTTTCGACTCGGTCGCGTCGACGCTGACCAAGGGTCCGGCCGAGCAGAGTCCCATGCAACCGACCGGCTTGACGTGAACACCGCCATCGGCGTCCTGTTTGGCATGCTGCCGGAGGCCTTCGAGCACCGCGCCGGCGCCGCTGGACTGGCAACTCGCCGCCATGCAGACGCGGACACAATGACGCTGTGATTTTTCAGCTTCGACCGATTGCTCAGCGATCTCCGCCAGGTCTTCTAAATTCATTCAAACGATCTCCTGTAGCTCGGCGATCAAGCTATCTGGCGTCTGTTCCCCCAACACGTCTCCGTCCAGGACGACGGTCGGAGCCACGCCACAAGAACCGATGCAACGAGCGCTCAACACAGACAACGCATTGTCTTCGGTGGTCTGGCCCGGATTGACCCCGTAACGCGCTTCGATCGCCGACACCAAACCGCGAGACCCTTTGATGTAGCAAGCCGTTCCGGTGCAAATCACACAAGTGTGCTCGCCCTGTGGTTTGAGCGTGAACAGATGGTAGAACGTTGCGACCCCGTAGACCTTGCTCAGCGGCAGCTGCAACGACATCGCGACGTAGCGCAGCGACCGGTCTTCCAGATACCCGAAACAGCTTTGCACGGCGTGCAACGTTTCGATCAAGGCGTGTCCCGCGTAGCCATTGCGACGCATCGTGACATCGATGATCTTCCAACGTTTGTCGTCGTCCGGTGGTGCCACCACGGCGGTTCGTTCGGTTCGCGGACGGTCCATCAACATCGTTTTCGCTCCGTCGGGCGAGGTGCGTTTTGGGGATTCATTCTCAGTGTCGACCTCTCAACACGATGGATGTTTCGATCAAACTCCACACACATGTGCTTTCACCGCGCGGCGGAGGAACAGGAGAACCATGCTTGTGCTGAGCAACTCCTGTTCCCAAGCATTCCCTCGTGAAAGAAAGGGGCATCGACTGCGAAGCGCGCCGATTCGCCCAGTTGCGGCCAACACGGCACGAATCACCGCTGCCCTCTGTGCCACCCCGCACACCCGGAACGCAGGATGGTGGGCCAGCATCCTGCTACGGAACACAGCAGTGACGTGAGAATTTCACGATCTCACCAACCGCCCGAACCAATTCCAGAATGTCGCGGATGTTCGAGCGAGGCGGATTGGGGGCGTTGAAGACGTGGTTGCAGTGTTTGATCGTCCGCACCGTGGAGCCCCAGTCGATCGATCGTGTCACCTGCGCTCACCCTCTTGTCACGCGGAAGCCAGCGTCGTGGGCTCGCCGACCAGTGCGTAGCGCCGCCACGATCCGACGTTCAGCGTGTGAATCGCACGGTCCACCGTGAAACCGAGCGAGACGGGGCGGCGAAGTGGGACACCGTCAACGGCAAACACGAAAAACCGACCGTCCTCTTGGGCCTCCACCGTTCTGATCTGACAGTCGACTCCTTTCTCACGCGCCAGCTTCTCAAGACGGTGGGTGTTCATATCAGAATAAGCACGCATGACTCACCTCACTCACTCTAGGGGGCAGAGCTATCGAGCGAGACTGATCGCACGCAAATGGTGTTCCCTCGTCGCTCTGCCCGGGCGGTGGCGATGCGGAATGGGGGAAATTTCTTTTTCAAAATTCGGTTAAGGCCTTCTCTCCGGAATCTCGCAGGAGTGGGTGTAGCCCCGATTTGCGATCATGCCATCGTGACCGGCGACCAACCGCCCTGCGACTTCCCCCACTTCACAACAACCTCACGCGATCACCCACCACGATTGCGGGATCAAGCAAAAACAGGCGGTAACTGGGGACCGATCCGACAAACCGGTCTCACCGTGGTGGGAGGCATACCACTAGACTCAGGGCTACGGAATTCACACAGCCTAGACACACCCCCCCCAAGATAATGGATCAACGAGCAACAACCAGGCGACGTGTGCAACGTAGGCGCGCGTCGGACGAGCGGCGACGCATGTTTCAAAGAAGCATCGAGACGCTCGAACCGCGCCGACTGCTGGCGGTCAATCCGGTCGGCCCGGACAATCAAGTGTTCGCCGCCACCCCCGGCAACGACGTTTACGAATTCGGCACCGCCGACTGGAACGGAACGAACATCAACGAATCCGCCGCCGCGGGCGGATCGCTGGACACGCTGGACTTTCGCAACGTCACGGAAAACTTGACGTTTCGTATCCAAGCCAAAAACCGAGTGGAAGTGACCAGCGCGAGCGGCAAGAAAGCGACGGCGACTCACGTCGAGCATTTTGTTCCCGGCCCGATGGAAAATGTTTTCATCGTCGAACAAGGCGCGGCACTGGACCAGGGAGCCATCCTGGGGAACGGTCGCGAGGGCTTTCCGGTCTCGCCCACCCGGATCGTGTTGGCATACACCAGCGACTATGCCAACCCGAACAAGCTGTTTGCCAGCGGTGTGAACAAACCGGTGAATTTGGATCTGAATGCCAGCCCGACCACGAGTTCGGCGGGCGTTCGATTTGACGTCTTGGATGGAAACATCGAGATCACCGGCGGGCGTGGAAACGATACGCTCACCGCGCGATCGGATACCGACGAGAATGATTTGCGCGGCGGCAAGGGTAACGACCGCATCGTCGGCGGTGACCTCGTCGACGGTCTACGCGGTGACGCCGGCGATGACACCCTTCTCGGCGGCGATGGGAATGACCGGATACCAGGACTGTTCGGTTTCGAGGCCGCGGCGCTGTTGGGCGGTGCCGGAAATGACCAGGTGTTTGGAGGTCCCGGCAATGATGTCGCCTCCGGTGATGACGGCGACGACTCGCTGTTCGGGGATGCCGGCGACGACGAATTGTACGGCGGTCCGGGGGCCGACAAGCTTTTCGGTGACCACGATTCGTTCGATGCGGCGGCCGACTTCAGTGTCGGAAACGATACCTTGGAAGGAGGCCCCGGCGATGACAGATACCATTTCGCAGCCAACTCTCCCGCAGAGGGCTGGGGCAAAGACCGAGTCGACGAGGCTGCCGGCGAAGGAACAGACACCCTCTACTTCACGCAAGTCACGACAGATCTAGCGATCACACTTGGCGATCCGTTGAAATTCCTTCAGGTCACCACGCCGGCCGAAAGTGGCCAGGTTCATGAAGTTGCAGCGAGCAACCACATCGAGCGAATCGTTGCCGGATCGGGGACCAACACCATCGTCGTGCTTGACCAGTTCGGTGACTCACTGGCCGTCGACGGATTCTTCAACAAGACGATCACGATCGGCAATCCGCTGATGCCCTCAGATGATCCGACGGCCGTGCTGGATCTTTCCCAGTTGACCAGCAAGGTAAAAATCACGCTCACCAAACGCGATTCCGGTCGCCCGGTGCACAACAACGTGACGGTCACGTTTGAGTCGGGCAAAAAACTCTGGGTGACAAACGTTCGCAGCATCATCGGCACCCAGGCTCGCGACGAAGTCACGCTGGAGCAAGACGCCCGGCTGGCCGGTGACCTCGACGGCGGAACCGGAGGCGCCGAATACCTGTATGTCCCGGACGATCCGCCGAGCAGCGAGGCAGACGGGAATTTGGATCCCGAAGACGCCACG
This sequence comes from Stieleria sedimenti, assembly GCF_025060895.1. Classification (GTDB taxonomy): domain Bacteria; phylum Planctomycetota; class Planctomycetia; order Pirellulales; family Pirellulaceae; genus Stieleria; species Stieleria sedimenti. The sequence goes on along the minus strand of NZ_JANZKV010000146.1, from coordinate 89,978 downwards.
GCCATCGACACGATCACCGCCGCGTTTCCCCAGTTGTTTTCGACGAATCCCTCGGGCGTGCGGTTTTCAATCGGAGCCGACGCGGGCGACTTCCCCGCCATCGGTGGAACGGTCCGCAATGTGGTTGCGGTCACGGGAGGACGCGGCGAAGACTTTTTGTTCGCCGAAACGACCGGCAGCGACTTAAACGGTGGCGATGGAAACGATGCCATCGTCGGCGAAGCCGGTGCCGATGTGCTCCGCGGCGGCGATGACGATGACTATGTGTCTGGCGAAGCAGGCGACGACGAAATCCGTGGCGACTCCGGCGACGATGTGCTGCTCGGCGGTCCAGGCAACGACCGCATCGACGGCGGAAGCGGTGATGACACGATCGTCGGCGGCGCGGGCGATGACACGCTGGCCGGCAACGGTGGCGAAGACACCTTCGAATTCGAAGACGGTTTTGGGAACGACACCATCACCACCGGCCTGCTGGATTTCCGCACCGACAAGCTCGACTTCAGCAAAACGACCACTGACTTCACGTTCGACGTGAAGTCCGAACAAATCGCTGCCAGCGATAACGCGGGCAACCAGCTCCACACCGAAGGCGGACTGGGGACGGCGGTGAAAACGGTGGTCACGGGAACGGGCAACCAAACCGTCCAGATCGGCAATCGCTGGAAGGACTTGCACTTTGACACGTCAACGGCACGACAAACCGGTGCGACGCTGACCTTTGACTTTTCCGACTCGGCCATCCCGCTCAAATTCGAGCCTTTCAAAAACGAAGACGGCAGCGTCGGCATGCGGGTCAAACGAGGGAAGGCACTCACCGATGCGATTCAGAATGTTCTACCCTCGCAAATCGACGATTATGTTTTTGACCGGTACGCCGACTCGATCTGGATCTCTCATGTCGACGCCAACACCACGATCATCAGCGGCATCAACGAAAACACCTATCTGCATGAGATCGATGTCGAGTTCCCCGGCAAGCTCGTTCTGAAAGACGGTTTTCGGTATCGTTCCGTCCCGCGCAGCGAGTGGTCTGTCCCCAACGGCCTCAACGTCGGTCACACCATCGACATCACCAACGGAATCTACAACGCCAGCAACATCGCCGACTTGCGAACGGAGACCGTCAATGGTCTGAAGCTGCAACTGGATTCTGCCGGTAACCAACGCATCACGGGCGTCGAATACGCAGGCGGTTTCAACAAGCTGTACGGCAACGGTCTATCGAATCGATTCGTCCATGAGCGACCGTTGCCGGGGCTTCACATGATTGCCGGCGGAGCGGGGGCGGACACTTACAGCTTTACCAATTTCTGGGGCGCCGCTGCGATCGTTGACTATCCCGATTTGGAAATCAACGGCGAGCCGATCCCCGAATCGCTCGACACGCTGGATTTCTCCCGGATGGTCGGCAGCCTTGTCGTCGACGTCTACTCGTATGGTGTTGACGATGCCTTTGATGCAGCCCATGAAGCGATCGCTGGTCCCGACCAGACATTCTTCGAAGATCCCGTCGCCCCCAATCTGGATTCGAATTATATCGTCGTGCGCGATGTGACTCCCGACGCGATCTTGAATCGATGGCTCGGTGCCCCCGAAACGGGACCGATCACCGACTTTCTACGCGACAAAGCCAGCTTCCTGGTCGCGATGGACATCGAGTCGTTGCAGGGACCTGAACTGGGCAACATGACAGTTCGCTTCCACGGTGACGCGACTCTCAGGGGAACCATCAATTCCGGCAACAACGGAACCGTGACCCTGGACTATTCGGATTACACCGGAGACGTGCCCGATCAAGGACCGCCGTTGGATCCGACCGTCGATGTTCTGGCCGACGAAAAGGTCTTGGGCAGCGTCGTCGACGGTGAGCGTCATCCCTTCCTTGAAGAATTGTTGAACAAAGTGCAGACCTACGCCCTGGACGGTGACATTCTTCCGCCATCCTTTGCCACAGCGGCAACGTCGTCGGGCCGTGCAAGTGGTGTCGGCGGCCACCGGCTGCAAGGCCTGACAACGGTTGTTGACGTCACCAAAGTCTTTGGATACGACAATCCGGTCTCGGGCTTCATCGCCGATTTCGGCGTCTCGGGTCTGAGCAAAGTGATCGGTAGTCCGCATCAGGACCGTCTGATCAGCAACAATCTCAAGATCGAGTTCGTTGCCGATCGAGGTGACAGCGTCAAAGGAGTCTTGAATCTGTTCGAAAGCGGCGTCGACAAAAACTTGACGATCAACATCGACACCCACAGCGTCACCTATCAGCCGGGAGCGACGACCGAAGACTTTTTAACGTGGGAAGACGGTTTCGACGTCGTCTCCGGACAAGGTGACGACACCCTCATCGGCTCCAGTGGCGACAACGTGTTCTACTTTGCCGCCACCGATTCGGCAGGATGGGGGCACGATGTCTTGCGTTCCAACGCGACGGCGTCGCAGACCGATCAGGAAGTTGGACGTGACACGATCGATCTGACCCGCATTCCCCGTGACTGGACGTACCAAATCGTGACCTCGGGTGCTGATGTTGTTGTTCAGTTTGCCGACGGTGATGGGACCAATCTTCCGCACACGATCACGATCGAGCCGAACCAAAAGTTTGACCTTCGGATCCGTGACCAGGACGGCACGATCGCGGCGGATCGATGGCCGATTCAAGTGCATGTGCCTACACCAGGAAGTACGTCGGGACCGTTGCCGGCCGTTACCGCGTCCGGGCGGCTATCGACGACGATCGCCAATCCGATCGGCTCCTTGCCCTCCGCGTTGGTCCATCAAGCTGTTCTCGCGTTTCACGACAAAACGCTGCGATTGGTTGACAACGACGGCGGCGATACCTTGGTCGGATTGACCGCCGGCCCGGGGGATTCGGGGGAAGCGTATGAAATCAGATCGGACTCCGGACAGGTCCTGCTGGTCAGCGACAAGCTGCCGTTTCTGATCCGGGACCTTCCCGACGGCCAGCTGTCCAACCGCAATGATTCGGGCGATGTGCTGATCGATCATACCGGCGGCGATTTTGGATGGGACGTCACCGGTTCGGCAACGGTCCAGGCCGATCGGATAGATTTGCTTTCCGTGTTGATTCACGAGATCGGTATCCTGTTGCAACAGACGCCTACGCAAACCGAGCTTGCACCCGGTGTCGCCAGTCGTCATGTGGATGCCACGATCACGATCGATCCGCTGGCCAACGATCAGCCGCCATTGATTGTCAGCGAAACTCCGGCGACCCAGCTGGATCAATCGACCGACCTGACTGCGATCATCGCTGAAGCCGTCTCGCGATGGCAAGACGTGGTCGGCGGATACACGGTGATCGCCGGCGGCGGCGCGACGATTTCTGTCGAGACACCGACGGTTGTCATCGGGCATCTTCCGCTGGGTGAAGTTTCGCGGACACTTCCCGATGGCACGATCCAGATCGATCCCACGGCGGCCGGGCACGGATGGTTCGTCGACCCCAGCCCCACGACCGATGTCGACCTGGACAACGATCACATCGATCTGTTGCACGTCATCATGCACGAGATGGGCAGCGCGATCGGACTGGGCAGCGATGCCAGCGCAACCGCATTGATGCATGAAACGATTACGGCGGGAACACGCATCGATCCGCCGACGGACCAACACGTCGTCTCGGCCGCCACTGCCGATCAAGCGAAACTGCAGATCGGGCTGGAGGCCTTTGCGGGCTGGGTTGCGGGTGCCAACAACGGCCAGAGTCTGGCCAATCGTTTCGTCGAAACGCTCAGTCCACGCGTCTCGATTCCATTGCTGGGATCACTGTCGGTGGCTGATGTGTTCGGCATCGATCTGGACGGAACCGTCTTTGCCAACGAGCTGCAAACGGGATTGCGAAGCGACATCCTGACCCCGATCCAAAATGCATTTGCCATCGCGACGGTTGGCAACGAAGTCACCAACGTGACACTGGCGGGTTTGGACCACATCGATTTTGCCGCCGGCAACAATCCGATGTCGTTCCTCGCCACCGTCGATCTGCCCACCTTTGATTACAACCAAACGATTGCGATTAATTTTGACGAGTTACGGTTGGGCGGATTTGACCCATCCGACTTCGGCTTCAGTGTCAACAGTGCTACGCCCCCGGTCTTGAACGTCAGCGCTGGCATCGACCTGACGTTTCAATTCGGGATCGATTCGAGCGGGCAGTTTTACGTCGATTCGCCCGCTTTGGTCGCCGATCTGCAAGTCGACACCGGGCGTGACGTCGACGGGGATCTGGTGCCATTTGACTTGGACGTCAACCTGGGACCGATCGGGCTGAGCGTCGTCGGCGGGACGGCGGAGATTGTTGGCTCGATGATCTTGGAAACCAATGAACGTCTCTCCTACCGCGATTTGATCAACGGCACCTCGCTCGCCACTGAATTGCTGCCCCGACTGGGCGGCGATTCGATCGTCGACATCAACTTGCCGATCCAATTGAACGGGTTTCTCTCCGGACTCAACGACGACGGACTTGCGATCCGAGCCCGCGGCAGCTTCGGCGAAACGGTCGGAACGCTGGACAGCCTGGTCTCGGGAATTCGCTTTGATGTCCCCGAGTTCAGCGACATTCTGGGGCTCCGCGGGGTCAGCCTGGACGCGATCCTCAACGGCATCATCGCCGGTCTGGACAAATTGGTCGACGAAGATCCCGTCAACGGCAGCTTGATCGCCCGCAGGATTCCCGGGCTGAACCAAAGTGCGATGGAATTATTCGGTGACGGCACCGACGACTTGATCGTCGGGCTGAAGAACGCGATCGAAGGGGTTCGGGACAATGCAGGCAGCCACCTCGCCAGTGTCGCCGATGATCTGAACACGGCCGTCAGCGATTTCTTCGGAGAACCGGTCGAACCGTTCACCATCACCTATCAAGATTCAAACTTCTTGATCGACTTCGCCCTGGAGCGGCTGTTGGTCGACAAGCAGTTCGATTTCTCGGTGGATCTGAACGCATTGTTCCGAGATGAAATCCAAGACTTCGTTGACAACAGTCCGCTGCTGGCCGACGTCACCGTGGACCTGGACGCACTGGACGTGCGTGTGGGCGATTCGGACGGACAAATCAAATTGGGTGTGTCGGGTTCGGGCGGGATCCGTTTCGGGTTCGGGTACGATTTGAGCGACGTCTTGAACCCGGTGTCGTACTTTACCGACGCGTCGGAAGTTTTTGTCTCCGCGACCGCCGGCCTTTCCCAACCGGTGGATTTGGATGTCCGTTTGGATTTGGCGGATTTGATCGGCCAGAGTGAAAATACCTCGCTGGGAACCATCGGGTTCTCGATCAAACAGGCGACCGCGGAGATTGATGTTCGGGCGGCTTACGGACTCCAAGACAACGACCAGGGGCGTCACGAGGTCGGCCAAATCGGTGCGGACGATTTAGAAATCTCCGTCGCTGGACGGGCGGATCTGTCGCTGCCGCTGTATCTGGGTGACAACATTCCCGTCGGAGGCACGACCGAAGACAACGACGACAACGGCTTCGGCGACAACGTGCTGCACGTCGGCGTTTCCATGGAAAGCCAAGGCTTCAGCGGCGGCGATTTCGACTATGACCTGTCCGGCCCGGGTGTGAAGGAATTGTTCGGGCTGGGGGCGATGATCAACGATCCGAAAAACCTGCTGGATGGGTTGGAGCAACTGTTCGCGGGCCTGAATTCGGATCTGGATGCGAAATTCGCCGAACTCGGGCTGCCACTCGCCGGCGACGCGCTCAAAGATGCCGCGTCCTTTGTCGGCACGCTCGAAGACGACTTGCTGGGAATCAAGCAAGACGTGCCCAACGCCGGAGGATTCTACTACTATGGCGATGCCGGCTATGACGCGAGATTGGGTGCGGCGTTGGAATCGGCAATCGCGAACGATGAAACGGTTCTCGATCTGATCCGCGCGGAACTTTTCGCATTGGTCAGCAAGCTGGGTGAAGGCGCGCTGATGGTGCCGGACTTCGATTCCAACGGACGTTTGCAGTTCGACGGCGAAGGACGGTTGCTGCTCAAGGACATCCAAGCGCCTGAAGACATCGGTCTGACGATCCGCGACGACGCCGTCCAATTTGATCTTGTCCTTTCGGGAAAAGTGTTTGAAGCGATCACGGTGCCACTGACGTTCGATGCCAGCGTGCCGGGATTGGGCCTCCGCTCGGAAGACGACAGCGCGATCACCATCCAGATGGATTACGTCTTCGGGTTCGGGTTTGGCCTTTCCAGCGGCGATTGGTTTTACGTCGACACCAACGGCGTGACCGATAGCGGCGCGGAGTTCTCACTCGATCTCTCCGCGACACTCGCCCCGGGAACGTCACTGACCGGTGAACTGGGATTCTTGCAAGTTCAGATCAACGAAATCGATGACGCCGATGGTTCCAGCGGATTGAGAGGTCGATTCGAAATCGATTTGCAAGACGGAGACGGCAACGGACGCTGGGCACCCCTTCAATTGGAAAGTCTTGGCATTCAAGGCCGCTTGGTCGCCGATGCAAACGTCGATCTGGACACAACGGTGCAATTGCCCGAAGCCAACGGGTTGCAATTACCGAACCTGACGACGACGTTGCATTACGATCAATTGTTCGCCGAAATCGAATTCGGCACCGGCGGTTCCTCGGCAACGTTTGGCGGCTCGCCGATCATCGAATTCGCCGACGTGAAGTTGGACTTGGGTGAATTCATCACCGGCTTCGTCGGGCCGGTCATTTCCGAAGTGGCTCGGGTGACCGAACCGCTCGAGCCGATCGTGTCGGTGTTGACCGATGACATCCCGTTGCTGAAGCGTTTGGGCGCCTCCCAAACCTCATTGCTCGACATCGCGAAAGTCGTTTTGGGGCCGACGAAGTTTGCCCCGGTCGCCAAGGGCGTTGAGGCGATTGCGGCGGTCGTCGAATTGGTCGATCGCGTCGAAGCCTTTCTCAACGACTCCCAGGGTGAGTCATTGATCATTGATTTCGGCAGTTTCAAAATCGGAGATGAAGTCCGTTCGCCCGGCGGCAGCGGTACACCGTCAACCGACGGCGCCAAAGACACGACCTCCCAACTGGACCAGTCGACGAACCCCAAGACCAAAGGGGTGACCGAAAAGATCGGTACCACCAAGGGATCGATTGAGTTTCCGCTGCTGACGGATCCCTTTGCCGCGTTTGGGTTGCTGTTGGGAAAAGACGTCGACTTGTTCAAGTACGAAATGCCGGGTTTGAACCTGAACTTCCAATACGGCAAATCGTTCCCGATCTTCGCCGGCCTCAACGCACGCTTGGGCGGTCGCGTTCAAGCGGACACCGATTTCATCTTCGGTTTTGACACCTCGGGCATTCGGCAGTGGAAAGAAGAAGGCAACTCTGCGATCACAGAGGCCGAAAAAATCTTTCAAGGGTTCTATGTCGACGATCAAGTCACGTTCAACGGCGACGGCTCCATTCGTTCAGATTTACCGGAAGTCACGCTCAGTTCAACGATCACCGCCGGAGCGTCGGTCGGTATCGCGGGATTGATTGAGGCTGGGGTCGAAGGCGGCATTCGCGCCAACGTCGGTTTCAACTTGAATGACGTGCCCGATCCGGCGATCGCGGGAGTGGACGTTTATGACGGAAAACTGCGATTCAGCGAGTTGGATCAACGACTCGATCAAGGGGCTCAATGTCTGTTCGACACCACGGGACGGCTCTCGACGTTCTTGGATGCCTTTTTTTGGGTCGGAATGGATTTGGGTATTTTTGGCAAAGTCACGGTGTTCGAAGCGCGCAAGACCTTCTTCAGTGCCGTGCTGGCGGAGTTCAATTTCAGCTGTCCCAATCCGAATGCGACGATCGCTTCACAGACCGATGATGTGGTCACGCTGAAGTACGAACCCGGTCCGGGAGAACCGGTCGATCCCAATCGGGGCGAAAAGTACCTGGTCGAACAAAAGATGGTCGACGCCACACCCGGCGATCCGACCGACAACACACAACACCTGCGGATCGTCGTCCGATCACGTGGCAATCGCGAAGAATTCGATCCTGCCACCGTGTCGAAACTCTTCATCGCCGGCACACCCAACGACGACGAATACATCGTCTCGGCCGACGTCACCGCGGCGATCGAGATCCACGGCGGCGCGGGCAATGATACGATCGAAGTCCATTCGTCGCTGGGCGCCAGCCGAAAGTTGTTCGGCGGTCCCGGACACGACACGATCATCGGCTCGGACGAGGCCGATCAGATTGACGGCGGTGCCGGCGACGACGTTCTGGGCGGCATGGGAGGCGACGACTCGATCAGCGGCGGCGGCGGAAACGACTTGATCGGCGGCGGCGAAGGCAATGACACCATTGACGGCGGCAGTGGCGACGATGCAATCACCGGCGACGGCGGTGAAGATTTCATCGTCGGTGGCGAGGGCGAAGACCGCATCGATGGCGGTGACGGAAACGACGAGATCTATGGCGATGTGATCTCGATCGCCGGCGACGGCACCCTCACCGTTGACCCGGCCGGCGAACAAGATTTTCTGCTCGGCGGTGGCGGCGATGATGTCATTTGGGGGCAAGGCGGCCCGGATACCATCACCGGTGGCCCCGACATCGATACACTCCGCGGCAATCACGGCGAAGATACGTTCGAATGGATGGTCGGGGACGGTACCGATGCATTGATCCTCGGCGGCCAGTCGACCAAAACGGTGGACGGCGAAACCATCGAAGACCTCGATACGATCCGGCTGATTTCCATCGAAGATCGGAACGACGATACCGTCGCCATTGCTCCGTCGTTTGCGAATCCGGCAGACGTCATGCTGTCGTATCAGTCAGAACGGTTGCCGGATCAATTCCAAACCGACACGTTTCTGCTGCAGGAATTCCAACGCGTGATCCTCCGCCTGGAAGCCGGCGCCGATTCGGTGACGATTGATGACGTGACCTCGACGACCCTGCAGAACGTCGACGTCGACTTCGGTACGGGCGAGATTTTGGAATTCGTTGCGGTGACCGAGCAACTCAAGACGGGTGAAACGCTGATCTTGGACGGAGCCAATCTCGCGCAGATCTTCTCCCTCGATGATCCCTTCGACGCCGACACCACAACCGCGACAAGCTTTTATCGTCAGACATTCGATGGCGGATCGTACGATTTCGAAGTGGACGGCACGCCAACGTTGACCGAACAGACACTTCCCGATGGCCAGATCGCGTGGGTCCAGTCGCACCGCGGCGGCACCGCGGTGCTGTCCGATGGCGAGCCGATTTTCGTGGCCTTTGAAACCAGAGCCAAAATCGAGTATCGCGAGGTGCGGCGGGTCTTTGATGCATCGCTAACGCTCAACGAAGGAATGTCGTCTGACGCCACCGTCGAGCGATTCCGCCGCCAGCAGCTATCCGCCGGGGCAAGTTACCGCTACGACGCCGGCGGCGCCCCGATCCTGGGGAGCTTGACCGCCGACAGCACGCTTATCTACTTCCAAGAGATCGAGGGCGACGGAGTCGTCGACCAGGCGGGCCAGCCGGTCTGGGAAGTGGATTCGGATTCGATCCCGGTGTTGCATGAACTTCGCAACGTCGAACGGTCACGCCAGCGCTCCATTCCCGTCTTTGGCCCAGACGGAAATCCGCTGCTGGATAGCCAGGGCAAGGCGATCGAAGAGGTCTTCATCACGCCGGAGTATGGCATCGATTTCGACGCCGACACACTTCGACTGCTCGGCACGCCAGGCGAAGATTCAATCACCGTTCGCAGCGATGACGAAACGATTTCCGGTTCGATCGAGAACAGCATTCAGTTTTCGATCAGCAACGGCGGCGTCGAACGCGGCGATCGGTTGATCATCGAAACGTTTGCCGGTGACGACAAGATCGACGCCGGTGACATCTCCGCATCACTCATCGAACTTTCCGTTTCCGCCGGTGACGGTCAAGACGTCCTGATCGGGACTCCGTTCGTCGACACGCTTGACGGCGGATTGGGAGACGACCTGTACACCGGAGGACGGGGTGTCGACGTGTTCCTTGATGCCGGAGGTGCAAACACGCTGGCCGAATCACGCGACGCCAACTTCACACTCAGCGATGCTTCGTTGACGATCGCCGAATTAGCGCCCAGCGTTGCCGGTGAAACGCAGCGAAGTGTCGTCCTGGAAGAAACCGAACCGATGGCGATCTTTTCATCGGTCTCCTTGTTCGGATTTAATCTCGTCAGCGGCAATGAACCCACCGACGTCAATCGCTTCGTTGTGGACGGATTCAGCGGCGACGCGACCTTCGACGGGGGAATCGGCAGCGACATCTATGAAATCTCTTTGAATGTGACGGTTGCCGGCGCCAGCGATTCGATTTTGCGGATCGAAGACACCGGCGCGAGCGGACTGGATGCCTTGACGGTGGTCGGAACGCATGACGACGACGTTTTGCGACTCGGTGGTGGAGCGATCCAACGTTACCTGCCCCAACAAGGCGATTCGTTGGATTCGCTGTTTGCGGTGTTGACGCAATTCACGACCGACCTGGTCGTCCGCAGCCCGCAGCTGGCGGCACTCTATCGGCAAGAGGTTCAGTACTTCACGACCGAGTTGGTCACGCTGCGTGGCCTGGCGGGCGATGACCTGTTTATCACCGACGACACCGCAACCGAGATGTCGATCTACGGTGACGATGGCAGCGACCGTTTCTTCATCGGAAACATCCTGTCGACCAAAACCTTCAACCATCCGACGCTGGGCCTGATCGACGTCGTCGACCAGATCACCGACGGCGTGTCGTTTCCGACCCGTTTTTATGGCGGCAGCGGTAACGACTACTTCGAAGTCAACCACAACCTTGCCGAGATCTCACTGTTCGGAGAAGCCGGTGATGACATCTTCTTCATTCAAGCACATCTGACGACCAATGAAGCCGGTGACGAGGGCCAACCGTTGTCGCTCAATACCGTCAACGTCATTTCCGCAGCCGGCGAAAACGACACGCTTTCCTACGTCCGCAATGCACAAGTCAACGTCGACGGCGGCGACGGGATCGACACCCTCGTCATCCTGGGCACACAGGTCGACGACGAGTTCATCGTCTTTACCGAAGAAATCGATGGCGAACTGGTTCAACGGATCTTCGGCGCCGGGCTGGTCGTCCCCGAAATTAAAAACGTCGAACGATTGATCATCCTGACCGGCGCCGGCGACGACAGGATCTACGTGTATGGCACGCTGGCTGAACTGGAAATCCAGATCAACACGGGCAGCGGTGACGATCAAGTGTTCCTGGGTGGTGGACAAAGAGGTTTGGATATCCTGATCCCCGAGTCCACTTACACCCGGATCAATCGCATCCCGCAACCGGACATCATCACCACTGAGAGCTACCTGATTCGGCCGGCGTATTCCTACAGCAAGATCATCGGTTACGGGATTCCCCTGTTCAAACTGTTTCCGATTTATACGCGAGTCTACGTGTCAGCCCGCTATGGCACCCGAACCATTCGGACGCCGCAAGCCGACCTACTGGTGCCCGAACAGATCACCGTCCCGGCTTATTCGGAAACCATCACGATGCCCGAGGCACGGCATTTGGGACGCCTCGACGGACCGGTGATTGTCGATGGAAACCGATTCGCCGGTGGCGATCAACTGATCATCGATAACACGCTGTCCCACCTCGACGGTGACAACGACGGCCAAGTCGATGGCAGCGGAGTCGGCGTGCTGCAACGCAAGGTGATCGAGACCCGGTCGCTGACGACCGACCTTGCCATCTTGGAACCGATGGTACCCGCCGGGATCTCCGCTGCGTTGCTGGAAAACGCCGTCAGCAACAAGATCCGAGACCTGCATCGGATTCGTCAAACCGGTTTGATCGATCAAATGCTGGCCAACCCCAGTTTGGAAACGTCGCTCCGTTTCCTACCCGGCGTTGCCGTTCAAGAATTCGCCTCCTTGGCGGAGTTCCAGTCGTTTGCGACGAACCATCCGTTCGATGTGGACGTCACCGATGGCGTGGTTTCGATCGCCGAAGATGCGATGTTGTCGTCGGGCATCGGCGTGATGATGGAAGTCGACTACGCGGTCGATGGCGCCGTGGAAGAGATTCGGCTGTTCACCACCAGCGGCTTTGACCTGAATCTGGCGAACGCGTTTGTCACGGGCTTCGTGTTGGAAGATGAGACGGAGTTCGACGCGATCGACGGCTTGGCGTCGGCGTTCGGAGTTTACTACACCGGGATCGCCAGCTTGGAATTGCGGCTGGGTGTCTCACAAGACAACCTGCTGATTCGCGACACGGCTACAGGCGTCAGCCATACGGTGAAGGACTCCGGTGGCACGAATCAGTTCACCATTCACGCGACGAGCGGTCCGGTGGATTTTGCCACGAGCGGCGGCGTGAATTTGTGGACGATCGGAAAGGAAGGACAACGAGCGGACATTACCGAAGCCCTCACCATCCATGCGACGGGCGGCGACGACGAGGTTTTCTTTGACGCCGCGCTGTCCGCATTGCCATCGGACGTCAGAATCGAATCCGATCGCGTCAGCGGTCTCGGTGCCGATGGAGTCCGTTACGACGGCTCTGTCGAGCGTGTTCGCGTCCACACCGGATCGGCAGCTGACCAGGTCCACTTGTCGGTCGGAGCCGTGCCCAACGCCATCGATCTTTCGACACAGCAATATCTCGTCGACGGCGGTGCAGGCGACAACCAGCTGACGGTTGATGTCGACGGCGCGCTCGTCGCCGACAACCAAGCCTACCAATGGATCGAAGCCAATGGTTTTGCCATCGAAGTCAATCAAACGAACGTTCCGGTCGAAGCTCAACATCCTTGGTTGATCACAGGATCAGGGGTCTCTGCCGTACCGACAACTCAGACGATCCGACCTTCGAGGCGACTGATTGCGTCGTCCTGGGCGACATCGATGACCTTGGTGACGCCGGCGTCCCAGGTCTATGTCCCCCAAACACCGGCTTATTGGGGCGAAACCACCGTTCGATTCACGGGCGACACCGCCGAAACCACCGTCGGCACGCCGGGACTGACCAACATTCCTTGGTTCCCCAGCTCGCTATCCGATCTTGATTCCCCATTGATCATCGACTCCGGTAACCTGCCGGCAACGATTCTTTTGGACGACCGACACGACGACGCGCGGTCGACGAAAGTGGGTTGGTTCAGCGGCGACACGTTCAGCGGCTTCGGCGGTTCAAGTGTCACGATTCGCCGCGACGCGGGTGCACCATCACCTGACGTGACGTTCCTTGGGGCGGACAAGATCGATTACGACCTGATCATTGACTCTCCGCTTCTCGCTTCATCGATTCGGTTAGGAAAGGGGCGCGACAACGTCACGCTGACCGATCCCAACGAGTTGCTGCAGCTTTTCCTGGGCGGTGGAGACGATCGACTCGTCACCGACCGAGTCAATGCTTCGATCACCGTCGATGGCGGAAGGGGCCGCGATCAATTCGTCTTGGACCAAAGCGAACTGAATGTCGCCATCATCGACGGGTCGTTCGATGTCGATGCCGGACACGTCGTCGTCGGCTGGGGGCAAATCACCGGTGGATGGGCATCGGAAGTGAGATTGGCTGACTTTGAAGATTACGAAGGCCGGTTGGGGACGGGGGATGATGTGTTTCAATTCGCGTCCGGCTTGGACGCGCCCGTTCGATTTGGCGGTGGCGCTGGCGACGACGAGTTTCGTATCACGTCGTCGCATCCGACCGGGCTGCAGTTGGTCGGAGACGCAGGCAATGATGTCGTATCGGTCGGGATGAACCCGTTGCCGACGTCCGACTTGTTTGACGATGTTTGGTTCGGTGTCGAGACCGTGGCACTGGACGACCACACCAGCTCGCAACCGACCGCTTGGGTCCGTCACAGCGACGGCAGCGTCTCGGCGCGGCGACTGGACACAACCGATCCGGCCGTCACGGTGTTCCGCGCTGACCCAGACACACGGATTCGCATTTCTGGCGGCACCGCAGATGACACACTCGCGGTCGAAGCGGCTGATTCGGCGGCCGCGCCCTTGGCCCGGTTGCTGGGACCGACGATCGATCTGAATCCGGTCTCGCTGCTGATCGGTGACTCGGCCCGAATGGTTTATCCTGCGGTCGATCAGCGCATCGGTTTCGAATCGCTGATCTCCGATTCGACACAATACACCGAAGGCGGACTGCAGTTTTCGGCGCCCGGAACTAGCCCAACGATTGGCGTGGCGGTCGGCGTTGGCAATGCCGCGTGGGTCGAGAACATCACCATCACCAATCCGGCCGACGCGATGGGATTCGGAGTATTCGGCGTCGATGTCTGGCAAACCGATCAAGAACAATTGATCCGCTGGGCCGGATTGACGATTGACTCGTCGTTGGTTGTTTCCGAGATGCGAATTCCTGCGGGCCAAGGATTCGTTCGCAAGACGCTACCGTCCAGCTTCGCCGGACTCAAGTCGCTGGACGTGCAATCCGACGGCGTGACGATTGACAACTTGCAGTACGCCATGGTTCCCGAATCGTACGCGTTGCCGGTCACCGCGATGCTGCCCCCCATCGCGGGCTCTCGGCAGGTCGACATCGACACCGCGGCGCTAACGCTGGCGGGATCGTCCAGTTTCTTCAATCGAACGAGGTTCTACGCCGAACACATTGCCGGCGGCACGATCGCCCAATTTCGTTTCGCGGGGGACTTGTTCCTGCCTGACCATTCGATCGTTCGCGTCGTCGGCAATCGCGCCCGAGGTGTTTCGTTCCACGTCGCCGGAGACATCTATCTCGGCGACAACGTGGTCTTCGAATTTGCCGCGACCGAAAATTCACCGGGCCCGGGTGGCGGCGAGCGCGGCTACGGAGGCAGTAGCGGCTTCGGTGGCGAAGGCGGCTTTGGCGGCGAAAACGGGTACGGCGGCGTTGGCGGCTTCGGTGCTTTCTTTGATGATTTGACGCCGGGCGAAGAAGGTGAATTTGGGGAACTCGCCTTCGACGGTGAACCCGGATACCAGGGCACTGCCGGCGAACCGGGTGAATCGGGTCAAGCGGGAATCAACGGCGGCAATCCCGGACTGTTCGGCGCCGGTGGCCGAGATGGCTTCGGAGGCGGAGAAGGAATCGCCGGTACGGAAGGCGATGGAGGCGAAGGCGGAGACTCAGTCGATGTCAACGGAAGCGACGGACGAAACGCGTTCGACGGCCAAAACGGATTCCACGGCACCGCTGGCGAAGCGGGACTCGATGGAGAAAACGGCGTGGCAGGTGACGACGCGACCCTCGCCCGAACCGTCCCACTGGATGCCTTGATTATCACCGGCGGCGGTGGTGGAGCCGGCGGCGGAGGAGGCGGCGGAGCGGGTGGCGGAGGCGGTGGTGGAGGCGGCGGCGCTGGCGGCGGCGGCGGAGGAGGAGGAGCCGTCGGCGGTTTCCTCGATGACGAAGGCGAAATCGACTACCCTTATAACGAAGGTGGCGAAGGCGGATACGGTGGCGATGGTGGCTTCGGCGGTGACGGAGGCGAAGGCACCGAGGGAGGCTACGGCGGCGATGGCGGAAATGGCGGCGGGGCGCTGGAGATCATCGCCGCAGGTCGTGTCGTCTTCGCCCCCGATCGCGATGCCAATCTGCTCGGAACGTCCGTCTCGATCGCTGGCGGTGATGGCACGCCCGGCGAGTTGGCCGATGCGATCCAAGTCGGCTATCTCGGCGAAATCGGATATTCGGGTGATGAAGGCTTCGAAGGCGATTACCAAGACGACATCCCATTCTTGCCCGGCAGCGGTGGCGATGGCGGCAACGGAGGCGACGGAGGGAAAGGCGGCAACGGCGGCAAGGGTGGCGACGGTGGCGCAGGTTCCGGTGGAGCCGCCGGAAGCGTCAAATGGTTTGCTTCCTCGCTCAACCTGACCTCCGATGTCGCAATCGATGCCAGCGGTGGACTCAACGGCCGCGGTGTCCCCTCCGACCACGGACGAATCTTGCTCGGCAGCAACACCGCCGTCATCGATCCGGTCTTGGTCGGCGGCAATGGAACCATCAGCCGCTTCGACGGGACCGCCCAGCCCGGTCTGATCTCGCGCAGCAATCCCTTCGTCCAGGGCAGTCCGTTGACTCCTCGCATTCCCGATGTGCTCGGTGGTGCCGAGGCGTTCGGGTTGTTGACCGAGTTCACCGCGGACGACTTCGAAGTCTTCCGCGAACTCGCCGGTACCGATGCCATCGTCGGAATCCTGCGGATGGACCAATTGGATACCGATCACGATGCAACGACAAACGAAGATTTCGTCGGCTACGATGTCTTGGTGGTGGCCAACCTGACGCATCAATATGTGGCCGATCCGAGATTGATCGTCAACGGAGGTGCCGGCGCGACGACCTTGCCGTTGGCCCTCGGCGGACGACAGATCGACCCGGCATTCGGCGGTGCCGCCGGAACCGGCCCCGGTGGGACGCATGTCCTCCACGCGTTGCCCGCCCACAGCGTCTGGATCACCTTGGTTCCCGAAGGGGACGTCGACTTGACCGCTTCGGTCGCAGGGGCAAGCAACGTCATCGACAACCAGACCCTTGCCGCCGGTCAAATGGCGACTCTGTCCGGCGACGTTCCCAGCGTCAATGACGTCACAGATCAGTTCGACGCGGTCGCACTCAGTCCCGACGGCGACACGTTGTATGCCGTCAGTTCGGAAGATGACTCGTTGTTCGTGATCGATGCCGCCGACGGAACGCTTCGTCAATCACTCCGAGACGGCGTCAACGGCATCAACTTCTTGGGCGGTGCATCGGATGTCTTGATCAGTCCGGACGGCCAGAACGTCTATGTCACGGCTGCGGATGAGGGGCGAGTCGCCATCTTGGATCGAGACACCACAACGGGACAGGTTACACTCGCCGGCTCGATCGCGGTGTCGGTGTCGCTTGATGACCCGATCTTCGAGATTTCCGGCGACGGTGAAACGATCATCGTCGGCAGCGGGACGTTTGTCACTCTGTCGCGTGCTGCCGATGGATCTCTGACGACCGTCATTGAAACGACGCCCTTGGGTTCCGAAACCGCGGCCGCCTTCGTAGCCGACTCGGGTGATCCTGCCCCCATCGTCTTGACCGCGGATTCCTCCGAGACGCTCCGTGTGAGTCGTCTGACCGTTCCGGTGATCACCGATCTTGACGTGACCGTCCAGATCGATAATGCGGACATGGACGAGTTGGACGTTCGCCTGATCGCGCCGAATGGTCGATCGGTGCGTTTATTCGATGACGTCGGTGGTTCCCGTGATTCCAGGACGGTCACGCTGAGCGACCAGGCCACGCGTTCGATCCTGGCCTACACCGGCAGCGGGACCTACCGCCCCGAACAGTCGCTGTCTGTCTTGAATGGCTTGACGCTCAACGGCGATTGGCGATTAGTCGTCACCGACGATGACAACTCCGCCGATTTTTCCCGCACGTTTTTCCGTTCTTGGAGTCTACGTGCGATCACGAATTCCGGCCAGGTTTTCGTCGCCTCGGCAAATCCCAACCTGACGATCGGGAGCGGGTTCACGTTCGCCGGAACCGTCCATTCAGATGTCTCGTTTAGCTCGGGCGTAGACCTCCAATACGTGACCGAATTGGCCGTCGCGACCTCCGCCGGCGTGACCGATCTGGCGGTCGCCGCATCCGCCACCGGACAGTTCATCTACACCGCGTCCCCGGTCGCCGATGAGGTCCGCGTGTATCGCCGCCACGAAGCATCCGGTCAGATTCATGCGGTGCAAACGATTCGCAACGGCGACACCGGCGTTCGTGGTCTGCTCGATGTTGACCAGATCGAGCTATCGACAGATGCATCCGTCGCGGTCTTGACCAGTCGCGACCAGAATACGATCGCCACCTACGCGATCGATCCCGCGACGGGCGAACTGTCGTTGCTTCATGCCGTGATCGTCGATATGGCCGGCGATGACGTTTCCATTGGAACGTCGGACCTGGCGGTCGGCGAAAACGACCTGTATCTGGCAACCCACTCGGGAATCCGTCGCACCGGTTTCGATCCGGCCTCGACACAAACGGCCGGGTTCCAAACGGAGTTTCGGCACATCGAATCGGTTTCGATCGCCGCGGCCGGCGACAGTTTTACCGTCGACACGCTCCCGCCCGCTCCCGCCGGTTTGGCCTGGGACGTGATTCGCCAGACCGAACAGGTGCGATTGGAGTTGGTGGACATGGTGGACGTGATGTCACGTTCGCTCGGCACCGGGGCGCAGCGATCGACAGTGAACCAACTTGAATTGATCTTTGACGGTTCCGTCGACATCGATGCAGACGCGTTCCTGGTGCAACGACGCGGTGATCAGCCCGTCGCGGTCGACACCAGTCATACCGTGGAGACGGACCTGGATGGCAATACGGTTGTCACGCTTTCGTTTGGCGGTGATTTCACGCGAACCGGGGGCGCGCTCGTCGATGGGAATTATCAATTGACCGTTGACCCTTCCAAGGTGCGCCGCGCCGGCACATCGGCCGAGTTTGACGGCGACGGTGACGGCGTCGCCGGAGGTGCACTACAGTTCGGCGCGACGCAAGCGGACAGTTTCTTCGCACTCTACGGCGACACCGATGGCGACCGAGACGTCGACGGCCAAGATTATGGACGATTCGGACTTGCGTTCCTGACCAGCGAGGGCCAGCCCGATTACAACGAAGCCTTGGACAGCGACGGTGACGGCGACATCGACGGCCAAGACTACGGCCGCTTCGGGCAACGGTTCCTACGATCGCTACCGTTTTAACTCGACAGAGTCCCCCATCACCGACCGTCTTCTCGCAGCCGGACATCGATGTGATTGTTCAGTTCGCCAGTCACCTTCGCCGGATAGGTGCCCGGTATGCTACATGTCGGAAACAATGACGCCGACCAACTCTTGCAGTGATTGCATCGCTGTCTATCTGAGCAAGCCTTCACGCGATGAGAGAGAAGACCATGATCCTACGAATCCTGCTGTTGACCATCTTTCTCGGGGGCTCATCCTTTCTCGGGGCCTCATCGGCCATCGCCGAGGATCGAGTCTTATTCAAATTCGACGATTCAGATGCCGCCAAGGCATGGCAAACCGTCAACGATGGCGTGATGGGCGGCCACTCCGATGGCCGACGTCCGCGAATACCAACGTCCGCGAATAACCGTGTAACCCTCAATACTGGGGTAGAAGTCGATGGAAACCGCCGTTTGTCCTTGTACGCCACCAATTTTAATTGACACAGAACCTCGCAAAGTGGAGCGGAAGCGATGCGAAACAGGACGGATCGATCGAACCGGTGGCCTAAACTTCACACGGTAGCTTCCATCCAAGACTTCGACGTCCGATTTTTCCGGCTTGGAGCTGCGAGCTTCGATCGGCAGCAAAAAGGGAGTCTGACGTCGGTTGGAACCGGAAAACGCTTCACCATTGAGTACCGGAATTCGGTCGTGCACGACTGGAGTTTCATTCGGGAACACCTCGTACCTATGCCCCATTTTAACTCCGCCCATTCCCCAGCGATCCGGTACGTCTGTCGGCTTATCATTGCGATGGCGGTGATTGCGTCACGGGGAAGCCTTGCTGCTCAAACGCCGGTGGCGGCGGCCCAACAGCCCGTTCAGAAGGAAGACGCAAAGTCCGGGCGTTATTGGACGACCCGCTGGGAGTTTGAGAACGTCGACATCGACAAACTCGCCGGACGGCTAAAATCCATCGGCATTGATCTTGGGCTCCACCTCCGCGGAACCGCGACCGTCAAACTGGACGTCGGGATTCCGCTGACGTCGCTAAGAGATGGTGCCGCTTACCGTTTTGATGGCACGTTAACCAGTCCGGGATTGGTGATCGATGATGTCGAACTGAAGGACTTTGAAACCTCGATCTCCTATCGCAACGGGTTGGCAACACTCACACGCCTGAAGTCACGGGTCGGCACGCAAGATCGCCAAGCGAGTGGATCGATCGAAGGCAGTGGCAGTCTGCAATTGGTTCCGCGGGGAGATGCGACGGCCGAAATCAAGATCAACAACATCGCCCTCTCCCCGGTCAGCGACTTGATTGCCAAGTTCTTACCGTCGCAAAACGGTTTGTTGCCCGACGCAGGTCGGCTGTCGGGTGACATTCGCTTTCGCGCGCCAATCGACCGCATCAGCGAGATGGAGGCGTACGAACTTGCTGGGAAGGTCAATGGACAAGGATTGAAGCTCGCCAGTCTCCCGCCTGCCGATGTAAACATCGGCAACCTCACGATTGAGGACGGACGCCTGAAATTCGGGGGACTCGATCTGATGGCTGCCCCATCGAATCTCGAACCATCCGGCATTCGCTTGATCGGGCGGGCCGACGTGCCGCTAGGTGGTCAAGGCGAGTTTTCGTTCGAACTCGTCGGCGATGATCTACCACTCGGCGCGATCGCTCGACTTTCGAGTCGACCCGCCCAACGGACAACCCCAGCGGTGGTCGATGGCAAACTCGACTTTCGCGTTCGTGGATCCGGTGTCCTCGCCCCCGAAACAGAACAGTCGACCTGGAGTATCGATGGTTCGGTTGCATCGCCGTCGTTGCAAGTCGCAGGTGTCGACCTGGGCGTTTTGGAACACACCATCCGATTCACGCCCAACCAATTCGATGTTCTGCCACGACGTGACGAGACGACGTTGCCGACTTCGTTCACGTTGGTCAAGTTTCGATCGAAGTATTCAATCACCAGCGAGGCCCTCACCCTGGAGTCGCTAACGGCGACAGCCTTTGGCGGACAGATTTCGGGAACCGCCACGGTGCCGCGTGATGGCGACGGTGATTTGGTTGTCGGATTGACAATCGCCGACATCCGTCCGAACGTTCGAATCCCAGTCCTCGGCAGGATTGCCCCCACCGCCACCGCCAGCATCGCGGGAAACATCGATTGGCGGGTTCCGATCGACAAGCTATTGGATCCGAATCAACACGCGGGCACTGCAACGCTGTCTGTCTCGGAGATCAGGATCAACGAGGAAGGGATTGGCGAACTGGTCGCAGAACTTGTCGCAAGACAAGGCGAATTAGCGTTGCAAGCGAACGGCGATCTGTTCGGCGGGACGGTCAAAGTGCGAACCATCGCCAACATGATGACGACCGATCGTTGGTCTGATGTGATGTCCCGACTCGGGCAATCGGTCTTTCGTTTCGAACACATGTCGATCAACCCATTGGTCGACCTGTCTCTCGGTCGTCGCGTCGGCCTGACGGGCGACGTCAGCGGCGACATCATTGTCGATTTTGATTCGCAACCAACTGACCGAACGAATCTCAAGGTGAAGGTGTCCGTTGAGTTGTCAGACGTCAATTATCGCTCGCGTCTTCTTTCACGAAAGCTGACCCTGAACGGACGACTCGAAGAGGGGGTCTTTGTGGTCCAACCCCTATTGGGCGACTACGCGAATGGATCACTTCGGCTCGACGGTCGCGTCTACTTGTTCGATCGTGACGAAACATTTCGCCCCCGGGCCGAGCTTCGTTTGGTTGCGTCCAGAATCCAACTCGATCGGGGATTGTGGTTTCTGGGACAAAAGGCTGAGCGAATCCAGGGACGAATCTCCACCAAGGCGACCATCACCGGGCGTCAAGAATCCGTTCGAATCCGAGGCAGTCTGCATGGACGCGAGTTGGCCGCCTACGACTTGCCGATCGGCGTGGCGCGCGGTGCGCTCGTTGCGACCGCGAATTTGAAATCATGGAACTGGGATTTGAGCATCCCGTCGGTTCGATCAAGTGTCGGCGGCGGACAACTCGACGGCGAACTGCACCTATCGTCCGGTCGTCGTGGAGGCATTGACATGACGAGCCGGTGGAAAACGCGGAGAGTCGACGTGTTTCGATTGACCCATCCGTTCGGGCGATCCAGTTCACTAGCGACTGGCGAAGTCACCGGCGAAATGTCACTCGGAGGCAAGTCCATTCGATCGGTCGATGACCTCGCCGGCCGATTCGACTTTCAGTTGGGGCGAACGCGTGGTGCCGCGATTCCTGGCCTGATCGCGGCGTCACAGTTTCTCGGCCCCGTCTCACTTGCCGGTCAAACCTTCGACGTCGGGGAAGCGAAAGGGATCATCGGTCAGGGTGTCGTTGTGATCGACGAATTCTGGCTGGGTGCCGACAACGCGTTGGTGCGAGCGGACGGAAAACTCTATCTCCGCAGCGGTCGTCTGGACATGATCGCACTGATTGCAACCGGCGACTATCGTGACATCGCCGCAAACCTTAGCCAGTTGGCACAGAAGTATGCTCTGCGTTCTCTGCTGCCCGCATCCGCCATCTTCAGCGTGACCGAACTCTTTCGCGATCGAACCGTGGTCATCGCGGTACTGGGAACCACCCAAAACCCGATCGTGCGATTGCGACCCATCGAAACGTTTCGTGAAGAAGCCGCGCGGTTCCTGCTACGCGAGGGCCAACGACTCGTCCTTGCCGGGACCTCATTGGGCGTGTTGAATGGATTGGATGGAGGTTCATAGTTCTATCGCCATCACGATGCGTTCCGGTACTGAGGATGGCGCGTGTCGCCATAGCCAAACTGTTTTCAGCATTCATGATCCACTCATCGAGCCGATTGTCTTTCTGGATAGTGTTCCACAACAATGGGTGAAGCGATGCAACGTTCTGTTTACCAAGTTCTACTTGTTCTGGCAGTTCTGTTGATGGCCGCGAGTAGCGGCTGCGCACCCTTGGGGCTTTCACTGTATCCTTCAAACTCGACGCTAACGACGGAAGCCAAAACCGTTCTCGAAGCCTCTCGCATCCCCCACGGCATACCGCGAGAGAACGCCAAGAGTGTGCTGCCGCTACATTCGCTTCAACCGGGTGATGCCCTGTTGATTGAACCTGTCAATCAGGATCGCGATCTGCGTTTGCCGGCCGACCAGTCGGTTCTCGCCGACGGAACGGTCGATCTCGGTCCCTACGGCCGCGTCATCGTTGTCGGCAGGAATCTGGAACAGGCGGAAGCGTTGATTGAGAGACAGATCACCGACCAGATCCGTCAGCAGATCTCGGCATGTAAACCGTTCGTGAGCCCCGACGTCAAGGAATCAATCTCTCAGTCCCCGCTTCCCGATGACTGCGACACGATCGCCATCAACGTCAGACTGCTCGAACCTGTTCATCGGTTTTATGTTTTTGGTGAAGTGAACGCGCCCGGATCGTTTCCCTTGACAGGCTCCGAAACGGTACTCGATGCAATCGTCAGCGCCGGTGGGCTGACATCCAGCGCCAATCCCTGTCAGATCCTGCTGGCCCGACCGACAGATCCTGGTGAGTGCCGCGTCACGCTGCCGGTGTGCTATCGCGAGATTGTTCAAATGGGGAACACGGCAACCAACTATCAACTGCAGCCGGGTGACCGCGTCTTCGTCGCCGCACGATCTTGCATGGACGAACTCATGTTCTGGCGGGCAAGTCAGACGTGTGCCCGCAGTTCTGGCTGCAACCGGGCGTCTCGACACCCGGAACATGCGACGGCCAAACCGATGGTGATGGTTGACCAGACGATGATCTCACCCGGCAGCGTGGGCTGGACGCGACTGGCCGACGATCCGCTCCGACCGAGTGATCTGATGGACCTGAATGAAGCCAACGATCGCTATAAACCGAATCTTGACAAGTCGTTCGACGACATCCTGCCCGGCGAACCAACCGGCTCCAAAGCCGGCAACTCGGACGTCGATGGTGAACTGGAGTTCGCGCCGCTGTCAGAGTGAAGGCGGATCCATTCATCGGTGCGATCTTCTTTGGCCCAGACCGGACAGTGGCCAACCAATTCGATCTTGTTGCTACGGGCAAAATCCGCAAACGTATCGGGTTGTTCAAAATCCCACCGATCACCGCCAGTGGCATGGCTTTTCGCATGATTGAAGACTCCGGAAACGACGTCGTTTCGAGCACCTTCGCGTCAGCTTTCCACAGCCGAACCGACCGGAAATCAAACCGGCTGGCCGTCAAAGCCCAGGGCCCCGACCAATCGGGGGGCATTCCGTTTCCGCTTCATTCGCAAGTTTCGACTCATATCGAACTGAACTGCGTTACGCTACAGTCCGGCATCCCATCGCATCCCATTGGCCGAGCTAAACCATGTCAAACGTCGATCCAGCAGCCCCGCAAAAAGAGAACGCCCTGGCGGGATCAGAACACACCGAAAAGATCAAGTCACAGGTTCTGGACAAAGTCGGCAGGCCCCCCCGCCTGCATCGTGTCGAGGTGTGTCGTCACCACAACGGCAACTATCGGGTCAACATCTGGGAGAGATTGGCCCCGACAGGGGACTCCGCGTACTCAACGCGTGCCCATATTCTGTCGTCCTATTATTTAAAGGTCTCGGATTCTGGTGAAATCATTCGCAGCAATCCCCCGCTGGCCAAACTCCGATTCCCGGCTTGAACACAACCACCGACCGCCCACGATGAAGCGTCTCGCTGGCGATGGGTCCCGACAGGACGGATGGGGCTGATACGCCTCCGTGTCCCATCGGATGATCGACGTGACGCAAGCTGGTCGCGGTGGTCAGTTCACGCAGCAGCTCGCCGACCTGTTGCTGGTCTGCCTCGGACGTGTCCGAATCCGATCACGCCGGATCATTCGCCGCGGGCAACGCTCTGAGCCACTCGACCAACGAGGTCGTCGTATCGGCGTTGATCGAGTCCGGATCCAGGGATCGAACCCGGCCGTCGGAGCATGCCAGGTGGCCATGATTTCCAGCGCCGTTCACTGTGCGGAAAGGTTGCCGACACGCAGTTTGTCGACGACAGCCGCCGCGGCCGCACCCCGATGGTCGGACATCCGTTTCGCGGCCGCGGTCTGCACAGAAGCCGATCGCCTGGACAGCAATTCCGCGAGTTGTTTGATCTCGTCGGAGTCGGGTGTGAATCGCTTCAATGCGGTCTCCCACTCGACGTCTTTTTTTAGATTTCGGCTTTGCGTTTTCCGCAGGCCCCGATTCAATGCTCGATCCAGTCGAAACGCCTTCAGAGCCGCCGTCGGCTGACGCCGACTCCGATTTCGATTCTGGCGTTTTGAGTTGCCTGGCGTTTTCGATTTGCTTTGACCGGAACCGAAAAATCCATCGATCAGATCGACGGAATCTTGATCGGTCTTGGCGGAGGAACTTTCGGGCGGATCATCCGATCGCGCGGGATTCGCGGAAGAACAACTGACGAGGCAGCCAACAAGGGGTGCTTGATCAGCTGGAAAGACTCGGCCAGGGCCGAGACGATCTCAATAGTTCACGACTCCGTCAAAGGTCACGAAGACATCATTGAAGTCTGGCGTGAACAACTCAAAGTAGGTAATGCCGGTGGCATTTTCAAATCGTCCGGTCCCGCCGAAGAAAAAGTAGCAACCCGACCCGTTTGTTGGTGGTCCGAGCGAATCCAGGCTTCCATCCAATGTCGCATACAGTTCGTCTCCATTCGCAGCGACAAAGATCATCAGACCCTCAAAGGATCCGTCTTCGTAGAGGACTGCGTATTCTTGACGAGTCATCTTCCCCAAGTGTGTCGATCGACCAACGTACTGGATGTCAAAATATCCGAGGATGGCCAACCCGTCGGGGTTTTCCGGTTCGAATAAATCGGGAGCCGGGTTTTCGAACACAAAATTGTTGGTCACCGCATTTGCGAATCCCTTAAATGGTCGGTCCACTCCTTTCGCACTGAGTGGTGAATTCGTAGCGGTAAAGAATGCTACCGCCATCACAACGAGTCCAAGTTTCAGTTTGTTTCCCATGATTTCAATCCCCAAAAGTTGAAGCGCTAAAACAAAAATTCTTGTGAGAAACTGGAATGATCACTTTGAAATGACCAGGTGACCGCCACCGAACCATGAAAAGGGAATTTCTCCCAGTCCAAGAGGCGGTGAAGTCGCGAGCATCACGACGCTTCCACTCTCCACCTCGCTAAATCGTCCGGTGCACATCTCAACAGCCGGGATGAAATCAGCGACCCAGCGCAACTCTCCGTTGGGAAGAATTGAAATGAAGCCTTCAAAATCGAGGGAGAGTTCTGAACCGTCGGCGGCGATGAAGGTGGAAGTTCCGCTAAACGGAACGCGTCCCTCGAGCGGCGAGAACCGCGGATCGAAATCCACTGAGACGAGATTAGCTTCGGCAGAATCCACAGGCGGACTCGTGTATCGACCTAGCCCACTGGCATTCCCCTGGACTCCCCACGGAGTGTCAACGGATGGCAACTCTGAAACGACGCCCGCACCCTTGATCTTAAGCGGGCGGCTGACAACCTTTTTGGGTCCGCCGAGGTCTACCTTGCCAGTCAATGTCCACCCGAACTTCCATTCGGTATCGCTGAAACTGAAGGGTTCATTGACTGCGACGATCTTTAAGGGCTTTCGATGCGACTCGACATCGGCGTAAACCCCCGCACCCCCAATAACCACCACGTCTGCTTCCCAAACGGCTGTAAAGAGTCCTTCTTCACCTTCGACGGGAGTCACAGTGAGCGTTCCGTCCTGGAACGCTGTTTCCAGAACATCTCCACCCGAAATTCCCAGATTGGTCCCGCTCGATTCGAAGTTGAATACGAATGGGTCATCCGTGGGAGTCACTTGAACGCCTCCGAAATTGTCGTAACGCCCCAGCAGCGTTCCAACCCCCGGCGCGGCGTAGGTGCCGTCCGCCGGGTTGTACGTACCAAAACCTTCCGCGTAGAAGGGGATGGTCTGGGCAAGTGCCGGGCCGGCATGAATCACGGCCGAGAGGCAAAATGCTGAAAGTGCGGCGGTTAACTTCCTCAAAATTTTCATGAAACCCTCGTAAAAATAGAAGTCGCAAAGCTCAATGGGGGGTCTGGCATAGCCCTCCCTAGAGATCATACGGGTTTGACTGCTTTCTCACAGTGGTGTGTGAAAACTTTTATCCAACTTTCACAATCCGCACTTCAACGAAGCCGCCGTGCATGACGAAAGCTGAGAAGCTGGCGTTTCATGTGGTTGCGTTGATTGGTCCAACCGAACGCACGAAAAAGAAGCTGGAAGTCGCGTCGGTGTGGCGACCGAACGCAGTTCAATTGTCCGATTTGACAAGGACGAGGGAGACTCAGATATAGCCGCTAATGTGCGGGATCCCACCCTTGGGATTCGACCAAATGCTTACGCGTTCCGATCGGATTTCCCATCCCTTCTCTGCACTGACTCTGGATTCCTCTACCAACCTGCGACCACATGCCTACCGAGCTAAACGAATCATCGATAGTCACCTGCGGAACGGCACTGCTTGCGAAATCCGCTCGGCGTGGTTCCAGTCACCTCCTTGAATGCTCGATTGAAGCGACTGAGTGAATCGAATCCAGATGACAGGGCAACGTTGACAATCTGTTCGTTGCTGGTGACTAGTAGGCGTTGGGATTCCGCGACGCGGTGTCGAGTGATCAGAGAATTTAGAGTTGTTCCAAACGTCTTGCGAAATAAGGTAGCGGCGTAGTCCGGGTGCAGGTCAACCGAGTCCGCGATGTCTTTGATCAGCAGTCGCGCCTTGAAGTTTCTGGCAATGTAGCTTGCCATCAGTTCGGCTTTTTCAAGATTTGGCGATGCTCGGCTGGATCGCGCATCGCAGCGTGTGACGGAAAGCGGTGGTCGGCGACTGTGTGAACGGGCCAGACGCAGCAGGCGAGCTTTCAATTCGAGCAGGACGATCTCTTGCGCCTCGCTTTCCGAAGCCGACAGGTCGCGATGCCATTGGTCAAAGAGCATCTTGTCTCGCGCGGCGATTGTCTCGTTGGTTTCGGTGGAAAGCACGTTTCCGAGAATGAGTTGCGTTTGCAGGTTTTCCGGAAGCCCCCACTGCAGAAACCATCCGAACGGAATCGTGATCACGTAGTAGTGCGTGACATCTTCAAATTGAATGATCTGGTGCGGTACAGCCGCCCAGAACAGCGTCACCGCTCGTGATTCGACAGTAATGCGGTTGCCGCCGATCAGGTACGTCAGGCGCCCCTGATCAAGAAAGTTGATCTCAATTTCGTCGTGACGGTCCGGTCTCGACATCCGCATCGGCTCCCAAACCTCACAGGTGAAGCCGTACGGAGCGAATTCGGGACGCCCAGTATCAAAGTGTTGAAATGGTCGCATGGCCTCAGGATAGTGTAGGTTTGGCCCGTTTTCGAGGGAGACTGTGCAATAATCCTGTGAGATAACTCTGCTCATCGTGGTCGCGTTGTATTCCGAGGATGAGTTCAGCTTCTTGGCGGATTCCTCAACATCATCCTGTTTTCGTTGCTTCAGCCGAAATGGAGAATTTCACCATGTCACAAATCTTGGACTCGGAAAGCTTTCAGCGGCAGCCCGCAGTAGCATCGACGAAGCCCGAAACGGTTCGTGCCGTTGCGATGACGGCCCCCGGTGAAACTGAGATGCGGAGTTATCCGTATCCGACGATGGATCACGACTCGGCGATTCTGAAGGTCGATATGGCGGGCATCTGCGGAACCGATCGCCACATCTTCAAAGGCGAAGCGACGGAACTACGCGGCAAATCGATCTTCCCCTATGTCGGTGGCCACGAAGTCATTGGGACGATCGTTGAAATCGGTGATAACGCTGCCAAAACGATGGACTATGACAAGCAACTTCTTCAGGTTGGTGATCGAGTTTCTATCGCCGTCGAAGTGAACTGCGGCCACTGCTACTACTGTCGCAAACACTACAACAACACAACGTGTCTGAATCAGATCCAGGCCTACGGGTTGCATCCAAACTGCGAAACGAAACCGTACCTGCGAGGCGGTTTTGCAGAGTACATGTATATCCGTCCCGGCACGCATCTCTTCAAAGTGCCTGAAGAGATGCCAACCGACGTTGCCGTTTTCGTCGAAGAGATGGCGGTTGCGTTTCACGCGCTCGGTCGAGCGGCGGTCCCATTCGCCCCGGTGAATGAAGGCTTTGGACCGGGCATGTCGGTCGCCGTTCTTGGCAACGGTCCGCTGGGGATTCTGCACGGCGTCATGGCCACGATCCATGGAGCGGGACTGCGAATCGCAACCGACCTATCGGATCTGAGGCTATCGAAAGCGGAAAGCCTGTATGCGGACGTAACGATCAACGCATCGCAGGTAGCCGAGGAAGATCGAATTGCTCAGGTCAAAGAAATGACCGAAGGAGTTGGTCCGGACCTTGTGATCGAATCGGCTGGTGAACCGGAAGCTTTCATCGAGGCGCTCAAGATGGTGCGCAAGGGTGGGACTGTGATCGAAGTCGGCAACTGGGTGGACTTGGGAAAGCCTGTCGCTCTGGATGTGATGAAGCATATCAGTTCCAAGAACCTCCACATTCATTCCGTGTTCCATTGTGGGACCGATTGGCGTCCGGTGCTTAAGATTCTGCAGCAGCAATCGGACCGTTACGATTTCCCGTCGCTGATCACACACCGCTTCGGCCTTGATGAATTGGTTGAGAAATTTGGAACGGTCACGAACTTTGATGAATGCTGTAAAATCGAAGTCGTCCCACATAAAAGCTAAGGAACTCCTGCGCTGTTCAAACGTCACCTTTCGCCATGGGAAAGCAACACAAGAATCAGGAGCGAAAGGCGCTAAAGCAATCCACCAATGAAACGCAACCGACTCCTCAACAGTGAACTGAGTTACGAAATCGGCCGCATTGGACACACGGCAGCAATCACGTTGTGTGATGCCGGCTTGCCGATCCCAGCCGGAGTCAAGCGCATCGACCTCGCAATCGAGAGCGGCTATCCGTCATTTCTTCGGACACTCGACGCGATGCTAAGCGAGATGATGGTGGAAGAGATCGTGGTGGCAACGGAAATTCACGACCACAACCAGACGATCTTTGACCAGATGATTCAGCAATTTAACAATCAGTCAATGTCCCCAAAAGTAACTGAAGTTGATCACGAAGAATTCAAGAGTATGACCCGCGAAAGCGAAGTCATTGTACGCACCGGCGAATGCACGCCCTATGCGAACGTGATCCTTAAGTCCGGCGTTGTATTTTAATGACGCTGAGCGAGTCCAGTTGGACTCGTAATCGGCAAATGAACTCCCGGAGAGCATCCCATGGTTCGACAATCCTTCCTTCGAATTCTGACGACGCTAGCTTGTTCGCTGGCGATCGCCGTTACCGGCTGTAACAGTCGAAGTCGTGACCACAACACGCAAGAAGCCAGCACTGGAGCATCGCAATCCAGCGGACAGAAAGTCGCCGTCGTCATCTCGACGCTGAACAATCCGTGGTTCGTCGTTCTGGCCGAGTCCGCAAAGGAGAATGCGACGAAGCTCGGTTATGAAGCCACCGTCTTCGATTCACAGAACGATCCCGCCAAAGAAACCGCACACTTCGATAATGTCATCGCGTCGGGATACTCAGCGATTCTCTTCAACCCAACGGATGCAGACGGTTCGGTCGCGAATGTCCGCCGCGCCAAAGAAGCAGGCGTTCCCGTTTTCTGCATGGACCGGGAAATCAATGCGACGGATGCGGCAGTATCGCAGATCCTGTCGGACAACTATTCCGGTTGCGTCGCTTTGGGACAGCACTTCGTGAAGGAGGTGGGCGAGTCGGGAGAGTATGTCGAATTGTTGGGGCTCGTTGGCGACAACAACACGCGGAACCGGTCTGATGGTTTTCACAGTGTCGTCGATCGATATCCCGACCTGAAATTGGTCGCTCAGCAAAGCGCCGACTTTGATCGGGCCAAGGCGCTCGACGTGATGGAAACGATTCTTCAGGCCCATCCCAATATCAAGGCAGTCTTCTGCGGCAACGATGCGATGGCCATGGGTGCCTATCAAGCATTGCTGGCGGCGGGCAAGGACCAGCAGGTCAAGGTCTTTGGTTTCGACGGTGCGGAAGACGTGGTCAACATGATCAAGGAAGGCAAAATCGTCGCCACGGGGATGCAGTTTCCCAAACTGATGGCTCAAACCGCCGCCGAATATGCGGACAAGTATCTGAAAGGCGAGCGTGACTTGTCGCGGAAGGTTCCTGTCGCGGTGGAGCTTGTGCATCAAGGCAACGCCGACAAATACGGTGATACCGGCAAAGAGGATGCGGAGTGAAATCGAGCAGACAGCGGTGGGTCATCCGAGGCACGATCGCGGCAGCCTGTGTTGTCGCGGTTTGGTTTTGGCCGTTGTTTCAGATCGTGCCACTGGAGCAAGCCGAGCAAGAATCTTTGGCGGCGGAGGCTGAGTCCTTCGATCCTGCTGCGTTCGTGGAGAAATTCTGGAACGAACAACTTATTCCGGCAGAGTCGCGTGCGGTCGATGCTCAGAAGCTCATTGCCGCCATTCAGGAGGATCACGCAAAGGCTCGAAAAACTCGTGGACGAAGCGTCGGACTGAGCAGTACCTACTACTATTTCATCTCCGGCACTGGCCGCGTGACCCGGGTGGAAAGAAACACCGTCGCGTTGGTGATCCGGCAAGGTGCTGATGACGCCGAAGTGTTGCTGGAGTCCGGCCCCATCTTCGGCAACGCCGTTCGTGACGCTACCGGCCTGCTAGACGTAAACGATTATGCCAATTCGCAGGACTTCAACAGGATCTCGTCGGAAATCAATCGGCGCATCGAGGCTCAGGTCCTGCCAACGCTGCGGAAAGTCGCGGTGGTCGGCGGGACCGTTCGTTTTGTCGGTTGCGTTCAGATCACGGACGAGACCACCGACTTGAGTCCATTGCGAGTCGTCCCTTTCATTGCGGAGGCTCAATGATGGCAGGCGGCGAAGTTGTCCTGGAAGCCCGCGGGATCTCCAAAGCGTTTCCCGGCGTCAAGGCGCTGGATCGAGTCAATTTGACGCTGCGTGCTGGCCGGCTGACGGCTCTGCTCGGCGAGAATGGTGCCGGCAAATCGACACTCATGAACGTGATGGCTGGCGTGCAGACACCCGACGAAGGTGAGTTGATCTTGCAGGGCCACCCAGTTCGTTTTACTCGCCCACGTGATGCAATCGATCACGGGATTGCCATGATTCATCAGGAGCTTAGCCTCGTTCCTGATATGACGGTGGCCGAGAACATCTTCCTCGGTTGCGAACCACTCCACCTCGACATGCTGATTGACTACCGCGAACTGAACCATCGCGCGAGGCAGTGGCTGGAGCTTCTGGATTTGGATGTTTCGCCGACAGCAGTCGCCCGACGACTGCGGGTCGGGCAGCAGCAGCTTGTCGAAATTGCTCGCGCCCTGGCCGGTGATGTTCGCATGCTGATCATGGACGAACCAACGTCGGCAATCACGGAGCACGAAACCGAAGTGCTGTTTCAACGGATTGGCGATTTGAAACGGCAAGGCGTTTCGATCGTGTACATCACTCACCGCCTCGAGGAACTTGAGCACATCGCGGACGACATCGCTGTGATGCGCGACGGTTGCATGATCGGTACGGCGAAACTGGGAGAACTCACTCAAGACGAGATGGTACGGATGATGGCCGGACGCGAAGTGAAGTCTTCTATTCGTTCCTCGTCGGCGAAGCGTGACGAAGCGTTGCGTGTCGAGAATGTTTCGCTCAAGCATCCGACTCGCCCGTCGGACTACCTGGTCAACGACGTCAGTTTTCAGGTTCGCAAGGGCGAGGTCCTGGGTCTCTTTGGACTGATGGGTGCCGGTCGAACGGAGTTACTGGAATGTATCTTTGGCCTGCACAGCGGTGTCTCCACCGGTGAGGTCTTCGTAGATCGTCATCCCGTTACGATAAAATCCCCTCGGGACGCCGTTGCAAGTGGTCTTGCGCTGGTTCCTGAAGATCGCAAACACGACGGGTTGGTCCTGTCGATGACCGTTGAAGAAAACGCGAGCCTCGCAAGCCTCGATCGAGCACAACGCTTCGGGTTGCTCAGTCGCCGCGCTGAGCGCGAGCATGTACAGCCTTTCATCGAGCGATTCCGCGTCAAATCGCCGTCACTTCGTCAGCTCATCATCAATTTGAGCGGAGGGAACCAGCAAAAGGTCATCCTCGCCAAGTGGCTTGCTACCGATCCCATCGTTCTGATGCTCGATGAGCCAACCCGCGGGATTGACGTTCAGTCAAAGAGCGAAATCTACTCACTGATCAACGAATTGACGGGTGAAGGACTCGCCGTCGTGTTGGTGTCCTCCGAACTTCCGGAAGTGATGGCCGTCTCCGATCGAATTCTCGTGCTTTGCGAGGGTCGGCCGGCGGCAGAGTTCGATCGGGACGATGCCACGGATGAACAGATTCTGCACGCGGCCTTTCCGGGGAGTACGGCGACGCCATGTTAAAGCTCGATCGCACACACCTGGCCAGGTTTCAATCGCTCATCGCGCTAACTGTATTGCTGGTTGGGATGAGCCTGTTGTCAGACAGTTTTCTAACGTTGGAAAACGGTCTCAACATACTTCGACAGATCTCAGTCAACCTGTGCCTGTCGATCGGTATGACGCTCATCATCCTGACCGCGGGAATCGATCTCTCTGTGGGGGCGATCCTTGCCCTGTCCGGCGCAGTCGCCGCAGGCTTGCTCAAGAACGGACTCCGGCTGGAATTGCTGGGAATGGAGTTGCAGTTCACGGTTCTTGGATCGATCGCTGCTGGGCTTCTGGTTGGTGCGGGGGCCGGATTCTTCAACGGTGTGACGATCACTCGGTTCAAGCTTCCGCCGTTCGTGGCGACGCTTGGGATGTTCAGTATCGCGCGCGGTCTCACGATGCTATGGACGGGCGGCTTTCCCGTCACGGGACTCGGACAATCCTTCGGCGCGATCGGAACGGGCGTGTTCCTAGGGATTCCAGTTCCGGTCTGGATCACGGCTTCGCTAGTCGGAATCTTCGTCCTGCTCACGCGTCGAACGCGTTTTGGCAGACACATCTACGCCGTCGGCGGAAATGAAAGGGCGGCATTGCTGACGGGACTGCGCGTCGATCGCATCAAAGTCGCCGTTTACACGCTCGGCGGGATGCTCGCCGGAGTCGCTGGTCTGATCGTGACTGCTCGTCTTGATTCCGCCCAGCCGAACGCAGGACTGGGCTACGAACTGGATTCCATCGCGGCGGTTGTGATCGGCGGTACGTCGCTCTCCGGAGGGCGAGGCAGCGTGATGGGGACTGTGATCGGGTGTTTGATCATCGGCGTATTGAACAACGGGCTGTTCTTGCTAAATGTCTCGCCGTTCTGGCAGCAGGTGGTGAAGGGATTCGTGATCCTGGCGGCCGTCGCAATTGACCGAATGAGTGCTCAGGAACGGTAGCATGAGCGAAGAAAAGAGAACTCGTCCTCGAATCTGTGTCGTTATCGAAGTGAAATGAATACGCAGGGCCGGCGCATGCCGGCCCCGCGCTGATGCGAATAGATGCTGACAACAAAACTCAACTCCAACCAGAATGATCCAGAATGAATCGATTCTTTTTCTACGCGATGGGCGCGACAATAGCATTCGCGATGTCTACGCAATCATTCGCCGAATCGCTCAAACCAAGAATGCTTGTGCTGACGGATATCTCCACGTGGGAAACCGATGATCACGAATCGCTGATTCGACTACTCGCACATGCGGACATGTTTGAAATCGAAGGTATCGTGATTTCGACGGGCTACAGCATCCGTACGCTCAACAAAGAACCCGAACGCGGATTCATTCACATCGCGCGGGGAGTCGTCGATGCTTATGAAAAAGATCTTCCAAATCTGATGAAGCGAAGCGGCCAGACCGGGCACGCGCACGATGGCAACAAGCAGAAGGTGGGCTACTGGCCGAGCCCCGATTATCTGCGCAAACGGATCATGTTTGGCAGCATGAATCGTGGGAAGCAATTCATCGGCGACGACAACGGATCGCCAGGTTGCGAATTGCTCATCAAGCAAGCGGACGAAGCCGACGAACGCCCGCTGTGGATTGGTATCTGGGGCGGCGGCAACACGCTGGCACAGGCAATCTACGAAGTCAAGAAAGAACGCAGTGAGGATGACTACAAGAAATTCCTGCGGAAGCTCCGAGCATATGCGATCACCGACCAGGACCGACACTATCGCGGCGAGAACCATGACATCAGTTCCCACGGTTGGATCTACGAACAGACGCGCGACGAGCTGTTGTTTA
The DNA here is from genome assembly GCF_025060895.1 of Stieleria sedimenti. Taxonomy (GTDB): domain Bacteria; phylum Planctomycetota; class Planctomycetia; order Pirellulales; family Pirellulaceae; genus Stieleria; species Stieleria sedimenti. The sequence goes on along the minus strand of NZ_JANZKV010000146.1, from coordinate 54,975 downwards.
TCTGGGACGAAGCCGCATGGAAGCAGCACAACGAAATCGGCAAGAGCAACTGGAACGAATACGCCAAGCACATTCAAGGCCACGGCCACATGGGTAGCCAGTACCCGAAATACAAGTATGGCGTCGAAGGCGACACGCCCGCGTTTTTGTACCTGATGCCGAACGGACTGAATGATCCGGAAGACCCGACGCAGGCAAGTTGGGGCGGCAACTTTGTCAAACGGGAAAACGGCGTTTGGCGCGAAGCCAAATCGTGTGTGTCTAATTTCAAACGAACGTACCCGGCCGCCTTCAACAATTTCGCCGCCCGCATGGACTGGGCGAAAGACGGCCATGGCAATCGCAACCCGAAACTCGTTGTTGATGGTGACGACGGCATCAAAGTCATTCACAAGGACGCCGCTCCGGGAGCCTCCGTGACGCTGGACGCGTCAAAGACAACCGATCCTGACGGCGACAAATTGACCTTCAACTGGTGGGTTCAGCCCGACGCCGGTAACTACGGCGGAAAGGTCGTCATCACAGGTGCTGACTCACACACTGCCACGATTCAGATTCCCACCGATGCGGCGGGACGGCAGTTTCACGTGATTTGCGAAGTCACCGACAACGGGACGCACAATCTGAGCAGCTATCGTCGAGTCGTGTTCCATTTAAGCGGCGGTCGGGTCGACACCGAGGCGACCGACGACAACGCCAATCGTTCACAACCGGCGGCGAAGTCTTCTGCGCCCACAGATGGAAATACCACCGGGGTGAACGCAAAGTCGCTGCGGCCGCGGATCATCGTGATGTCGGACTTTCCACCGATTGGTGTCGTCAAAGGCGGCAATGTTCCCAACACCATGAAGAGCGACCCGGACGACATGCAGTCGATGGTGCGATTTCTGCTGTATTCCAACGAATTCGATGTAGAAGGCATCGTCGCGGCAGCGGGCACGTTTGCCATGGAAGCACACAAAAAGAACATGCTTGACGTGCTTGATCGCTACGAACAGGTCTACGGCAACCTCAAATCGCACGACGCCCGATACCCGACGCCGGACTACCTGAGATCGGTCACGTACGAAGGCCGTGGCAACAACCACGGGCTCAGCATCAAGTTCGGCAAGAACAAGCAGCCGTGGAGCGACATTATCGGCAAAGGTCTGGACACGGAAGCATCCAACGCGATCATCGCGGCCGTCGACAAGCCCGACCCACGTCCCGTGTGGATTAGCGTTTGGGGCGGTCCGCGCGAAGTGTCACAGGCGATCTGGGATGTGAAGAATAATCGCAGCAAGGCCGAATTAAAAAGATTCATCAGTAAGCTCCGCATCTTTCTGATCTATTACCAGGATTCAACGCACGGGTGGCTCATGGACGAATTCCCCGAACTGTTCATCGTTGATTCACGCAAGACTTATCAGGGCATGTTCGGCGGACGCGACCCGCTGTCAGATCTCGCTTGGGTCAACGAACACGTCCGCAAAGGCCACGGCCTGCTGTGCGACATCTATCCGCATGAAGGCATGGGTTGCACGGGAGTCTGCGAAGGTGACACGCCGGCGTTCCTGCATCTGGTCAGTGCCACACGGGGCATCAACGACGCGGAAGACCCGACTCAACCCAGCTGGGGCGGCCAGTACAAACGCCGGCCCGGCACAAATCACTATGTCGATGGCCCTGGCAAATCGAGCATCTCCCGCTGGCGCGCGGATTACCAAAAAGAGTTCCAGGATCGTTGTGACTGGTGCGTGACACCACATCAAACATCCGTAAAGCGTTAGCTTGGTTTCCCGGTTACTGGCACAACGGTCCTCGAAACGCCACACGACCAATCCGGTGAAACGTCCTACGTCTAACAGTTGTAGTTTTCAAATCATCATGAATCCAAATCGCATAATAACATTTCTTGGGGCAGTGCTCGTGGTAAGCACTACGTTCGCCCAGCAGTCGAAACCAATCATCGACGCTTCCGCGAAGGCTCGGATAGATTCTACGCTCGATTCATACATTGAGGCCGATGCGGTCAAAGGCGTTTCGCTCGTATGCTGCAGAACGAGGGCGAGCTTGATGGCACGCGAATTCTGAAGCCGGAGACGGTGCGGTTGATGGCGACCAGTCAATTGTCGGACGACGTGAAAGAACGTTCATGGTTGCCGGGCAAAGGACAAGTTGGTTTTGGCATCGACTTCGCGGTTCGCGTGCGACCTCCTGCGTCGGCGGAAGAGAATAATGGAGCGGTCGGGGAATTCTTTTGGGACGGAGCCGCGAGCACGATGTTTTGGGTTGATCCAGAAAACGATTTGACCGCGGTTCTGTTCGTGCAGTTGCGGCCCTTCGACAAGATTGGCCTGCACAAGAGTTTCCGCGACGCGGTTTATGGACCGATTCAGTAGAGAGCAAAAGCAACATGAATCAATTGAAACATGCGACGCACCTGTTTGTGTTCGGGGTCTGCCATTTTGCTTTGGCAATTCCGGCAATGGCTCAGATCAAGGCACTGCCGACCTCCGAAAAGCATCGCATCGTTTTGCTAACCGACAAGCTCATCGATGCTTACGCTGAATGCTACGACAACCTGAAAGTGCATGCCGAAGGGTTTCCTACGGTCGAGTACCTGAGATCAATCTCGGTCATGGGGCAGAAAGGCTACGGCATGGGCGATGTGGGCGATGGCAAAGACACTCCGGGATCGGAACTGATCATTGCGTCTGTCGACAGAGACGATCCGCGTCCCGTATGGGTTGGAGCTTGGGGCGGTGCGAACAACGTGGCTCAAGCGATTTGGAAGGTGCGAGCGACGAGATCGAAAGCGGAACTCGACAAATTCCTGAGCAAGCTGCGGGTTTTTGACATTCTTGGGCAGGACGACGCCGGCGCGTGGATCGCAAAGAACTTCCCGGAAGTCCTCTATATTCGCGCGGTGAAGGTTTACGGTTGGCAGCCCCCAAAAAATGGTGACTACCAACGCAATGACATCCAAAGTCACGGTCCACTAGGAGCTGCTTACCCGAATACGAAATGGGCTACCGAGGGCGATACGCCGGCGTTCATGCACGTCTACCCGAATGGACTCAACGATCCCGACGAGATTGACCAAGGTGGTTGGGGCGGGCGTTTCAGCTGGAAAAAGCAGGTCAGCATCAAGAGCATGTCCGGCGTCAAGGGAGAGGAGCGGAAATTCGATCCCTACGAAATGTACGGCAACACGAAGGACGGCACCTCAGCGATCAAACGCTGGAGCAAAGGTTACGACAACGACTTCGCAGCTCGCATGGACTGGAGCATTACGCGAAAAGATGAGGACGCCAACCATCATCCCATTGCTATCGTGAACGGTGATAAGTCGCGGCGTGTTTTAGAAGTCTCGGCGGAACCAGGCGAGAGAGTCATTTTGAGTGCCGAGGGGTCCAGCGACCCCGACAAAGACGCGTTGACCTACTCATGGTCTTTCTACGATGAACCGAGTTCCTTTGACGGCACGGTCAAAATTGACAATAAGAATCGTATGGCGGCCACAGTCTCGGTTCCCTCAAATGCCGCTGGTAAGAACCTGCATCTCATTCTGGAACTACACGACGATGGGGAACCCAACCTCTACGCGTATCGCCGCGTGATCATCAATGTATCGGGGACGACTGCGGCTATCGACGCCGAAGGCACCGCGGCATTAGCCTCCAGGAATGAAGGATTAAAGAAATGACGAGAAACTTAAGACTCATTGCCTGCACCATCTTGCTCGGTGTATTGGTGGCTCTTCCCAGCCTATCCTGGGCTGCTGAAAAGCCGCGGCTGTTCGTACTGACCGACATCGAAAACGAACCGGACGACGCGATGTCGATGGTACGCTTGCTGACGTATGCGAACCAAATCGACATCGAGGGCCTCGCGGCGACGACGTCGGTCCATCAGCAACGTCGCGTTGCACCAGAACGCATACGTCGAATCGTCAATGCGTTCGGCCAGGTGCGAGATAACCTCGAGAAGCATGAGCCGGGCTACCCCACTGCCGAGCTTCTTCGCAGTAGAGTCACCGAAGGGCTCGCAGTGTATGGAATGAATGGCGTTGGCGAAGGAAAGGACTCGCAAGCTTCTGAGGCACTGATCAAAGCCGTCGACAAGGACGATCCGCGACCCCTATGGGTCACCGCTTGGGGTGGCCCCGGTGTGCTTGCTCAATCACTTTGGAAAGTTCGCAACACGCGTTCCGCAGAGGACCTGAGAGCGTTCGTTGCCAAGCTGCGCGTCTACACGATTTCGGATCAGGACGACAGCGGACCGTGGATGCGTGAGCAGTTCCCTGATCTTTTCTACGTGGCGAGCCCGGGATTTCATCCGGGCGGAGCCTACCACCACGCGACGTGGAGCGGCATCAGCGGCGATCACTTTCACGCACGCTGCGACGGTGCGGACTTCAGTTTGGTGACCAACGAATGGCTTGATAAGAATGTCAGACACAAGGGGCCGTTAGGCGCTGAGTATCCGCACTGGGAATACCTGATGGAGGGCGACACGCCGTCATTTCTGAATCTGATCAACAACGGGCTGAGCGACCCTGAACACCCGGACTGGGGCGGTTGGGGAGGTCGCTACGAGCTTTACACTCCACGGATGCGCAAGTGGTTCCTGCAAAAGGAAACACGACCTTTCTGGGCTGATACCAATGATGAGGTGCTCGGAATCGACGGTCGCTGGCACGACACCAACCACGCGACGATCTGGCGCTGGCGTGAAGCCTATCAGAACGACTTTGCTGCGCGGATGGATTGGACATTCAAAAGCTACGAAGACGCCAACCACCCGCCGGTCGTGAAACTTGGACACGCTGATCGGCTGACTGCGAAGAAGGGCGATGTCGTGCAACTTAGCGCTGAGGGTTGCTCTGACCCGGACGGAGACGCGCTGTCGTACCACTGGTTCTGCTACGGCGAAGTCGGCACCTTCCTGTGTTCCAGCGGAACGCGAGGCGAACCGGTTCCGATCAACAGCTTTGACAAAGCAAAGGCATCGTTCACGGTTCCCTCAAGAACTGTGATGCCACCCGGCATCGGAACGATGCACATCATTCTCGCCGTCACCGATCACGGAACCCCGCGATTGACGCGTTATCGCCGATTGATTGTGGACGTCAAGAAGTAACAATGCAAAATCGCACGTCAACCAGAACGGGAAAGATAACAATGGGCCTGCTCAACCATCCAAGTGTCCGCGTTGCAGCGCTGCCTCTGACGTTTGTCATGTTGGCGCTATTCTCAACTGAGAGCGTCTGCGCACAAATTCGTTTTGATAAGAACCTGCTCAGGAAAGACGACGCCTGGTTTCGGTCCGAAGAAGCCAAGAGTGTTGCAAACAGCGTGATTCAATACCAATCACCTCAAGGCGGTTGGCCCAAAAGCACCGATCTTGCGAAGCCTCCAAGTTCACCCGACGACATTCCTCCTCCGGGTGGAGCTCGCGCCAACAGCCTTGATAACGATGCCACGACTGTCCCGATGCAGTTCCTGGCTCGGCTAGCCCACGTGACTCGCGATACCAGATACAAAGACTCATTTTTGAAGGGTGTGGACTACTTGTTGGCGGCTCAGTACCCCAATGGCGGCTGGCCTCAGTTCTGGCCACTACGGAAAGGTTACTATTCACACATCACATTCAACGACGGAGCCATGATTCGGGTCATGCACTTGCTTCGCGACGTGGCTGACGGAGAAACGCCATACGGGTTTGTCGATGAGACTCGACGCAGGAAGGCGGCGGCAGCTGTGGCGCTCGGCATCGAATGCATTTTGAGGTGCCAGGTGGTCGTCGATGGTGTCCCCACGGTTTGGTGTGCTCAGCACGATGCAAAAACACTGGCCCCGGCCCAAGCACGCAGCTACGAACACCCTTCACTCAGTGGTTCCGAAAGCGCAGGAGTTCTGACATTCCTGATGAGTGTTGACGAACCGACTCCAGAGATGATTCGCGCGGTCAAAGCGGGCGTGGAATGGTTCGACTCGGTCAAGATCGAAGGCTACCGCTACACGAGAAGCGAGACGCAGCGAGCCCTCACCCAAGACCCGCAGGCGGCTCCATTGTGGGCCCGGTTTTACGAGATCAAATCGAACCGTCCGATCTTCAGTGACCGAGATGGCGTGGTGAAATACGACATTCAAGAGATCGGCGGCGAACGACGCGGCGGGTACACGTGGTATGGAAACTGGGGAGAGAAGGTCGCCAGTGGATTCGCAAAATGGGCACACCGCGAGGCTGATTGAAATGAGATCCACGCCTGGGCAGATCTTTGCCTTCACATTTGCCACTGTGAGCTGCTTCTCCGGTCTCGCCGTTGGTCAGCAAGCGGGAAAGCAAACGGTGCAATCCTCTGCTGAAATAGAGGGAAATGCCGAACAACGACACCGAGTGTTGGTATCGACCGACATTGGCGGCACCGACCCCGATGACTTTCAATCCATGGTTCATCTCCTGGTCTACTCGGACCTTCTCGAAATCGAAGGCCTGATCGCTTCGCCGTACGGCCAAGGGCGAGTGAAAGACATTCATAATGTGATCGACTGCTTTGAGGAAGACTACGAAAATCTGTCAACGTATTCGAACCAGTATCCAACTCCAGATGCGCTGCGTGCGATCACAAAGCAGGGGGAAACTGAACTCGCACCGTATGCGGGCGTACGACGGTCAACTGATGGATCGGATTGGATCATCAAATGTGCTCGCCGAGACGATCCGCGACCGCTTCACGTTCTTGTTTGGGGAGGTCTGGAGGACCTGGCCCAGGCGTTGCATGACGCGCCGGAAATACTGCCACGCCTCCGTGTGTTCTGGATCGGTGGCCCCAACAAAAAATGGTCTCCTGATTCCTACCAGTACATCGTTGAACATCACCCGAAGCTGTGGATGATTGAATCCAATGCGACCTATCGAGGCTGGTTTACCGGCGGCGAACAATCGAGCGATTGGAGCAACGAGCGATTTGTGCTCAGGCACGTCCAGGGCAAGGGCGCACTCGGCCGCTTCTTTGTCAGCCAAAAAGACGAGATTAAGATGGGCGACACACCCTCCGTCGGCTGGTTGTTGAAAGGAAGCCCAAACGATCCTCGTAATGCAGGATGGGGAGGCAGCTATGTTCGAGCGTGGAAAAGGCCATACCTAAGGCTCGACCGCATGCCCGAAAAGTTCGATCGCATCGAGGTATTCGGAATTTTGGAATTGGCGTTACGCGCTGAAAATTTGACGAAGGACTCCCAGGCAGTCCTGATCGTCGAGAACCAAAGACTTGTCGGTCATTTAGCCGATGACGGAACCATGCGTTTTCGCTTTTGCCCAAAGGCGGCGAAACGATACGGGTTCCGGATCGAAAGCGATGCCGGATCACTCGGCGCAAAGACGGGCTCCATCATCGCCTACCACCCCGCGCCTGCGGTTGCGGGCCGACACGATGCGAGTCTGCCGAACTGGTGGACGGACGATCTCTCACGCTCCGTTTCCGACGGACCACATAGCGGTGCAAAGACGGTAAGCCGCTGGAGACGAGAGTTCCTTGGCGACTTTGCCACCCGGATGCTCCGGTGCCAACGCCCCACGCCGCACTCCAGAGATCCAACAACGTTATCCCCTTCAATCGCCAAGTAAGTCTCGCGTCCCTTTCGACCTGAAAATCATGCAACTGACTAACCCGATGCCGTTAACCAAAGTTCTGGGGATTGGTTTTCTTCTCTTTGCGAGTCTGAAGCCTGGGTATGCCGACCCGCCCAGTGATGGCAAATTGCACGTGATTCTTGGCGGGGATCATGCGGACCCGACCATTGTCCGCGATGGTGACGACTTCTATATGACGCACAGTTCTTACCGGAAAGTCCCCGGACTCAAGATCTGGCATTCAACCAACCTCGTCGATTGGCAGCCGATCGCCTACGCGTTGAACGAAGACGTGGGAACCGTCTGGGCTCCCGATCTGATCAAACATGATGGGCTGTTTTATCTGTACTTCCCGTCGAGCGGAAAGAACTACGTTGTTACCGCGAAGGACCCGCATGGGCCGTGGTCAAAACCGCAGCTGCTGGACGTTCCCGGCATCGATCCGGGACATGTGTCGACTCCGCAGGGCGATCGATTCCTGTACATGCACAATGGCCGGGTGGCGCCGCTCAGTAAAGATGGTTTGACGGTGACTGGAGAGCTTCAGCAAAAACATGAGGGTTGGAAGTATCCTGCCGACTGGGACGTCGAGTGTTTTTGCCTGGAATCGCCGAAGCTGACGTTTCGTGATGGTTACTACTACATGACAGCGGCGCAGGGTGGAACCGCCGGCCCGGCAACAAGCCACATGGTGACTTCGGCCCGATCCCGATCGCCACTTGGTCCATGGGAAAACAGCCCACACAATCCGATTGTGCACACCTGGTCGCGAAAGGAATCCTATTGGTCCAAAGGGCACGGCACGATCATCGACGATGGCGACGGCAACTGGTACGTCGTCTATCACGCTTACAAACAAGGAGCTTTGCCGCACGGTCGGCATACGCTATTGGAAGCGATCGAGTGGACCGACGATGGCTGGTTCAAGACGAAGCGTGATCCCAAAACGGAACCAGACGTGATCGTCCATCCGAATGAGTCGATTGACGATGACGATTTTGAGTCGCCGCAGCTCAAAATCCAATGGCAGATGACAGGAGCTTCCGTGCTGAATTCGCATCAGGTTGGCGGTGGGGAATTTCAATTCAGCAATCCGGATGATCGAATGCGCACGCTGCAGTGCAATCCCCCCGGAAAGAACTACACCGTTGAAATCGAGATTGGCGATTGTGATCCGGGTGTCGAGTTGGGCTTGGCGATCTGGTATTCGGAAAGAAGACTGGCTTCGCTGGCCATTCAGGGCGAGCGACTGATGATGCGGTTCAGCGATCGAACTCAAACCATTCGAGGTGTCGCTGCAAGCGATGTTCGATACCTGCGGGCTGAGCTGTCGTAGCAATCGCTCAATCTGTACTACAGCAAAGACGGGAAAACCTGGACCAAGAACGAACGCACCTATGAGCTTTCCGGCTACGACCACAATGTGCTTGGCAGTTTTTCCTACTTGCGCCCTGCAATCTACGCCGCCGGAACCGGCAGCGCAAGTATCAAGTCGTTCAAGTTCAATGCCCAGAGCGACACGAATTAGTTTTGCCGACCTACGGGGTCGCATACAGATATTCAGACAGAGTTTCGATGCACCACCTTGCCATGTCAAATCGCGTTGTGCCCGCCGTTTCGCTGCTGGGTTTGTCGTTCACATTTTCGCTATGCGCGGTATCGTTCTCGGCTGTCCCAGTCGCCGCGGAAGAGCCGATGCTGGACAAGACCGATCTGTTCACGGCGGGGCAGGCGGGATACGAGACGTTCCGCGTTCCCGGGATCGCCGTGGCGCAGAAAGGGACCGTGCTGGCGTACTGCGAAGCGCGGCGCGGCAGCCGTTCGGATTGGGCGGATATTGAGACCCTACTGTGCCGCAGCACCAACGGCGGCCGGACCGGGTCGCCGCCGCAACGCATCGCCGACAACGACAGTACGTTCTTGTTTACGAATCCGGACAGCCACGAGAATCACGGCTTTCACGGCAAGAACAAGTTTCGCCACCGTGAAAACGTCACGGTGCGGATGAGCTTCGACGATTGCGAGACCTGGCCGGTCTCCCGCGTGCTCGAGCCGGGCGTCAGCGGTTACACGGACCTCGCCGTGGGCAAGGACGGCACGATCTACTGCGTGTACGAACGCGGCGGCGACGATGGCTTCGCACATAAACACCTGACCATGGCTCGCTTCAACCGGGAATGGCTCGAAGGTCAGAGATGACTCCTTGAAATGATGCAGACAATGATGCAAATATGTTTTCAAATTGGTTTGGCCCTCGTCGCGCTGATCACCATGGTCGGCTTCGGCGATGCCGTTCGGGCGGACGAATTGGTCATCCAGCGTTCGGTTATCGCCGAAGGAGATTCTGACCGGGATTGGACTCAGGCCCGTACTGCGATCGTGCCCCTGGAGAATCGCTCGTTCGTTTTCACGACGATGTCGCGCACGGAGAAGGTGGGTGCTCACGGATATCACGACGTGTTCGCTGTCTTTGGCGATCGTGATGCCGACAAATGGACACAGCCAATTGCGATTGAGTCGCTTCGTCGAGCTCGTCAGGACGATGGGTACGAAGTCGTCGCCGGAGACTTGTGTCCGATCTGGCACCTGCCGACTGAGAAAGTTCTGATCACAGGAAAAACATTCAACTTTGCCGACGGTACGAAAGAAAACATCCTGCGAGAGCAAGTCGCTTACTGCGTCTTCGATCCCGCTTCTCGCGACTTCGGTCCACTGCACACGATGAAGTTGCCGCAGCAGGATCACGCCGGACATCCGATCATCGCACCGAACGCCGGTTGCCACCAACAGGTTATCCTTGACGATGGAATTGTCCTGCTCCCCATTCGATATCAACGAAGCAAAACGAAACGCATCTATGTATCTATCGTGGCAAGGTGTCGATTTGACGGTAAGACGCTTGAGTATCTTGACCACGGAACCGAGCACTCGATTCCGTTCGGACGCGGTCTTTATGAACCGTCAGTGAGTGTCCATGATGGAGCGTACTTTCTGACGTTGCGTGCGAATGACGGCGCCTGGGTTGCACGCAGCTCGGACGGCACGAACTACTCGGATCATGTTGCGTGGAAATTCGACAACGGACAGCCCCTTGGAAGCTACAACACCCAGCAACACTGGGTCACGCTTGGCAATCGCCTCTACCTCGTTTACACCCGACGCGGCGCGAACAACGACCATATCATGCGTCATCGCGCTCCTTTGTTTCTGGCCGAAGTTGATCCACAAAGGTTGGTTGTTTTGAAACACACCGAACAAGTCATCGTGCCCGAGGATAACGCGACGTTGGGCAACTCGGGTGTTTGCCGAATCAGCGACCGCGAGTCCTGGATCACCGTAGCCGAAGGCCGAGTGACGGACGGAAAACGAAAGGGTGAAAACAACCGCGTGTTTCTCGTCAAATTGCGAGCTGTCGAGTGAACAATCGGCAAACGCAACGGCAACGAGTCGCATACGCCGGTTACGGCAGTTCATCCTAGCTGAAAATGTTCGTTCTCCTTCTTTTCGGTAAGGAAGTTGTTTGCCCCCGCCATTGCATGGGGCTCAGATGCTGGCAAATCCGGCGCGCGATTCGAACCAAGCTGGTGCCCGAGAAGACGCGTCTCGAGGATCTGCGCAACAATCTTATCAATGGATGAGCGTGATCCGATGGACGCAGTTCCCGTTCGACTGCTGCATCCGAATTCAAGCGGACCGGTCCTCGATTCAACCGCCCGTGGGCAAAGGCCTTCGTGGACGCAAGAAATCAGGCTTTGCCAACGAGCTGAACAGGCACTGGGAATTTCCAAGCAACATTCGATGCATCGGCCGCTTGGAGTTCGCTCAGTTCTTCGTCGCACACTTCGCGAAATCTTGGATGACTTTTGGGAAAGTGTGCCGCCAAGCTGCCAATCTACTGAGGTTATCACCGCAACGGGGACGCAGAAATTCTTCGGGACATCGACATCAGCCTTGTGCAGGTTTACCTGGTCCGCTGTCCATCGCATTGCTATTCGCTTGGTCTCACCGTCTAGACGACCTCCACTTTTTCGATAAGCCCCTTCTGCTTCAGCTCCGGCTGCAAACTTTCTTCCATTGGTTGCTTTGATAGAAGGCAGCCCGTTCCTTCTGCATGTTTGCCTTGCTGGAAACCGATCACGCAGGTCGAAGTGTGATCGGCGGATTCCTATGCTACAACCTCGTCCTTGCCGCACTGCGGTTCCTTTTCAGGCGTTTTGTCATGACTTACGCTAAATCGATGCTCGTATTGTTCGGGCTGTTGGTCGCGTCCTGGCCGTCCGTTGCCGTGCAGGCTGAAAAGCCGAACGTGTTGCTGATTGCGATTGTCGATCTATCCGACGCTCTCAAATCAAATCCCGAAAACTGATATGAATCCTCATCCCCGTCTCTGGCTGTTTTCGTTCGCTGTCGTGTTGTTGATGGCCGGCAGCGCGACACTGACTGCCGCTCCGCAATCGCGGCCCAATATCGTGCTCATCATGGTCGACGATATGGGATTTAGCGACATCGGGTGCTATGGCGCTGAGACTGAAACGCCCCACCTGAACCAGTTGGCAAAGAACGGACTTCGCTTCACGCAGTTTTACAATGCAGGGAGATGCTGTCCGACTCGCGCGGCGCTGCTGACGGGGTTGTACCAACATCAGGCTGGCGTCGGCCACATGACCGGTGATGACGGACACCCCTCGTACCGGGGTTTCTTGAACGATCGATGCGTTACGATCGCCGAACTTCTCGGCGCATCGGGTTATTTTGCTGCAATCTGTGGTAAGTGGCACGTCGGCTCCGCTGCTTCATCGATGCGATTGAGACGCACGCGAGGAGTGCTATTCGTCACGGCCACGCTCCATGTCGACGAGTGTGTCCCGGAGAGCTTCGTACTCGGCTCGGCATTCGTCGCAGACAGACAGATGCTGCCCTACGGCCTGCAACCCCTCGTGAATTGATTTGCCATGCAGTTTTTGTTCCGCGAATTCGGCAACCAGCGAAAGACATTGTTCGCAGTTGATTTCAGCGTCTTCCGTGAGGCTGACCAGCCGCAGCAGCCTGTCGATTTCTTTTCTTGAGAGTGGCATGGTGTCTTTCCTCAACTCACAGTCGTTGCAACGTCTTCGGCGGTGTACCCGGCTGCTTCGAGTCCCTTTTTGAGATTCTTTCTGGCGTCATGGGTTAGTTTGTAAACAGCGTTTCGATTGCTGCCGAGTTGCTTGGCAATTTCGTCCTGAGGCATGCCCTTCAATTCGGCGCACAACGCCATTCGTTGTCGATCCGTCAGATCGTGTGCGATGCAATGCTGAAGCGATTCAAGGATCGCTTGTCGGGCCAACGGTGAATCAGCCGGCTCAGTGACGCATGTTGACATGAACTGCGAATCTGCGGTCAACTCGCTGAGTGATACATCTTTCCAACGGCTACGACGTAATTCCCCGAGTGCGACTCGAATTGCAATGGACGTTGCCCACGTGACAAACTGACTTCCTCCGGCGAACTGGTCCAAGCGATCGATGACGCGCAACACGGCATCCTGGACGGCATCTTCAAGAAACGATTCGTCTGCCCGCGGCCTCGCCGCCAATGCCTTTCGCAGGTTGTGCAGCAAGACAGTTCTGAGGTCGGTCAGTGCCGATTCTCGTCCCGCCTTTAGCTCGATGACCCACGTTTGGTTGTCTCGGCTCATGGCCCGACCGTCGCCTCGTCTACACGGCTCGTTCCGCTTCAGATTGCTTGCTACCCATTTGATGCTTTGTCATCAGACATTCTTACTCCGCATTCTCCAGAAACTCTGATGCGTGCTGGACCCCACGCCGGATGTGCATGAAACAATGGGAAAGCTGCTTTCCCGAAACCGTGACCTCCAAGGTAAGGATTGCTTCGATCACACCATCGGACTAGTGGGAGTGGATGACGTTCCATCCATTTTCACGAAACACAGTCGGAGGACAAACCATGAAAACTTCATCAAGACGGAATCTGTTGGTCGCGGTGACGATGACATTCGTCATGATCACCACCGCGGTCATATTCATTTCAGAACAATCACGATCAGCGGTGGCTCAGAACACCGCGACGAACAAGACGGCATCGATGCCAGGCATCCGCTTCACCGGTGACGGAAGATTGTTGCGACCGTCCGGATATCGAAGGTGGACATACGTCGGCACGCCGTTGACGCCCAACGACATGAATAGTGGAAACGCGCCGTTCCCAGAGTTCCACTCCGTCTACATCAACCCGCCGTCCTATGATCAATATGGAAAAACCGGGGAGTTTCCGGACGGCACGGTGTTGATCAAGGAACTCGTGAGCGTCGGATCGAAGGAAGCCACCAGCGGCAACGGTTACTTCATGGGTGAGTTCACTGGACTCGAGGTCTTGATCAAAGACAAGACTCGGTTCAAAGACGAACCGGGAAACTGGGCGTTCTTCAGCTTCGGTCATGAGTATCCTCTGAAGGACGCGGCGACCATTCAACCGACTGCCAACTGCAACGATTGTCACGGCGGAGCAGCCGATGACGACTACGTATTCACACAATACTACCCAGTCCTACGGGAAGCAAAAGGAAAGGCTGCTGCGGAATGAACTGAGACTGTTTTGGCAGGACTTTTCACAGCGGCTTCAGTGATGCCCGGACAACGTGACACGCTCCTTCGGAGGGAGGAACTGGCGCTACCCAAAAGGTAAATGCTAGCCACAGTCCCAGTATTGAGCGTGGCAGCAATGGTGCATTGCCGCCCTTTAACGCCTCGTCGCGTGGCGTCCTTCGACGCTTCGATTGCATCGCTCTCCGCGCCTTAGCCGAATCGCTTGGACGCAGTTTCCCGCGAATTTCGGACTATTTTGGAGCGAAAGTGCAGCGAATCGGCTGCGGTCACTATTATGGAAGGCGATTACTTGTTATGATCGGCAAGTACGACATTGGCTACACGCGATGCCCGGTTTCGTCCTCGGCGCTGATGGGCAGCAGGTCGTCGGCGAGCCGTAGCCGCCGGAGGATCGGGCGTTTCTTGGCGTGATGGTCCTTCATCCGCCGCAGGATGTCGCTCAACACTCGCACGGCTTCCGTAATGAATGGTCCCTTGTTGAGCATCACACATTCGGCGCGAACACCCATCGCCGCATCGGTAATCTCGGCCCGTGATGGGATCCCGGTCTTGGCCAGACTTTCCAAAACCTGGGTCGCCCAGACCACGGGCATGTGCGCGGCCTCGCACATCCACAGGATCTCTTCCTGCACTTCGGCCAGTCGCTGCCAGCCAAGTTCAACGGCCAGGTCGCCGCGGGCGATCATCACGCCGCTGGCCGGGCTCCGCAACGCCGCCATGAGCAGCGATGGAAGCCGTTCGAACGCCTGCCGGTTTTCGATTTTCAACACAATCGGCATGTCCGGGTTTCCCAGACGTGCCAGTTCGCGCTGCAACTGCTCGACATCTTCCTCGCGACGGACGAATGAGTAGCCCACCATATCGGCGTGTTCGACAACGAACGCGATGTCCTGAAGGTCTTTCTCTGTCAGCGCGTCCAAGTGCAGGTCCGTGTCGGGAAAATTGATGCCTTTGTCGGCGCGGAGTCGTGTTCCGTGAGGACCGGCGTGAATGACCTCCAGTTCGATATAATTCGCGTGCACAGCATCCACTCGCGCGGTGATCTTCCCGTCGTCGAACAACACACGCTCGCCGCGTTTGAGGTCACGAAACACTGATGGCAGCGTACAGCCGATCATGGACGGACGCACAAGTTGTCCTTGCTCGTCATAAAGTGCGGGTGCCCCGAGCGTGTGCTCGTCGCACAACAGCAACGGGTCTCCCCGTCGCAGGGTGAGATAGCCTTCGGTCGGTACAATCGCGCCAATCCGGCCGGGCTCTCGTTGCGATTTTCCCTTGCGATCGTGGCGGAGTTCGGTGTCCGGCGTCACATAGGCAGTCTGATCGGACTCACCCCAGGTCCCGCCCGGCCCCCGCTCGACGATCCTAATCCGCCGCGTCCGGCTTCGTGCGTCCTTGAGTCGAACAACATCACCCGGCCGAAGCTCGATCAGCCACTTGCCGACCACTGGGATCGACGCAGCCGCTGGCAGGGGCGCGGTGGCGGCGGCATCCTCGTCGTGGAACCAGATTCTCGCGGGGGCGATCACGCGTCCCAGCGCATCGCGGCGGGGACGCCATTTCAGTACGGCGGGACCGGCTTCAATCGGGCCCGTCCGCAGCTTTGGCCCGCACAGGTCCATCAGCACCTTGCACTCTCGCTGCTGCTCGCGGCAGGCTCGACGCAAGTTTTCGATCATCCGCTGCCATGCCGCGGGGTCGTCATGAGCGCAGTTCACTCGCATGCAATCCATGCCATGTGCGACAAGATCGCTCACCAGCGTGCGGTCGTGCGCGGCTTCGCTCGGCATGGTCACCATGATGTGTGCGCCGCCCTGAGAGGGGCGCCCGCCGAACAGTCGCCTCGTCGATTGATCCAGCAGTTCGCGACCGCGTTCAAAATCGACTTCCGCCGGCTCCTCCGCAGCACCGCATTGGCCCTCTATCTGTTGGAGCACGTGGATGACCTCGTTTAACGTCGCGTGGACATTTGCCTCGCAACGACCAAGCGACGACAGGCCACGCCTGAGCAGATTCTCTTGCAAGGATCGCAGGTCCTGCTGGCGCAGAGATACATACTGCAGCAGATTCCGCGCACTGGCCTTGCGATCCGCCCAGACACGTTCGATCCGATCCGCGTAGGTGGTTTCCACCCGGGCCATTCGCGTGCGTAGGCCCTGCAACTGCCGGACGAGCGATGAGGGCGAATTGCATTCCGGCAAACTGGGACTCTGGCGCATGACCTCGGTGCTCTTTGCGGCCGGAGCATCCGCCGCGTTGTGTCTGGCGGTGTCTGAAATTTCAGCAACGGGCAATGCGTTCTTCTCGGGCATGACGTACTCTTGGCGTGATCGTGTGCTCCGTTGATGTGCAGCATTCGTGCCGTGTAGTGCAACTGTGAAATCGTGCCGACGACTTTCATCGAATCTTCACGCTGTTGGGCCTGGATGTGGATCACCCCACGCCAGCGTGAACGCGACGAAGGCGAGTAAAGTGGTCAATTCCTAAAATCTCCGAAGCAAGAGGAACCTGAGGCTGCGGAAAGACAAGCCATCGAAGACCTCGCGTGATTTCGGAAGCATTGTCAGTCGCTTCAGATCAACAGATTCCGGAACATGCGAGTGTCCAACGGAATGCGGCGTGAAAGTCATTCGACGGGCTGAAGAACATCACAGGGCATTTCACCAAAGGCCGATACGCGCTGGCGTTCATTGTTTTCCTATAGAGCTCCAGATCCTGAAAAGGCGGCCGGATGCTGCTGCCCTGATTGAAACCGAAGTGCAGTATCGCACGTTGCGTTCAACTCGGAATTTTCGAAGCGGCGGATCCGATCGCGTCACTGGAGGGCAAGTTCTGGACTGGAGGTTCTCGGTATGGTTTCTCCTGAAAGTGGAAAGAAACTCATCACGCTAATCCCCGCGTCAACATGGACAGATAGAACGCTTACCAAAGTGTATCGATCCCATAGTTGAAGAACACGACCAGCGCCGCACGCCAGTAATGTCCCACCGTGAGTGGATGCGTCCAACCACGAAGCGGTGGTAGTTTGTAAGTGGCGAAGTACAGCGAGTTGAGATCCGGCTTGGTCAGATAGTGACGTCCGGCAACATCGCGTTGTGCCTTCGGTTTTGGGAATCGAGGTAGCTTCGCAAGGAAGTCCTGCTCCCAAGCCCAGGCTAAGATGGCCCGGAGATTCTCGCGTGCTTCGTTCGCGGTTCGGCCAGGATTGGAACCTCCATCTTCCGCAGCTTTGTCATGGCCCCAATCCAAGAAGTCGCGAATGTGGGACCGGTTGATTTGGTCGACATCGACGCCATTACCCCAGGCAGTCCATTTGGTGACGGTGGACTTGTATTCCTTGCGGGTTCCGCCGGAGAGTTTCTTGGTCGTGAGGTACTTTACTGAGATCGTTTCAACGCTGTTGGACATGGTGGCTGCCAGCGAATACAGTGCTGAAAAATTGGGGTTCGGCATCAACTGGAGTAGTACATGTAGATTGGTAATCCAATCAATACCAGCCATCCAAACGCTGCGATCAAGAACTCGGGCGACGACTGATTGATTGCCCCCCCTTCCCAACGTATCCGGTAAACTCGCTGAGGTCTTCCGAAAACCAAATCAACCCGAGCGGCGGGGCCAGCAAGATCATCATTCCCGGAATGGCGGCAAGTCCAGTCATGGCAACTGCGATTGCCGTGTAGAGAAGCGCGAGACACAACGCGACAATCTTGCTGACGGTGATCATTAATTCTCTTACGATCCTCCAATGCCTCACGCTGAAACTAAAACGAGATTTCTCGTAAACAACGACCATTGTATGCGAAGCATCAAGCAGATTGCCCAGGCCATTTCGCAAGGGCGAAACGGCCCGTCTCTTTGATGTCATCCGAGCCGATTGCTTGGAGTATCGACATGCCGATCAGGCGATCATCTACAACGCATCAGCGATGTCGATCGCGCTCAGTCCCGCACGGCCCATTGCGGCAGCGATTTCGTGCCTGTTGCGATCCACTCGACTTCCACCGCGATGAAATCCGCGCCCTGCTTGGAGGCTTCAATCATGGAGTCCGTGTTTCGTTGGTAGGAAAGATCGCCATCCCAAACCGCGCGATGGAAGAGAAGCGTAGGTTGGTCCCAAGCGAGGTCTCCATCGGTCACGACTGGCGAGACTTGGAACGGGCCAGAAACTGTGATTGGCTTTTTTGCGCTACGGCTCAAGTGCAATCCATTCGTCGACACGTCGAGAGTTGGTGAGATTGTATTGGGGTCATCATCCGATTGCTGCAGATCCAGCATAACATCAATCGCGGAAGGTTCCGAACGTTCACCACCCCGCAAGATATTTTCACTGGCCACCAGCATTCTGCCATCGAAAATGTGTAAGAAGCGGATTCGCACTGCAGCGGCTTTCTGAATCATGAGTTGCCATCTGTGTCCCTGGCCCGAATGGCTGTTGTCCTGGTACGAGGCAACATTCACGTTGGGCCGTACGGCGTTCGCTTGCGTCCATCTGATTCGTTCGAGGACATCGGGCTGCAATTGTCGTAGATCGGTGCACCAGATCGTCGAGTCCCATTGAGGTGAGTTGGCAGCGGCGAGTTTCGGGGGGATCGCGAAGACAAGATTTTCACGTTCGCCCAGATAGATACGCTCTAACCTGAGCAGTTGATCCAAAAACTCACCACTAGAAACAGTTCGAGGCTGTTCACCCGCGCGAATCGAAAAGGTCGACGGCATGTTGGAGTATTGGAACACACACTCTTCCGAAGAACCGACATCAAAGGTGCGTGAGATGACTTTTTCGACCGCATCGGCGACGGCCTGGGGTTCTCCGGTCACTCGAATCTTGAAGTTCACACCTTTGATCGAGCCGTCCTCCGCCATTTCGCTGGTTTCGTCTACTGTGAGCGACAGGGACTGCGCAACTTCTTTAAGCCTGTCCGCATATCTGCCCTGGCGCTGGGACCACGAACTCGTTGCGTAGGCCGGGAACCTCATTGCCACTCCGTCCTCGATCGGCTCAAAGACGACATAATTCTCATTCTCGCCGATGGATCCGAGATTAAGAAAAACCATGTCATGGGACGACATCATCATCGAACCGATGTAGCTGTCGAGGCGGCCGAGCGGCAAGCGGACCTCTTTTTCCCGCTGTGCAGCAATCTTGTCCTTGATCGCAGTCCATTGCGAGAAGAATACAGCGAACAAACCCGCGGCTATGGTTAGAAAGCTTCCGGCAATCAGTGATCTCACGATGTATTTCCTGGACGAGGTGGATTGACTCTTTCGCAATTTGGATGGAAGCGGATTCGCCGTGGGATGTTGCACATGGCTCAGGCAGCGCTCCAGCAAAGCGTGCACTTCCGCAGCGGTCGCAAACCGATCCGACTTTTCCTTCGCCATCAGTTTTTCGATGATGGATATGAGCCAGTCAGGGATCTCTGGATTCAGCTGCTCAATCGGCGTCGGCGATTCGTCGATGATCTGACGCATCACCCCGTACGAAGAATCATCACGGTACGGAGGGCGACCGGTGCAGAGGGCGTACAGCACGCTACCAAGGCTGAACAGGTCGCTTTGCTGGTCGACTTTTTTGCCGGCTGCCTGCTCGGGGGACATGTACATGGGGGTCCCGGCGATGGTGCCATGCTGGGTGACCGTATTGTCATCAACTGCACGTGCGAGGCCGAAGTCAGTGATCGTGACGCGTTCAACGCCTTCTTCCAACAACACGTTTTCCGGTTTGATGTCCCGGTGCACTAATCCTTGATCATGGGCAGCCGCCAAGCCCTCAGCAATCTGTGATCCGATGCGCAGAATTTCAAGCAACGACAGTGGACCTTCATTTTCCAGACGTCTTTGCAGCGATCCTCCCCGGACATATGCCATCACGAGGTACGGAACGCTTCCATCACTCGAAACACTGTGAATTGGAATCACGTTGGGGTGCAGAACGGCGGCAGCCGCCTTGGCCTCCCGCGCGAATCGACGACGAGCCGTTTCATTGTTTGCCAGGTGTGGCGCCAACACTTTCAACGCGACGACGCGATCAAGCGAAGGGTCGATTGCCTTCAGTACAACGCCCATTCCTCCCGCGCCGACGACACCTGAAATCTCATAGCATCCCAGACGACCGAGGCGATGGGGATCATCGGAAGGAGCCAACAAGTCCAACACCGCCTGGATCGGACGGGCCGCAGGGGCGCCACCGATATTGCCACCGACAGAAAACTCCGCCGTGCCTGCCATGTCGAACTCGGTTGGCCGCAACAACTCGCGAGCCTCCGTCCACTGCTCTGGCTCAGCCGTTTGCGCAAGCATGTAGTCACGGCAATCGTCGCATGTTTCCAAGTGCTCCGCCAAATCGGTTTCGATCCAAACCGATTCGCCTTGTAGAAATTCATCGATTCCCTGTCGATCGCACTGGTTCGTTCTCATGATTCGTGTTTCTCCATTTCTTCGACATAGCGACGTAGACGCTTCATCACCCGGCTGCGCACCGCATACACAGCGCCAACCGATTTACCCAACGTTGCCGCGACTTGTTCGATTGGGATGTCCTCGATCACCGCGAGCTCGAATACCTTCCAGGAGTCCGTTGCGATCTCAGACTTGACCCGGGCTGCTGCTCGGAAGAAAAGCTCTCGTCGGTATTCAAGCTCCAACTCTTGCGCGAGTGTGTGATCGTCGTCGCTTTGTTCCTGGAAAAATTCGTGCAGGGAAGTACTACCGGCCGCCCGTTCCTTGGGACCTCGCGTCAACATGTTGAGGATTGCGTTCTTGGCGACTCGCCGCAGCCAATGCCGGAAACGAACCGACTCATCCTGTTTCTGCCAACCCTCAATCGAGCGGGCAATTGAGACCAGCACCTGTTGGGCGAGGTCCTCCGCGTCGGCATCCTGCAATCCGCGACGGCGAGCCAGGCGATAAACGATCGGCCGATAGACCGCCGCGAACTCTTCCCATGCTTTTGGGTCGTCGCCGGCTTGGACCTGCAGCAACAAGCTGGCGCGGGTGTCCGGGAATTCGTTGTCAGATTTGGTCACGGTTGATCCTCCTGACCGGCTAAACACCGCAGCTGAGCACAATTCGACATCGATCTTACGAAAAAGATGCACTTTTCGGGAAAAGCCGAGAAAACGCGGGAGAAATCGCCCTCTGAGAGTCGATCAGCTTGCCGCCAGGCCCCGGCTTGGTCGGTCCGGTGTGCGGCCCCCCTGCAAATTGGAGCAAGACTTGGAACTGCTGGGCGATGCGGGCTCAGGCAGTTCAAGAAGCGAGAGACGAAAGCGGTACTTCATCGTTTCGGCCAAAACCTCAGATTACTGAGGCTTGAATTCAACGCAAATCGTAGGTCAACGATTTGCCGGGGCGATTCCGAGAACGTCCCCGATGCCAAATGTGGCGGCAGGACCGAACGCATCACGGCGGGCTGCTTCGTATTCCTCGCGGGTCGTGAACGTCATCACTTTACCGTTGATGTTGATCGAACCGCTGAAATTCGAATCGCGTGCATTATTGCCAGACTTTAGCACCTTCTCTAACATCCCGTTTTGCAATCGCATCACATCCTGCAAGCTGCCGAATTGCATCTCCTGACCATTCAGCTTCATGGTCCCCTGCATGTTGTCCTGCATGGAATCCACGAACTCTTTCCATTGCCTTAGTGCGTTCTCTTGAGACCGGACCAGTTCTGTTACGGCGCGGCGACGCACATCGTTGAAGGCTTCCGGGGAAGTGAATTCGGCTGTCTTTCCGTTCAAACTGACAAATCCCTGAAACTGACCACCCCGCCCCTGAAGCGACGCCGAGACGGGGACCGGTCCCTGAATTTGCGGCAACGCAAAAAAGGAAGCGCGATTGAAGTTGTCGGGCAGCAGTCGCCACTTTTGAATGTTGCCTTCGTCCTGAGTGACCGGCGCGACTTCAACCTCTCCTTTGAGAACCTGGACGTCCGATTCTCCCGCTTCATTGACGGCGACTTCGAATTCTGTCCCGAGGTCCACGATATTCGACGTGGGTGTTGAGACGGTAAAACCGACCGCCTTTTGCGGGACACTGGCGAGGAGTCGACCACGTCTGAGTTCGAGTTTGCCTGTCGACAAGGGACGGAATTCAATCGGACCATCGACCGTGACAACAGCACCTTTGTCAAAGGTCAGCTCGACCGATCCTGCAAACAATCGAACGATCTCGTCTCCCAGTCGATCGCCGGCCATGCTTTTTCGTTGCCAGACAGGATCGTCGATCTTGGTCAACGTTACGAATTGCCGCAGTGATTCTGGATCGGAACGTTGCGCGATTCCTTCGTTCTGTTTTGTCAGGTCCAGAGGCGGAGGTTCAACGAGCGGCGGTTCATTCAATGGAACGATCGGATCATGCTGCCGATCGGGAGCGTTGTTACCTGGCGCGATAGAACTTGGCGCGATAGAACTCGGCGCGATCGTCTTCTGTTTGTCATCTGGGATGCTCGCCGTTGCCTTATCCGGTTCTTGGGCAACTCTGTCCGTTGGGTTGGTTCGTGCTACCGGCATCGGCTTATCCAGCAAGGACCAAAATGCCAGACTCAGGCAAGTGAGAATGGCAGCAGTCAAGGTGAGGGCCGTCCATGTTGATCGGCGGCGACGCTTTGAATGCTTCTCTCTCTGTTTTCGTTGGCGGTTTGAAGCGACGGTAATCTGCACGCCGTTCAAAGGCACTGATTCAAAAACGCCCGAGAGAGGATCGGACTTGTTCGAAAGGCCAGGGACTTGCCTTTCGATCTGATTCACTTCAACATCCGGCAGTCCGCGGGGGGGCATCGCACCGCATTGATCGAGTACCCCCTGGACGAATTGTTCGTCCGTTTGCCGTGGATCGCTCATGAACCGCAGCAAAGCATTCAATGTCGCATCGGCATCAATCTCGTCGCGCAGCGTGGAATCTTGTTGCAAAAGGTCGGCCAGTTGCTGCCGATCGACTTCATCGAGCGTTTCACCTGAGATCAGGCGGCTCCATAGATTGAGGGCGACAGTCCGCGGCTCATTCATGGCTTTCCCCATTTTCAAGTCGGAGCTTCGTCCGGATGCACTTGCCCAGTTGTTTTCTGATCCTCAATAACATCATTCGGATCGTCCCGGCATTCTTGCCCTTCTGTGCAGCAAGAGACTCGGCAGACGTTCCCAGAAAATAGAAGGCTTCAACCAGGGCACGTGGCTCGTCGCCCAGGCGATTCAAGCAGTCCTGAAGCGCATGGAGTTCTGCCTCTGCGGTTTGATGTTGGAACGGATCGACATCGATCGTTGTGGCCTCGATTTCAAGTATCTCGGGCGGAATGATCACGCCGTTCCGACGCCGGCGTCTTGTCTCGTTCCGCAAATGCAGAAGGATCTGATTCCGTGCAATTGCCATCACCCAGCCGCGAAGGCTCCCCTCCTGTCTGAATTTCGCCATGCTGTGATAGACCTGCACAAAAACCTCCTGGGCCACCTCATCTGCCTCGGCGGAATTGCCGAAATGCCGCCGCGTCAGGATACGAATATCGGCTTGGTAAAGGCGCAGCACTGCCTCGAAGGCTTCGCGGGGGGTTTCGCGAGCCTTTTCGGCAAGTTCTGTTTCAATCGCCTTGCTGTCCGCTGTCAACTCCCTGTCATTCCCCTTCCTGCGTTCGAAGTGATGGACGTGACAGTGTATTCGTTACTTCGCAGCAGGGAGTGTCACTCACTTTCTAGCAGATTTGTGAATCATTTTGTTTTCACGAAATGTGCGTGACGTTTCCCTTCGGGAGGAAACAACACAGCACGGAAGCAAAGATGCATTCGAAAGATCCAGCCCATTGCGAGTGAACGCCCGTGAACAATTCTGCAATTGCTCTTGATACCGGAATGCAGTGCATCGCCTGTGGGCGTATCAGACGGGTTAGCCATCAGCACCTCGGTCGCCGCCTGAAATGCAACTGCGGCAATATCGCTGTCATTGAGGAGCAGGCGTTGATTCCTCTCCCGCCCAAGAATTCCCGACAGTCCGCCACGACGCTGCCGCCGCCTCGAGTTGGGGGTGAACAGCCGTTTCCAGACGATCAACTGGCCGTGATCGAATCGCTTCGTGATTCCTTTCGCAACATCACGACGCAGTTGTCCACCGTCATCGTGGGGCAGCAAGATGTCATTGAAGAGGTGCTGATTTCGATCTTTTGTCGAGCTCATGTCTTGCTCACGGGGGTTCCAGGTCTGGCAAAGACGCTGTTGATCGACAGTATCTCAAAAGTCTTGAATCTCGATTTTCGACGAATTCAGTTTACGCCCGACCTGATGCCAGCTGACATCACGGGAACGGAAGTGTTGCAGGAGGATCGAACGACGGGAACGCGGAACTTTCAGTTTGTGGAAGGTCCCGTTTTCAGTAACATGGTTCTGGCCGACGAAATCAACCGGGCTCCACCAAAGACGCAGGCGGCCCTGCTGGAGGCGATGCAGGAACGGCACGTCACCATCGCCGGGCAGACGATGGAGTTGCCGTCCCCTTTCTTTGTGATGGCCACGCAAAATCCGATCGAACAGGAAGGAACGTATCCGCTGCCTGAGGCCCAACTCGACCGGTTTCTCTTCAATTGTGTTGTCGACTACCCAGAGTCAGCGGATGAGTTCCGAATCATCAAACAAGCGACGTCCGGGCATCAGCCAAGCTTGAACAAACTCCTTGACGCCGAGCAAATCCAGAAGCTCCAGCAGGCCGTAAGGAATGTTCCTGCGGCCGATCATGTCATCGCATACGCCCGAGATCTTGTCCAGGCAACTCGCCCCAGCGGAGGCGTCGCTCCTGGATTCGTCAAAGAGATGATCGGTTGGGGAGCCGGTCCTCGCGCAGGGATTGCGTTGATCATCGCCGCTAAGGCACGTGCCGTTCTGCACGGTCGCCTGCACGCGACCACTGCGGATGTTGCCTCCGTGGCCCTGCCCGTGCTGCGACACCGGATCGTGACCACCTTCCATGCGGAAGCAGCCGGGGTGCAGCGTGATGACGTGATTCGAAAGCTGATCGAAGTGATTCGCCCACAACCGCCTAGGGCATAACGAATGTCGTCTCTGCAAATACCAGCGTACATGAAATTGCTCCCCGCCAATGCGCAAGCTCAGCTTGCACGTTGTGCGATTCCGGCGCGCGGTCGAGTCACTGGATTCAAGGCAGGACATCATCGTAGCCCGTATCTCGGATCGTCGACAGAGTTTGCCGAACATCGCGAATACAGTCCGGGAGATGATCCGCGCGATCTGGACTGGCGTGTGTTTGCCAAACAGGACCGGTATTGTGTGAAACAGTACGTGGAAGAGACGAATCTGCGTGCAACCATTTTGCTCGATTCCTCAGCCTCCATGCGATTTCAGGGGAATGCGGCAAGCTCCATCGACGGAGCCAAAGTTTCGAAGTTCGACTATGCAAAGTACATCGCCGCGATGCTGTCGTTCCTCTTTGTTCGGCAAGGCGACGCAGTGGGTTTTATTCAGTTCGATTCCGAAGTTCGGACTCAGTTGCCAGCAAGAGGAAGCAACAGCCATTTCCGAAGAGTGCTGCAACTATTGGATGCGGCGATTCCAGAAAACGCGTCCGATGCACCGTCAGCGCTGCATGAGGCTGCCGAACGTATTCCGCGTCGAGGCATTGTCATTCTGCTCAGCGACCTGCTGTCTGATTCGCAGAAGCTGATGCAAGCACTGCATCACCTGCGTTATCGAAAACACGATGTGATCGTGTTTCAGATTCTGTCTGAAGAGGAATTGACGTTTCCCTACAAAGATGTCGTTCAGTTCCGCGATCTGGAAGGGACCATTGATGACATTGACTTGGACCCGGCGTCGATCCGCGCCGAGTATCTTCGTCAATTCACGGGCTTTCTGAATGACCTGGAACGGAGTTGTCGGAGCATTCCAGTCGACTATGCCCGGCTGAATACGAAGGACTCCTACGTCAGTGCGTTGAGCAACTATCTCGGCCATCGCAATGGAGGTCGGCGATGACACTCCTAAACGGTGTGGCGATGTTCGCTGTTTTCACGGTGATCGTCCCAATTCTGATTCATCTACGGAAGCGTCGCAAATCAAAAGTCGTCGACTGGCCCGCGATGCAGTTCTTGACGCGGACCGCGACCAGCCGACGTCGCGGGGTAACGTTGGAGAACCTGCTGCTGTTGCTGCTGCGTTGCTTACTGGTGTTGCTATTTGTTCTTGCCATGGCACGACCGGCAATCGAATCGGGGCGGTACTCTTCATGGCTGATGTTCGTTCTGCTTGCCGGATGTGGACTGCTGTTGATGACTGCGGCAATTGTCAGCGGATGGCAACGCCGCAACCGAATCATCGGAGTGATGGTTGCTGCACTTCTGTTTGGAGTTGCAACTGCGACGCTCTCGGTCCGTACCGAGTCCCTTGTCGATTCCAAGATGGACCGCGACATCACCCTTGTGATCGACAGTTCTTTGACGATGACTTTGGGGGATGGCGAGGTGTCTCATTTTGAGGAGTCGATTGCGCAGGCGCGATCCCTGGTTGAATCGCTCTCGGGAAATTCGACGGTTTCGATAGTGCTGGCCGGCCCGATCACTGAAACGGTCGATGGTTCGCCCTTCCGCAACCTTCGAAAGGCCGATGAAGTACTCGGCATGCTTGCACCAGTCGCTGGTGGTTCAGTTTTGGAGTCGGCGATCCAACAGGCAACGTCCCTGCTCAAGAGGGCTCCGAATACTCGCAAGCAAGTGTTGCTGCTGACCGACGATCAACTCTGCACGTGGGAGTCGATCGACGAGTCGCGGCTGGCAGGTCAATCTCCGGTCAACAACGCTGCGGTATCGGAGTCGGCTCTCGAAAACACCCTCCCGCCTGCGGGAGGGTCGGACGCGGTAGCGGCCGGGGAGGGAAGATCGCTCCCGAAACGTCTATCAAACGGCAACGCCTTCCTCCCCGCTCGTTCCTCGCGACCCTACCAGAGGGAGGGCAAAGTGGGTTTCAAGACAGTCTCTAACGCCGAGATTGCCTGCGCCGCGATTATGGCGCACCTGCCGAAGAAGAAGACGAACATTTCCGTCGACCGTCTCCATCTCAAATCGTCGCTCGTCAGTGCCAACCGACCGGTCCCGATCGAGATCGAAATTCGAAACGGTGGATCAACCACGGTTCAAAACGTGGCAGTGAAGCTGTTGGTTGATGGCAGGGAAGCAGCAACCGACTCGCTTATTCAAATCGAGCCCGGAGTGAGTTCGACCGTTCGATTCTTGCATTCGTTTCCTAGGTCGGGACAACACGTTGTTTCGGGCTCCATCGAGATCGCGGATCAATTGTCGGAAGACAACCGGATCGATTCCGTGATTGACGTCATCCCCCACTTGTCGATTCTGGCCGTCAATGGAAGCACCGATGCCGATCCCGCGCAGCAGTCCGCGACATTTGCGCAACTGGCACTGGATCCGATCAGTCTTCGCGAGCCGCCAAACGGTGACGATATCGGCAATGCAGACGAGGGTAATTTGGCCGGAGGCAATGTCAGCCGCGCTATCATCGCGACAACGATCGAAGCCACCCGTCTGAAAGAGATCGAAACGCTGGAGAAATTTCAGTTGGTCATGCTGTGCGACGTTCCTCGTCTGCCCATCGATGCGGCAAAGCGGCTTGCCCGTTTCGTTGAAGACGGCGGTGGATTGTGGGTCATCCCCGGCGAGCAGGCTGATACATCGTTCTATAACAACTGGCGCGTTTCGCAGTCTGGCGAACCGGTCATGCCGGCTCAGTTGGGTGAACGAACCCAATGGATCGGCGAGCCCACGCCGGATGGTCGCATCCCTCGGCTTGGCGTGGCTCTCGACGTGGCCGGCAGGCCATTTATCAGCGACCTGTTCGAGCGAGGTGACCACGATCTTGCGGACGTCTCTCTCCTTCGGTTCTGGAGCATGACTCCCTCCGAACAGGCAATTGTCGGTATGCGGCTGACCAACGGCGAATCACTTTTTGCAGAACAGTCTCTTGGTCGAGGACGTGTGTTGATTCAGAGTGTCTCACTCGCGCGGCGAGACAGCACGTTTCCGACGACCCTCGCTTTTCCGGTGTTGATGCACCTTTGGACCCATCACCTTGCCGCATCGCATGCCGTGAACTCCAACATCGAGCCGACCACCGATTTTCTGGCGGACTTGATTGGCAGAATGGATCCCACGGAGAGAATCGGGACGCTTCAGTTGAGCGAACCGAGCGGATCAAAGCGAGAGATTCCAGTTTTGTGGGAGCAGGATTCACCTTTCGCGCAAATCGGCCGTGCTGCTGTCCCTGGTGTCTACAAATTGAACCGCGGAGATACAGGGGCACCGCTCGTCAGCTTTGCCGTTCACCGCAATCAGGACGAGTCCGATCTCTCTGTTGTCTCGAAGGATCGACTGAGCGAGATCAGTCATGAACTTGGCATTGAATTCATTGACGATGTGAGTCAGCTGGCCGCGCCGGTTGCGTCGGAGTCTGTTGGCGCCGAGATCTGGGACACATTGCTGTTCACCGTGCTGTGGCTGCTGGCCGGAGAGTGTCTGGTAACGAAGTGGATTCGAAGTCGTCGGAGAGTGGCTCCCATTGCGACTTCCGCGTCCAACGGTCCTGATGACAGTCCGTTTCCCGTTCCACCATTTGCCACCGCGATGAAAAGTTCTAGCCACTGGGAGGATATCCCCGTGGACAATTCCGTGGGCGCGCCAGTGGGGGCACCATGACAGACAAGCTGGAAATGTTTGACATGACGCCGCTACTATGGTGCAGTCTCGCACTCATCGGCTGGATCGGTATGGCCTTTTGCCAACGATTCGTCTTGCCCGTTTCGATTCGTCGACTCGCGTATGGACCACGGCTCTGTTTCGCGTTTTCGTTTTGGTTCTTCGCGCTTGAAACACTCAGCCAATGGACTGAGACGGCTAGCCATTGGCCGCGCTGGTTGATTGCCCTGTCTGCCGCGATTGCCTCGGAGGCCGTGTTGTTCTGCTATCTGTCCGAAGAGTCGGTGGGAACATCTTCGCGACAAGTGAGTCTAATACCGACACTGCTAACAGTGCTTCGGGTGGCTATGATTGGGCTGCTTGCGGGGCTGCTCTTGGAGCCTGTCCTTACGCACGAAGAGGAGCGCGAGGAAGAACACTCCGTGGCCCTCGTGGTCGATGTGTCCGACTCGATGAATCTCCCCTCAAAGTCGAAAACTGAACCGAACGGGTCCCGCAGCCAGGCAGCCCACCGGTTCCTCGTCGGGGATTCAACGAAAGCCAACGGACTACTGGAGCGACTGAAACGTGACTACGACGTGAGGTTGTACGAACTGGGGGCTTCCGCCAGGGAAATCGATCAAGCTCAGTTGCTGACGCAGACCAGTGCGGAGCCGATCCGCCAAATTGGTTCATCACGCTGGACGGAATCAACCGACTTCGCGAACGCGTTGCGGCAGGTTCGCGGCGACATTCCGGCAGCGAAGCTCTCCGGGATCTTGATGATCAGTGACGGTAGGGACCACTCGAGCACGGACCTGGAACGCCAGTGTCGGCCGCTGGGTGGACGCGGCATTCCAGTGAACTCCATTGTCATTGGAAGCCAAGAACCCCCGCGAGACGCTCAGATTACAAGCGTTCAAGCGCCATCGCAGATTTATCACGGCGACAGTGTTTCATTGACTGTATCCCTGAAGGTGGACCGGTTCCAGGGAGAATCTGCCACGATCCGATTGTTCGATGGAGACGCAATGATTGAGGAGAAGTCGATCCTGATCACGAGCGACCATCATCGTGATACGGTGACGTTTCAGCATCAGCCGGAAGAGCCGGGAATTCACGAGTACCGTGTCGAACTCGATGAGCATCCGAATGAGGAATCTGCAGAGAACAACCAATTCCTGCAGCCGGTTTGGGTCTCTCAGGATCGAATCCGTGTGTTGCTGATTGATCAGCGTCCGCGCTGGGAATTCCGATACCTGCGTAATCTCTTTGCCGGACGCGATCAGACCGTCTTTTTGCAGGCGGTGTTATTGCAGGCCGATCGCCTTGCTGGAGTGCCCGCTCCGCCCATCATGCGGGCGTCGGCTCAACGTGCATTCGATGATTGCGAAGCCAACGCACTCCCGGTCGATGACGCAGAATGGTTCAAGTTTGACGTCATCATTCTCGGCGATGTCTCTCCGCAGGAACTTGGCGACAAGGGCATCCAAGCCTTGGAACGCTTTGTAAAGGACCGCGGTGGCGCATTAGTGGTCATCGCCGGCCCCAATCAAATGCCTCACGCTTATCGAAAGACGCCTTTGGCTGACGTGCTGCCGGTGTTGATGAATCGCCAGGCCGTTGCCACAGCCCGCAGCCCCGACCAGAGTTTCCATTTCTCACCCACTCAAGAAGGAGTCGCCCACGCGGTGCTGGGGCGATGGGCGACAGCGGCCGACCCATCGTTTCCGGAATTGACCTGGAGACACCCGGACTGTGAAGCGAAAGCGGGGGCAAGAGTCCTGGCCTATGCGTCACGCAATCGGGAAACCCCAAATGACGCCCAATCGGACGTGGTCGAGCAGAGGCGGCAGACGCTGATGTTGTGGCACCGGTTTGGAACAGGCAAAGTGCTGCAACTGAATTTTGACGAAACCTGGCGATTGCGCTATGGCATTGGTGATCGACTTCACCATGAATTCTGGGGGCAAATCATTCGCTGGGCCGTTACGGATCGGCTGTCCGCGGGGACCGATCTGGTGCGACTGGGCACCGATCGGACGCTGTACAAGAGCGGCGAGGTGATTTCGATTCAGGCCCGACTTCTCAACGCAGATCGCAGCCCAGTGATCGATGCGCCGGTGCAGGCAAAGATTGTGTTTGAAAACGAAGTTCGTCGGACCATTGATCTGACTCCCCATCCACAGAACAGAGGGATGCTGCAAGGTGAAATTCGCGATCTCACGCAGCCAGGAAAATACCACATCGAGTTGTCGGGAGATGTCGTGAACAAGCTGCTGGCGCTTGAAGCGACGGGAACTCAAACGGTGGGACTGGAAATTGGAATCGAAGCCACGGCTGAGAATCTCGAGCGACTTGACATCGTGGCCGATGACACAGTCCCGAGACAAATCGCGGATTGGACCGGAGGTACGGTGGCCGACTTGGCCAGCGCCGACTCTGTGCTCTCGAACTTAGGACCGAAGTCGACATTCGCGCGAGAACGCTGGACGGTGCCGCTCTGGAATCGGTGGCCGGTCATCGGTCTGTTTCTTGGCGGGCTCAGTTTGGAGTGGTTACTCCGCAAACGGACAGGGCGAATCTAGGGCCTCAGAAAAGGGGTCAGGAACCAATAGTGCGGAGCACCCTTCGGGCCATTTGGCTATTGGTTCCTGACCCCTTTTCTGGGACGAAAATTATCCGGAACCAGGTGACTCAAATGACAGCGACAATGAATCCATCAAGGAGCACGAAAACCGCTTCGCCTCCCAAAGCGACCGCGATTGAGCGGATTCACATCGATCTCGACGAGATGGTGAGTCGGCTGCGGCGCGAAGTCTGGCTCGGAGGGATCCTGGCGATCGGGACGGCAACGGTTGCGTCGCTCTTTGGTCTGCTGGTGATTGACGCCATCTTCCAGCCCGAGTCGGCATGGTTGCGAGTCGCCTTGTGGATTCCGTTGATTGGAGTCGTTGGGTTGATCACTCGCCACTTTCTCATGATGCCACTGGGGCAAACGTGCGACCGACTCGCCATGGCGTGGGATTTGGAACAGAAGCGGCCAGCGATCGAGGAACGGCTCACAACGTCGCTGCAGTTGACTGAAACTCCGAATGCAAAAAGAAGCTCGATCATCGAGGCTGTCGCGGAGCAGGCTCATGGCAGTCTCGCCGGATGCCAGGAAGAGGATCTTCGGGGGCAGGAAGTTTTCAAAAGGACCATCGTCGCAGGAGCCTGCCTTACCGCATTCGTTTTGTCGATGTGGATCTGGGCTCCCTATCTGATTCCCTCCCTCCAAAACGTGCTGAATCCTTGGAGTTCGCGCGTGCTTCCGTACCTGAATGCGACAATCGTTCCCGGCAACACGCACGTCGCAGAAGGTAGCGATTTACGAGTAACTGCGACGGCAGGTCGCCTCACAGATGCTGTGCTCGAAGTCATCGAGCACGATGCCGTGATTGCTTCACATCAGATGGCCACGCAGGAAAATGGCAGAACCGCCAACTTCACATTGACGGGATTGAAACGTGATCATCGATATCGAATTCGCGCCGGCGGTCTCTTCTCCGATCGTTACCAGATCTTCGTTGATCCCAAACCGGTCATTAAAAGCAGTCGAGTCAACGTGACGTCTCCTGAATACACGCGCTTGCCTCCGCGACTCATCAACGATCCCGCTGAACCGATCGAAGTGATTCATGGCGCACGAATTCGGATCGATGTTGATGTTGATTCCACCTTGCCTGCTGCCGAATCGTCCCTGAGACTCAACGGCACATCGATTCCTTGCGAGGAAGCGGTCTTGATCAAGGAACCCGGGCTGTGGCGGCATTCTTGGGAGTTCACGGCAACAGCGGGCGAATTGCAGCGCGGAACAATCACACTTGTCAGTGAAGCTGGAGTCCTAAGCGAGCCGTTCCATTTTGAAGTGCACGCTCTGCCCGATCTCCCCCCGTCGATCATCATTGATCAGCCCGCGTTGTCCGAAGTGATCGCCACGCCTGATCAAGGTTTTTTCGTCGAGTACCATGCCGTTGACGACTTTGGCTGCGGTGCCCTGCACCTTAACTCACAGAAGAATAGCGAGCCACCTTCGACCAAAGAGCTTCCGCACGACTTCCAAGCAAAGTTTGGTGGCGATCTGACCATCGACCTGAATGAACTGGAACTTACCACTGGAGACCAACTGACCGTCTGGTTATCGATCGCCGATAATCGTCCTGACGAATATGGCGGACCTCAAACGATCGACTCTCGGAAGATTCGTTTACAGATCGCCGACAATTCGATTCCTGTTGGCCAGCAAGTTGTGCGAAACGAAGAACAGGCCGTGATAGCCGATCTGACGGAAGCACTTGATCAGCTCCTGGCAGCCGCAAAGATCACCGACGCACTTCAGGCAGATCTCGCCGAAACGGACGCCACGGCGAAGCATCCGAATGATGCCGTGGAGAAATCGAAACAACTCCAGAATCGGATCAAGGACGCGGAGCAAACGCTGCGTCGAATGTCAGATCAGGGCGAACTCGCACCGCAACGCCTCTTCCAAGCGGAGATCGAGCGAATTCAGGAGGTCACCGAAAACGACGTCGCGGAAGCGAGAAAACAGGCGGGACTCGTACCGCTCTCCGATGATTTACCTCAGCAACAGGAAGCAATCGCCACGACAAAAGTGTCTCTCAACGATGCCATCGACAAGCTCGAGCAGGTTCGTGCGGACGTTGACCAGCGAGGCAAACAACTGGAACTGGCTGCACAGTTGGACGAGCTTGCCAAACAGCAGGAACGGCTCGCACAAGAGCAGCAAGAGGGGCAAGTCAACGCCCCCGAAGTCCAGAAGCAACAGCAGCAGGTGGCCGATGCGCTGCAGGAAGTCGTTGAGCAGGATCTTGACGCCAAGAGTGAACAGTTTGCACAACGAGCCGAAGCGGCAGCCAAACTGACGGAGGCAGCGGCGGAGTTGCAGCAGCAGCAGGAAACATTGGCGAAGCTCGATCAGGTTCGCAGCAAAGAGGAACTCGACGACAAGTTGCTGGATATGATCGCCCGGGAACAGGAACAGATCGCAAACCGAACCGAACGACTTCGAGACAAGGCGGACGAACTGCTACAACTGCCGACCGAGGATCCCGAGAATCAACAGGCAGTTCGCGAAGCCCGCGAGAAACTTGCACAGGCCAAGCGGGAAACCAAGGCGGCCGAAGAACTGGCAAAGCAACAACGGAAACAGGCTGCTGATCCCAAGCGAGCTGCTAATCCAAAGCAGGCCGCTGAGCAGCAGAAGCAAGCTGCGAAGTCCTTGGAAGAGGCCACGCAGTCACTGGATAAAGTCTGCAAGTCTTGCAAGAAATGTTCGAAATGCAATAAGCCGGGAGGATCAAGTGGCTCTAGCGGCAGTTCACCCAAGAGCGGAGACACTTCATCAAAACCGGGAGATTCAAAACCGGGAGATTCAAAACCGGGAGACTCGAAACCAGGTGACTCGAAACCAGGTGACTCGAAACCAGGAGACTCAAAACCAGGAGACTCAAAACCAGGCGGCAAGCCTAGCGAGTCTGGTAATCCATCCACGAAACAACAGCAGCCCAATTCTCAAAAGCTTGCCGCGACTGCGGACAAGGCCCATCAAAACGCCCGAAGCCCGTCACCCAACCAAACTCAGGAACTTGCTCAAGAACTCAATCAACTTGCCGATGAGGCGGCTCAACGAGCAGGACATCCCAGTCGGAGGAATTCGAAGCAGCAAGGTGGGCAATCGAAGTCAACCAACTCATCGGACTCAACGCAACAGGCTGGAGCCCCGCAACGGGGCAGCCCATCAAAGCCCCAAGGGGTCCAGGGAAACGCGGGAGCAGGTCAAAGCGAGGTTGCTCCGACTCAACTGCGTGGTCGTTCGACGTCAAACTGGACGCAGTCCCGCCGCAAGCTGAAAAACAATGTGCTCGATGATCAGGACAGCAAGATCCCAGAAGAGTTCCGAACTGTTGTGAAAGACTACTTCGAGGAACTGTCTCGCCTGGAATCACGCCAGGACGCAGCGGAGAAGCAAGAATGATCTCGCAACCATACTCTTGGATGTCTGCCATAGCATTGTCGCTCGCGTGTCACATCGTCAGTGCACAAGACGCCGATTCGCTCCGCATTCGTTACCAACCTCGTTTGGATGCGGCCGTTGAACGTGGACTGGAGTACCTCGCGGGGAAACAGATCAGCCGCGACACCGCAGCAGCGATGGGACGTCCCGAGCTGACCGGATCATTCGAAGAACCAGCCAGCGTGGGAAACACTGGAATCACATCTCTAGCGGTGATGGCGTTTCTAGCCAAGGGGCATCTTCCCGGCCGTGGGCGATATGGTGAGGTGATCAATCGAGGAATCGATTATGTTCTCGCTCAGCAGCTCGAAAATGGATTACTTGTCAGCCGCAACGTTCGAGGTCGGACGACCGGCTTGATGTACGAGCACAGCATCTCCACTCTGCTGCTGGGCGAAGTATCAGGCATGGTCGATCCAGTACGTCAGCAGAAAGTTGACGAGGTATTGTCACGCGCGCTGTTGGTCCTGTTGCAGGCTCAAAAAGTTCCCAAGTCAGAAGCCAACACGGGAGGCTGGCGCTACACACCTGGCACCACGGACAGCGATCTGTCGTTGACGGGCTGGTCCATTATGGCGCTCCGTGCCGCGAAACTGAACGGCGCAGCCATTCCCGATGAACATATTGAAATGGCGGTTTCCTACATCCTCAATTGCCACACCCGCGAAGGAGGGTTTTCCTATATGCCTGGCGGAAGTCCGGGCACCACATCGATGACGGGTATTGCGGTCTTGTGCCTGGAACTTTGTGGCGAACATGGCAATGAAGACTTACTGGCTGCGGGCGACTTCATACTACGTCGGCCTCCGACAATGACCGACCCAAATGGAAACCCCGTACGGTTCCGCTACTACGCTTGGTACTACTGCGGCCAGGCCATGTTCCAATTGGGCGGCAAGTACTGGAACGAGTTCGCCCCGATCATGTACGACCGTTTGCTTGCGGACCAAAATCCCGACGGCAGTTGGAAATACCCCGATCAAACTCTCGCATACAACACAACTTATCCCTCATCGTTGGCGATTCTCACATTGACGGTTTCGGCGCGTCAACTGCCGATCTATCAGCGTGAAGAATAGTTGTCACCTTGAACAGACAGACCAGAAACCTTACCAGACTCGGAATTCAGAAAGGGAATCATTATGAAACTTGCACAACTCTCACTCCTCGTCGCAGTGGTATTCACACTGGGTGTCGGCGACATCATCCACGCAGATGACAGTGTTGCAGCAGCGAAGCAGCCGCAACAGATCGGTAAGTGGGTTGAACAACTCGGGCATGAACGACTCACCGAACGAATCAAGGCCGAGAAGAAACTTATCGCTGCCGGTAAAGAAGCCATCCCGGCCTTGGCCAAGGCGGCCTTGGCAGGGAATCGTGCGACGATCGAGAAGTCGATCGACGTGCTCGGCAAGTTGGCACAGTCCAAACACGAAAAGACCCAGGAAGCAGCAAAGATTACGTTGCAGATGCTCAGCGAGAGTGATCAGCCTTCGACCGCTGACAGGGCAAAGATCGCACTCAACACGAAGGAAGCTGATGGGATCAAGCCGTTCGCAGGTTGGAACAAACCAGGCAACCCGTTTGCCGGCGGCGGCAATTTGAATCGAAGTGTGTCGACGTCCAATATTAACGGACTGCGAACGATCAGCGTGAAGGAAGGGCCACTCGAGACAACCATTCAAGAACTGCGGGGAGGCAAAATTCTGGCTCAGATCACGGGCGGCGAGAAGAATGTTGAACTTATTGCGAAAAACATCGAAGACCTAAAGAAAAAATTGCCTGAGGCGGCCGCTCTGTACGAACAGTACGCGGGCGGCACTCAGGGGCTAGGCATGCAGTTTCCGGGATTTGGATTTGGCAATATCGCCGTCGGTCAACCGGCCGCGAAATCGAACATCAACATCCAGGGCGGAGGGATCAATGGGAACGTAGGCAGCACAGAAATACTGAAACAGCAGCTTACCGAACTAAAACAACGGATGGGAGGGAACCCGCTGATGCAGCAAATGTTGGATCAACAGATCCGGGCGCTCTCTGAAAAATAAGCGTGATTGAATTCGTCGGTCTCTGGCCGTTCCTCCGAGTCCAGGTTTCTCCAAGACGATGCAACTGACCCAACGCATGACGTTGCTCATTCGCATGTGCTCCAACTTGTCTTCGCTACTCTCATTCCTCACTAATGCCTTTGCGGTTCGCGGCAGGTGCCAACGTCATTTCGAGATTTGCAAACCGCTGCTTCACGCGTGCCTCGAAAATTCGACACTTGTCGATGTCGGACATCAGTTTTTCAGCGATGATGGCGGCAACAAGCTTCGATTTTGACTCGGTTGCCGCGCGACCTTTCGCCGTGTCGTCCGTGCCGCGAATGCCAATGGCTCTCTCCGCAAGGCTCTTTAGCTCTTGCTGGAGCACCGTCACCTCTTCACGGCGCTGAGCAAGATCCGTCTTTTCCAGGCTCTTGACCAGACGATCGTAGTAGCGATTGCCGATTCGAAGCGTTTCATTCCAGTCAATTGCGTCCTTCCAAAACAGATTCACCATCTTGCCGGTCGCGGCGAGGCCTGGTTCGCAGTCGAGATAGGCGATTGCTCCCTCTTGATTCGTTCGGATCACCAGCAGTGCATCGAGATAGGCACAGCGTTCGAACAAGTCGACCTTTTCACTCAGTCTTGCGAGGGAAGGCAAAGACTGGAGTGCCCTGAGATAATGCTTCGCTTGCGATAGAGAAGGGTCCGCCGTACGAATGTAAGCCTCCGTCGCGGCACAGTTCCGCTCTTCGAGCATGTAACTGCGTTGAGCGTGTATCTTGCTCATACCCATCCCTAGGAGTCTGGCGAGTTTGAAGCAGCCAAGTAGATCTTCCCAGGCTGCTTCGTGGTCGCCTTCTCCCAGATTCAGCATGGCACGCAGCCGCAAAGAATGCACCAGGTAGGGCAGCTGGGTTGTCATGGGATCCATGGCCGCAACGAGCGGCAATGGATCCACTTCGTCCACACCGCGCGTGATGACTGGCGAATAGAATTGGTCGCGCTCGGCCGCCGCAAGAACGATTCTCAGTGGCTCGTCATCGCCATCGAGCACCTTGGCAACTTCCGGGAATTCCGATCGTTTCCACGGACGCGGATCACCTTGGATAAACTCGAGGACAAGATAAAGTCGTTGCTTGGCGGCGTCGGACGAGGGATCCGCGATCCCGGCAGCAAGGTAGCGGACATAACTGCGATCTTTCGGTGGCGGCGTTCTTCCGATTTCCTTGAAGTACTCCGGCGGCATGTCCCAAGCCTCCAAGGGCTGCATCGCTTCGCAGAGCAAAACGCAGGCGTTGTTTTCAGGGGTGACGTCCTGTTTCATTCTCGCGTTGATGCCGGCCGCGTAGTCGACCGAGCCATCGGTTCGTAGTGGGCCTGTCAAAAAGGTCGTCTCCCGATCGATTTTGATTTGTGATTTCGTCGAATCATCGCCGTCAGCGTCGCGAACCAAGAGTGCCACGACAGCCAGTAACGTCACGAAAACCGGGCGCCAGTGCTTGGATATCTTGAATTGAATCATGTAGGTGTTCCGTTCAACGATCGGGTTAATGAAGCCTCGTTCGCAAGCGTCTCCCGGCTCGCAAGAGTCTCAGTCTCGTCAGGGGCGGCCTCGACTACTTCTCTGCCTCGGGGGTTTTTCGCAGGGTGCGAGGCGCGCAATCGCCTGACACCAAAATACGAAACTGCTTGGCGGGATGAATGAAATCGGTTCTGGATGCTCGAACTAGGCTACCGATTACTTCGGACAATTCAACGCACCACCCGGAAAGCCCGCCGCTTCTTTGCTCCATCTCGGAGCAAGGTTAAGGCAAGGTTAAGAACGTTAAGACAAAGTTAAGAAGATGTGGTTGCGATATCGCAAATGGAAACACTCTGTCGCTCCGATCCTTCTCGCGATCGCGTACGGCTGTTTGCACAATTTCGCGAAGGGAACCGTTCCCTGGTATGCTGGGTTGGTGTTGGCTTGGACTGTCGGCTGTGCGTACGTCATCGAAGAGAGCTCGAACTGCGGCGGGCAGCTTTGATTTCGAGCCCGGTGCCGCCCATCAGGAAGACGTTTCACACAAAGAACGAGACACCATTGAAACCGCAGCCGCAATTTACGCTCACTGGTCTGCTCGCGCTGACGGCAGCGATGGCTCCTGCCTTTGCCGTCATCCAATGGCACGACCTGATGAGCTGGATCCAATTGGGAATTCCCATGGTGATCCTGTGTCTGATCGTGTTGAAGTCTGGAGCACGCTGCTTGATTGGGGCCGCTGTGGGTGCCGTCCTGGCTTCTGCGTCGCTCCTGGCATTGATAGACCTGACTGGAAGTCTGGCGGATGATAACTCGCGACGGATCGCCGGTTTGATTGGAATTGCATATTTTGGTGCGGCAATCGGCGGTGGGATCCACGCATCTTCGCGTCTGCATCGTGCGAGACTTGCATCGGAGGACAATGACGTGACTGCTGAGGAGTTTTCGCTTCAACGCGTCGCGATCATCCCGTTCGCATTAATTGCCATGCTGCCGGGTTGGTATGGAGGACGGTTCGTCGCCTCCGTCCTGGTAGGTTACTCGTTCGTTGACGCCAACAGTCCGTTCATCGATTTGATGCACTACTTTGCGGCGATCGTTGGTGGAATGATGGGCGCCTCGGTTGCAAGTCTGATCTTCAGGTCGCGATCGCGAACCGATGCCGTTTAAGCGTGGTGCCACCATGCCAGCATCTTGGCGACGAAGGAAGTGCCCAAACCACCAAAAACTATCAGTCCGCCAAGTGCTTGAATTGCAGCGGATTCCGAACCAACGCCGACCAGGTAAACCGTGAGGGCGAGTGGAAAAACCATCAGCGTTGTTGGTTAGTTCGCATCCGCACCGCGGGCACGCCAACCCGGATTCGACCGACAACCCTGCCGCTGGCGAAACTTCGTATGGGTTCGTCATGTCTTTCGATGCAAGTTCTCCGAAGATGGCAGCATCGAGTTGGTGTCGAGGATCAAGAGCTGCTTCCGCGTGCTGACCCAAACCTCGTGGACCTGGGAGCCAAACAGCGATTTGTCGGGTGTGCCCAACCGCTCGATCTCTCCAGTGGCATCCCAGTCGCCCTGGAGTTGCTTGAAGTCGGAATCCTCGGCAACCCTCCGGACGAGCTTTCGAACCACCTCTTCGGTGATCGGTTTACCAACGGCGACCGGTTCACCGGCACGTTTCTTCCGCTGTTTTTTGGTGACTTCGACGCGACAGGTTTCATCCGCATTGCGGTACAGGTTCACACACACAACGAGCACTTCGTTGCCAGACGCGTGCGTTACTTCCGTAAATGTCACGTACGGTTTTCCTGCCGGTGCCAGATCCATGAATCTTTATCGAACGTCTTGGGCCGCCACTCGGATTCCAGGCTAGACATACGTAGTGTGTCTACGTCCAACAGTTCGACAATCAACTCGAACTTCTGCTTCGCTGTTTTCTCACGATCTGGAGCAGGCGTCGTGATCGTGGCGTCAAGATCGAGTTGGGCCGGACTGACGGAAAAATTAGTAACGTACGTCCCAGTTGCCTGCATCCGGATCTCTTGCCCGGTCGACCACTGAACCAAATCAAACGTGCCATTGGGGGCCAATGTTAGACGAATCCTATCGCTACCGGGCGGGGGACCAATCCAGACCCATTCGCCGACCAGCAGGTCCTCCGAAGTGAGTGCGAGGTCGGACGTCTCTACTGTCACCCCTGCGAGAAACTTGCGGACCTGGTCATTGTCATTCGCAACTTGTTCTGTGATCTGCCGCGCTACTTTGGAAGCGAGTTTCGTGTCGCCCACCACCTCTTCTGGTGCGGGCAGATTTTGCGGGAACTTTACATTGACCTGATTCCAGGTCACGCCGTCGGAAGTCAGGTCAACCAGAAATAGCCTGCCTTGGGAGGCATCGGTCGGCTTACCGTTGATAACCAGCTCGGTTGATGTGATGTCGTGCCTATCCATCTGCATTTCGAGGTCAAGCTCGATATCCTTTCCGTCGATGGTAAGGCCGTCCCTGATGGATGCGGTTTCACCATCGAACTGCAGGCCCGTATTACTTGCGCTCGATACGCCAGTCAGCTCCTCGACTTCGTGACGAAAGAGCACGACATAGGAGAAACTGCGCTCACCCTCGGGATTTTCGCACATGCCGAAAAGCACGCCTGGTTCATCCTGCTTCAGGTAAGTGCTGCCGGCAGAGACGTACCAACCGTCGCCGCCACTGCCAGCACCTCCGGAAACTATCGAGAATCCGTCGGTCGCGGAGAAGTAAAACTTGTAGGCCACAACTGCCGCGATGACCCCGAGCACGAGCATCAAAGTGGCGACGACCTTTCGGGGACGAATGTGTGACTTCCAAGATGGGACGTGACGACGAGCAGGCTTCTTAGGGGGTGACTGCAGGTTTTGGGAAAGCGATTCCAGGGCTTCTGCGACCGCCGCCGGGGTTTGAAACCGCGCTTCTGGAGCTTTCGCGGTCATCTTGGCAACGATGGCGACAAGTTCGGGTGGAACGTCGTCGCGGAGGGATTTCAGCGGTTTGGGTTCGGCCTGCGCATGGCTCTTCAACTTCTGCGTCACACTGCCTTCCGCGAATGGCGGGCGGCCCGCGAGCAGGAAGTACAGCGTCGCTCCCAGACTGTAAATGTCGCTACGAATGTCGGCTTTACGAGCGTCGTTGGCTTGTTCGGGGGAAATGAAGTCCGGAGTACCCATGATTGCGCCCGCCGCCGTCAGGTCGCCGCGTGCTTCAACCGTGTCGGCGTCTGCAACCGCTTTGGGCGCGAGCGAAGCGAGACCAAAGTCGAGAATCTTGACCGTGCCGTCCGACGTGACCATCAGGTTGTGGGGCTTGATGTCGCGATGCACCATGCCGCGTTCGTGTGCGTGTTGGAGCCCAATGGCAGCCTGGCAGATGTAGGCACAGGCGTCGGCGACCGGCAAAGCGCCTCGGTCGTTGACCATCTGCGATAGGTCAACTCCGGCGACAAACTCCATCACCATGAAGTGAATGTCGCCGGCCTGCTCGGCGTCGTACGCCGTGACAACGTTGGGGTGAGCCAATTGAGCGGCGGCCTTGACTTCGCGATGAAAGCGATCCACCGCTTCCGGTTTGCGCATCAGTTCCTGCTTGATGACTTTCAGCGCCACCGTCCGCTCCATCATGCGGTGCCTGGCCTCGTAGACATCTCCCATTCCGCCTTTGCCAATCAGTCTGACGATCTCGTAGCGAGGATGTTCGGCCAGAGGCGCAGGAATGTGTTCCGAAGTCAAGGACGATTTGGCGGTCAAGCAGTCGCTATCAAGCGTTAGATCCGTGGGCAATCGCCCGGCTTCCTGTAACAGGCCTGCAAACGTATCCTCGGATGACAATTCAACGATGGTCTCGCAGCAAGGCTCACACTGGCTGATGTGAGTATCGATGGCGACCGCTCGTTCTTCTGGCAACTGCCCCAGGCTGTAGGCACTCAGTTCTTCTCGGCTCGGGTGGGCGGTAGGTTTCGGCATGGATAGCTCTTGCAAGACAGATCTGTTGATTTCGCACCAATTTGGCAGGCGTTTCTGGTCACCGGATGCGGTCCAATGACTCGTTTCCAACTACCAAGACCCGTTCATACGATTTCTTGTCAGCTCTTCGCGAAAAATCCAGAAGAAGACTCGATCAGTCCCTCGGATTCTTGCCGCAACCTCCGAGTAACACGGGACTTAGCGAGGCAGACCGCATTCAGGGATATTCCCATGTCCTGGGCGACAACGTTCGGTTTCAAGCCCTCCAACGCCACACGACAGAACGCCTTCCAGGTAACGGGCTCGAAGTGGGGCTCAGCGAGGGCGAGGAGCTGACGCAGCACATACCGGTCGTGCTCACGATTCCAGATCTGGCTCATTTCGCTGGCCGGATCATCCAGTTGTGCCAATCGGGCGTCGAGTTCCGAGTCGCCTCGTGCTTGCGGACGACGATCGCGAGACCGCCAAAACTTCCGCAGCCGGTTGACCAGGATCGCTTTCAGCCACCCGCGAAAAGCGCCTGGCTGCCCAGCATGTTCGAATTTGTCGAGATCCGTAGCGACGGCCAGCAACACCTCCTGCACCAAATCATCTGCGTCGCTGTCTTGGACGTCGTACTTCCGCAGCCAGACTCGGATCAATGGCGCATAGATTTTGGTGAGCCGATCCCAGCTCTCCGATTCGGGAGAACGTCGGAGGTGATCAAGCAAACTGAGCGACGTCTCATTCATGGGAACCCAACATAGCATGACTGCCAGGATTTGCAGGCAGGTCTCAAGCACTACCGACGATTGTCATCTTTCCACTCGAGGCCGCGCGCCTCACGTTCAGCGATCCTCTGATTGTAGCTCCGATCGCTTGCGGCAACCTGTCGTCTTAGCAGTTCTAGTTCTTCCTGTATCGGCCACGTGAAGAAGACGATATATGCCAAGACAAGCCAGTTCAACGGCGTTCGGGCCAGTCATTGCGGTTGAACCGTGAGATACATGCGATCTGCAACGACGGCTTTCAGATCGGCGTCGACCGCCTCGGCCTGGATGGCTTGCACGGACCTGTCTAAGATTGCCGTCAAGTCTCTTTCCGAGATCCATTTCGTATCAACGACAAAACGCACATCCACGAAGAAGGCTTCGCTGAGGAGTTTGCCGCGTCTTTTTTTAAGTTGGGGAAGTAACATCTTCAAAAATTCGTCGCGTTCAACATCGCGAACTGTTAGGTGCTCAACAAGCCAGAGTTTTGGGTCTTCTTTGGCCTGGACCGCCGGAATCTTCAAGAAACGGGGATCGCCCAACAGCCACTCGCTCAACGTCGTCGAGTCGAGACCTGTGACGAATTCCTTCGCTGCGGATACATCCGATTGCGGCGTGGCTGCTTCGATCGAAATTTGGACAGCCCAGACGAACTCTTTACGAGGTGTGAAGTTCGTATAGGCGGCCATGCCGATAGCGAGTGTGATTGCCAATAAAGCGACCGCGATCAGCAAGGTGCGCAGACCGAATTGGCGTTTGCGGTAGGCGATCCGGACCTTTTCGCGAATTTCTGCAAACTTGGTTTGGGCGACCCTCGACAAATATCCTTCCCAGTAAGGGTTGAAGGGATCGAAGTGGGTTGGCGCTTGAGGCTCTGCAGATGGCGTCTGTTTGGCGGCAGGGAATTCGCGGGATGTGGTCTCAGTAATATCCTCCTTCACTTGACTCGCGTGCTGATACCGGCGCTGTGGATCTTGCTCCAAGGCTTTGAGCACCACATTGTCTAGCCTGACATCCACTTGTACGGTTTCTGACGGGACAGGGAATCGGCCAATCGGAAGCTCTCCCGTGAGCAGCTCGTAGAAGACAACCCCCAAGGAGTAGATGTCGGCACGATGGTCGACCGAAGTCGTCTGCTTCCATTGCTCCGGCGCCATGTAATTGGGAGTTCCCATGACTTGGTGGGTACGGGTGATTTGGGATGTGTCCTCTTCGGTTGTTCGAATCTTGGCAAGTCCGAAGTCTGCGATTTTGACGAGTCGGTTACCATCGAGAAGGATGTTCTCCGGTTTGATGTCGCGGTGAATGATCCCTTGATCGTGGGCGTATTGGAGGGCCTCGCAAATCTGCGGCACGATGGCGAGTGCCTCTGCGGGCGAGAGCTGCCTCGCTTGCATCGCTTGCCTCAGGTTCACACCGTCGATGTATTCCATCACCAGGAAAAACTGGCCATCGCGCTGGCCGAAGTCGTGAATGGCCACGATATTCGGGTGGCTCACGAGGGCCATTGCACGGGCCTCGCGGGTAAACCGTTCGGCGAAGTCGGGATCATGGTCGAATTCGCGGGGCAGCACCTTCAGGGCGATCAGACGATCCAAGTCCCGTTGGCG
This sequence comes from Stieleria sedimenti, assembly GCF_025060895.1. Lineage (GTDB taxonomy): Bacteria > Planctomycetota > Planctomycetia > Pirellulales > Pirellulaceae > Stieleria > Stieleria sedimenti. Next base: position 10,095 of record NZ_JANZKV010000146.1, on the reverse strand, counting down.
GGCCTTGTAGACCGCCCCCATTCCCCCCTGTCCCAGCAACTCCAGAATCTCCAGTTGCGGAAAGAGCCGGGCAATTTGCTCGACAGTCAACGGTTCGAATCGGGCTGTCGGCGCGCTGGACGACCTGGTCTCCAACTGCGGATCGACCTCGTCTTCGCTGGCGAAACCGGCCTGGAGCAGACACCGTGGGCACTGGCCCGCCGGGGACTGGTCGGGGATTTCAGCGCCGCATTCAGGACAGCGATGGAGTGAAGGCATCGTTTGGATTCAACAGATGGATCGGGGATTCGGGATATTCTTGGCTCATCCATCCCTATCTAAAGCAGCCCGACGCGTATGTGACAAAAAAAAATCAACCATTTCCCAAAGCCGCCAGAAGGCTCGCTAGTTCCTCGTCCACATCGCCCTCAACAGCGACCGTGCGAGCGACTTCTTCTCGCAGCAGTTCGCGGTAGCGTTTCCGCAGTCGATGGGCATTCTGGCGGGCGCTCTCTGCAGTGATGTGCAATTCGGCAGCGATCGTTTTGTAGTCCAGTCGCTCGCGGTCGCCGGTCAAGGAGTCGCGCAGCAGTTCAAACTGCCGACGCTTGCCGCCCGCTTCGAACTCCCCCTGCAGACGGCAAACCACAACCTCCAACAGGGTTAACGCCCAATTCTTCTCGAACGCCCGCTCGGGCGTCAGGTGATCAACCGGCGTCAGATCCAACCGTGACTCGCCCGCGGCAAGATCGAGCGAGATGCGCTGTCGGCCGCCGCCTCGCTTTTTCGCCTGCGTACGGCCATATTCATTGGCCAAGAAGTGGTCCAGCGACGCCAATAGAAACGACCGGAACCGCCCGCGCTGCGGGTCCGCGATGCGGAGCGACTCTTTCTCCAGCAACCGCACAAAGAACGCCTGCGTCAGATCCTGCGCGTCCGCGACGCCGTATCCGCGACGGCGAATGTACGTATAAAGCGGATACCAGTAGTCTTCGCAAAGCTGCGCCAACGCCGCCGCCGCGGCTCCCGATTCCTCACCAACGCACTCGCCCGCGGACAACACGACGCTCCACTGCGTCGTGGCGAATTGCCGCTTGCCGGCAGGTCTTCGCGAATCGGAACTGTGATGATTCATGATGATGCTAAACCGGATACTCGTGACTTTCGGAAATCCGATACACACGCTCGGCGTGCGACTCGACGATCTTGTCCCAGGCAGGTGGGTCATCACTTGCCATCGCTTCCTCAGGTGAAATTGCTCCGGATGTTGCTTCCTATCCAATGGTCAGAGCATATCGCGACACCTAACCCATAACCGGGAGAATTCCTCGGAAATTCCTCGCTGCCAGAAATACGACGCGCAGATGGCGACTTGCCGACGGACAGAGGTGATCCCCGAAGCCTGACTGCGTTTCGCATGGATGGTCGCAAGTCTGCCCGGCTGGAAACCCAACGTATCACCCTGAGAAGAGTGGGAAATCACTGCCGATCCGCAGACGCTAACGGCACACAGCCCGCCGTAGAGTAACGCGTCTCGAAAACTCGTTAACCTGCGGCGGTTGCTCACGAAGTCTTCGCTAGCGTCTGAACGCTCCGTCTCGGTTCCATGGAAGCGTGTTTTGCTTCGACCTTCTAAGCATGAGTAGCCGCGCACGGTACCAATCACTAATCAGCCATTTCTCGTTTGAGCCAAGCTCTTGCGTACGCCCAATCTCGGTTCACGGTGGCCAAATGGATTTCCAGCGCGTCGGCGATCTCTTCATTGGTCAGACCGACAAAGAACCGAAGCTTGACGAGTCTTGCTTTACGGACATCAACTGCTTCAAGCTCATCGAGTGCCTCATCGAGTTTGATCAGTCTCTCGTCTCGATCCGAAACCTCTGCTTCGGGTGAGAGGGACTCATGCGGAGTACCTTTTCCTCGCTTCTGAGTTTGTCGCTGCCGCGATCGTTCGATCAGAATTCGCCTCATCGCTTCAGCCGCAGCGCCAAAGAAGTGCCCTCGGCTGTTCCACTGGCAATTGGGGTCACGTGACAGCCGAATAAAGGCCTCGTGAACCAATCCGGTTGCGTCGAGCGATTGTCCGGCACGATCGTCACTCAATCGTCTTTTGGCCAGTCGCCGAAGTTCGGTGTAGACCAGCGGAATCAAGTCGTCCGAGGAAAACCTCTCTTGGTCTAGGTCGGAAGACTCGCTCATTGCTGATTCGATGGTTCGTCGCTGGAGTATTTTTTAACCAGCGCCTCGCCGACTTGTAGCAGAATCCGCCGTGTATTCTCCTCACCGAGTTCGCCGTTCAGATCGCTTCTCAACCGGCCGACCGCTGCCGTAACGCGTGCGTCGAACGTCTCGGAATCGAGCTCGATCAATGCAGATGCTTCACGCAAGAAAAGTCGCGAGACGGCCCAGGCGTGGTCCGCTCCAATGTACTTGAACGCTTCACCGTCCGGGCTGGGAATCCTGTCCTCGATAAATCTGCGGGCGTTGTCGAGCTTGCTGAATGCCGCACTGCGATCGCCGAAGCGGTACTCCGTGATCGCGTCAAGGATCATCGATTCGGCTTGCTGTTCCGGGTGGCCATTGTTGTTGTACGATTTGATTTTGACTTTCTTGCCAAGTCGATACTCCAACCAGGGGCCAAGCATTCGTGGGGCGCCGTAGGTGAACCAAGGTGCAACGAGCCGAGCGTATTCCTGCAGGACGGCAGCGTCTTCTGCCGGATAGGAACGACTATCTTCAATCCGACAGTACGCTCGAGCGATATGGATTCCGTCCCACACCCAACAACCGTCTTTGAGTTTCGCCAGCTCGATCAGGCGATTTTGACAACACTCTAGCGAGGCTTGATCGCCAAGCCACTGTGACGTGATGGCATACCAATCCGTCGTCCTGAAGCCCGGGCACATTTCGAAGGCAACTGCGAATGCTTCATGTGCTGCCTCCATTTGTTCGCTGCGAACGGCTTGCAACCCGCTGAGCCAGTGGAGGTAGTAGTGCGACGGATACTCTTCGACAAGCCGTCGCAACGCTTCGTCTTCATTTTTTGAAACGGTCTGCTCGGTTTCAAGGTTTTTCACTTTGTCCCGTGCTTGAGCAACCAAATCTGGCGGTGTCGGCAGTCCGCCTTCGACGTAGTTCTTGGCCCTCTCGAGTCCCAGCACGCTGAGCCAGTCTTGAGCCTCCTGTCCGCGGCCTTGGTCGGCTGCCAAGTGTGCACGCAACACAAACTCGAGACCCCATGTGAAGGGAAGTGATTCGCACGCTTTCAGATGCTCTGTAGCATTTTCGCGGTCTCGCTCACGAAAGGCCGCGAGGGCCTTGCCAAGTTCCGGCCAAGCGAACTGTGGGATCAGTTCGCTGATTTCAGAAAGAGTTTGCTTGCTTTGCTGAAACTCGGAAGAGTCTGCACTCTCAGCGGCCAGCAGGGCTTTCAGCGAGTGTCGGGTGAGTGCCGATGCGAGATACTGGCGTAATCGTTGTGTTGCAGCATCCGTATTGCCAAGCGCTCTTTCTGCATCGGCGACTGCCTCACGCAACAAGGCAATTTCGCCATCGAGGTCGGGTGAGAGGACGGCTTGATAATATTGGGCATCCGCAAGTAGTCGGGCGTCATCCGCGGTCGAACCATGCGTCTTCAGCGTTGCGATCATGTCCGGGAGCAGTTCCTTGGCTTTTGCACGCCCCGCTTTCGACCCCACCAAGGCCTTGGTCTTCGTCCAAATGTAGTCCACTTTGTCCCGCCATGATTTCGGTTGGTATCCCGTTTTCCCAACGTGCTTGGACAGAAATCGGTCGACTTCATCGGCCATCTGTTCATTGTCGACGCTGTGCCCTATTCCTACGAGCAGATGCTCTTTCTGCTCAGGATTTGCACCGAGCAACCGGAAAAGCGGTTTCTGCGAACTCTCTGACGGAAAAATAAAATCATCGATTCCGTTGAGCATCAGGGCAGGTTGTGTAGCACGCGGGGCAAAGTGCACCGTATCGATTACCTCCTCGGTCCCGCTTCGCGGAGCACCGCCGTTGAGATAAATTGCCACTTCGATGCGAGGATCGAGCGCTGCGGCGATCGGACCGACGCGGGCACCATAACTGCTTCCCATATACCCGATCGTCGCATCGCCATAAGACTCCGACGCGACGAGAAAGTCGATACAACGAAAAACATCCTTGATTTGTCGGGTGATCGCTTTGGTCTGGTCGGATTCTCCAAGAGCTTCTTTTCTGCGTTCATACATGCCATAAGTATTCTTGCCAATCATACTTCGGGTTGCTCGGGACTTGCCATGAATGAGCCGGATCCTCCTGCTGTTGAGGATGAAGTGCGTCGGCACATCGTTCGATTCAGAAACCCGCTTCAACCGCGACCGTGACGAGGCGAGGATGCCAGGTTTCGATTGTCGTCAGCTTTTCGCTGTGCTTGATGATGGGATCCCTGGTTCTCGTGTTATACAAGAGCCGCCCGTTCAATCCGAAGCCTGGGTCCAGACGCCTTGGCCGCCTTACATCGACATCGAGCGATCTTGGGGCGGGCATGGCTGAATGCGCGTAGGGAATGAATCGGGCCTTTGTCTGCGAATCCCGTCAGCCCTAGAACTCGCGCGGACGCACTGATCTCCGCGCCTGAGGAGATCCGCTCGATCACCGAGGTGGAGATTCACCTCCGGCACGAAGCGAGATCTCTTCGTGCTAGAGGTTGCATCGACGGCCGCGAATTCGCGAATTCGTTCCGCCGCACACTTTGTGAAATCTCGGATCAGTTTTCGGCGAAGTGTCCAGCTAAGCCAGCAACCTGCAGAGGTCTTCTAGCCGCAGTGGTGAAGCCGTTTTTTTCGCGACAGCGATTGGTCCAACTTCGCTCAACAAGCAATCTGCCCAGCTACCGCAAGATTCTCGTCATTCACTCGGTGATCTGCTCGTTGAGTGCGGCTCGTGTTGCTGCAACGAGATGCTGACATGTCACACGAAAGCTTGGGTCTCCTACGCAACCAGCCGGATTGTGACGTAATTGGCTGAACGAACCATGCAATTGGTTGCAACCTGTGGAACGGACCAGCGACACGGCATTGCCCGGCGAGATGCCCGAACCGGCCATGATCCTTCGATTCGCCAAGTTTCGCGTCGCTGGCGAGCTTGTCGACCCTTTCTGGCGAACGGGCTGCTGCGAGAAGACTGAACAGTACTCCGAACCTTAGGTACTCAGGACAAAGGTCGGCGAAGGACTTCGCGTAGGCGATGTTGTGCGTCTCGGCGTCTAGATTGGGAGTGGCAGAAAGGCCAACGATGCTCGCCTTTCCGAGGAACTGGCTGAGCAGTTTTTTTCCTTGCGTCGCCTTTGCGGCCCAGTGACATTCGTCCACAACCACGAGGAGCGGGCCTCGATCAGACTGGGGAAACACGAGACCGTTAGCGCTTCGGGAACACCAAGTTTGCACGGTCGAGAAGAGGAACCTCGCGTTGAGCTTTTCGCGGAATTCTGGAAGGCCTTTGCCAAATTTCCCGATCTGCGATGGAACGATGACGCCGGTGTCGATCAATCCGCGTGACGCCTGCGCCACAAGCTCCCAGCGGTTCGCGAGCCAAAGGACATTGCCCCTTGGATGGCGTATGAGGTGCCGGCACGCGATGTTGAGGGCACCAAGGTTTTTCCTCGCTCTCCTCATTGGCGAGCGTTATTTGGCCGCCCCCAACCGTAAGCCCTCGGCTTCTGCTACCGAAAGGGCCCGCTCGTACACGATGAACTCATCGATTTGCCCGTGGAAGGTGTGGCCCGTCCGTGGGTCGCGGAACGACCATACCTTTTCCGAATCCGAGACGTTGTGGAGGATCCTATTGAGCGACTCCGCGGCAATCGATCTCGGGCGAATCCGCATATTTCGCTGACTACCGGCGTCCAGCGATTCCGGGGCGAATGCCCCCGCCGGTACGGTGGAACAGCGCTGGACCGCCTTCCCGTTCAGGAACACGCGGGATTCGAATTCGTCACGTCGCGCGACGTAGACGAGGTCGTACCACTTACCCGCTTCGACGGGTCCCGCGTCCATCTCCCGCGAGCGATAACGCCGATCCCCGCTTTCCAGATTTACGAGGAGATGGCCGTCCTTGACTCGCACCCGGAACCAGCCCGTTTCCGGCCCGCAGGTCAAAACGGGCTGTTCCTCGACCTCCACGTTGTTGAGTTGGAACCGGACGGCAACCGCGAAGGACCGGTAATTCAGTGACGGGGTTTTGATGCGAAGCGGAGTCTCGCTCGCTATGCGAATCTGTCCGTCACTGATGAAGGCTCCCTTATGCACAGTAACGTCTTGCGTGATCACCTTGCTGTCTGCGCCGGCAATGTCCCGGACTCGATCGTTGAACCGAAAATGAGCGAGTGGTTTCGCGGTCTTGAGAAGCGACTTCTTAACTCGCTCGGCCTCACTCCGATCGAGAGCGGCGCAAACATCGACGCCGCTGATGACGCCCCCGGCGGGGAAGGGCTCCTCTCCCCACCATTTATCCCCGTCTAAGCGGACCGACCACCGGGTCTTTTTTCCGGGTTTCAAGGCCCGGATGCGACGGCTCAGTTCCGCCTGGGCTTCCTTCGTGAAACCCACCTCCAGCACGATTCGTCGGGTGCGATCAATCGGATTGTGCACGCTGCTTTTCAGTTTGCAAGATTGGACATGTTCTTTGCTGACCACAAACAGTGGCTTCTGATGCGGATACACGTTCACGTCATCGAAGAAGGGGTGGCCACCAAAGGCGAACTTCTTGTTGCGGGCGGGTGGCTCCAAGGGCTTCGGGCCCGTGACACCCTCGATCGGCCTATACTCGATCGCGAAGATTTCGACCTTCGCCGACGCGTCGGGTTTCGGGAGCGGTGCCGGACGAGCATCTTTGGCGGTCGGCCGGTCTTGATTCTCATCGCTGGCGTCTTCTTGCTCTGCGGGCGGGGCGGTTGGTTGGCCCCACGATTGCCGGATGAGCACGAAGTTGGCTGCGATTCCCACTACGATCAGAATGGTGATGAGCACGAACTCCTTCGAATCAAACATGGTTTGACTGGCTTCCTAAGAGAGAGAAATGGCGGTTACAGGCAACAGATCTTTCACCAAGTTAGTGCGAGTGACGTGAGCGAGCACTCCCTGTCTCCGAGTTTAGCGTCGCTCACAACAGCATGATTGATTCCTGTTATTCATAATCGAGGACCGACGACTCCAGGTGAGCGGGTGCTGACCGAGAAAACGAACCGGAAGTAGATGTGGAACTTGGGCGGGGACAGATCGCGATTCTCCCGGCAACGGCGGATTCGGCTTTTGGATGCACACTTCTCGGAAGTCCAGTCCAAGTTTTCGCTAAGAGTGCGCCTAAAACACTAAGAGAACTTGCGCTCGGTCGATGCTCACCGCTGCGACATCGGTTGTCAGTCTTTGTTGCTCGACTGGATAACGAACGATGGGCAAGACGATGGGGGCAAAACGATCGCAGGCGGAAATTGTTTTGCCCCCATTGTTTTGCCGTTGATCCGAGGATGGGGCAACGATCGTGCAATGGGACCAATAGGACGCATAGGACGTATGGGCCCCATCTGTCCTATTGGTCCTATCGATCGCGGGACCCTTCACCGCGTCGGTTGGACCAACCGACGCAGGTTCCCCAACAGGCTTCGGCGCGTCGGTGCCGGAGACCTCCGCAGGCGGTTTTCAGATCCGAGTGCTTCGAACCCGTGGCAAGCGAGTCGCACGCCGCACTCGGCAGCTTCGAGCTTGAATTCTCGCCGACATCGGGGCGATACGCCTATTTCTTCATCACCGCGGCGATGGTACGGAAGAACTTGGGTGACCACTCACCGCTGCGGGGGCCGCTCCGCTTACGCACCTGCGTGATGATCAGCTGGGCGTCGGGATCGATGACGAACACGCAGCCGGAAAAGGAGCCGTGTCCGATGGTGCGCGGGCCGAACAGTTGGTCTTCGTCGCGCTGCGAGCCCCGCGGCGCGTCGTGCTTGAGGTGCCTCATGAAATGGATGCCGATCCCTTCGCTGTCCCAGCCCCCGCGATCCGCGACACGCAGCGGCTCGGGCATCAGACGCTCGAACGTCGCTGGCCGGATGAACTCCAGTGGGCCGTAGCTCCCGCGGTTGAGCACCCATTGGGCCAGGATGCCCAGTTCGATTGCGCTGAACTCGCCGGCCGAGCTGGCGTTGCCGATCGGAACGTCGCCAAGCTCTAAGGGTCGGAAGAGGTGCTCGTCGTAAAGCCGCACCGCGCTCTGGCCGGCGACAATTTCCATCGCCTTCACAGCCAGCTCGAAGCCCAAACCGCTGTAGGCATACTTCACGCCCGGCTGGTTCACGTCGATCCCGTTGAGCACGATGTTTTCAAGTTGCGGGTTACGCATGCCGCCGAACTCACCGAGGCCCGCCAGTCCAGAGGTGTGGTTGAAGCACTGCCGGAAAGTGGGGACGTGCGGGTCGTTCTTCGGATAGTCTGGAAAGACGGTGGCCAGCGAATCGTCTAGCTCGATCAGCCCCTGGTCGAGAAACAAGCTGAACAGGATGCCGGTGACCGTCTTCGTGATCGATGCGACCGAGCAGCGGTAGTCGCGGTCGATGGGCTGCCCGCTCGCGTCGCAACCGAAGGCCTCGTGAGTGATGATCACGCCGCGGCGCGCGACAAGCGTCACAAAGGGCTCGGCAGTGTCCTCGGCCCACGCCCGGCACACGGCGTCGATCCGGGCCTTGGCGTCGGGCATCACGCCAGCCTCGGCGGCCGTGCCCTGGTGCAATCGAGTTGCCGGCTGATCGCGTCGACGAGGTGGACGCAACCGTCTCACGTTGTCCTGCAATCCTTGCACCTTCAGCTTCAAGGCCAAGTGACAGTCGTCGTTCATCACGGCGGCCGATTCGACGTATCGCGCCGGGCGTCCGTGTGGCTTGGCCTCGGTGATTCCGGCTACCAGGATCGCGCCCTTCTCGCTATTGAGGACCGCCTTCACGACGATGTCGTTCGCCAGGCGGATGATTTCTGCTTCGTGCTCCACCACAACCGTCGGTGCCTTGGGACCCGGAAAGTTGGGAAACGCGACGGTCAGGTCGGGCGAAAACGAACCGGTTATCTGCTTGGGTAAGCCATAGAACGTCAACGAGCGACGGAGCGGCGTGCCATTGGGCGCGATGCCCTCGATCCATGCGAGCCAGCGCCCGGGCGCGTCAGGGGACTCGGCCTCGCGGAGCGTCGCGTCGAACCAGCGCACGCGCAGAGGTTGCTTGCACCCGAGGAGCCTGACCGTCTCTGCGTCGCGCCATAGGATGCGGGGTGTCTCGCCGGGCTTGAAGAACCAGGAACCCGACTTGGCCAGCATCAACTCCTGCGACTGGAACTCGCGGCGCTCCTGGCGCCTGCGCTCTGCCAAAGGTACGTCCGGCTTGGTGGCCTCGGTGTTCGATGGAGCCTCGTTGATCTGCCCCAAACAGCGATGCCCAGGCAACGCGACCAGGAAGAGGATCGAGAGCAACAATGAGACGCAGGCGAGCCGAGCGGTGTGCTTCATCCCCACATTCTCCTGCAACGAACAAGCGATGGCAAGTCATTGGAGCGGGAGGTCCCACACGTAGCCACGGTCGGCAGGGACTGTACCGCGAGTCGTTCGTTTGATGGCGTTGGACAACCCAGCGTTGATCGTGCTGGTCTCGGATTTTGATGGAGACCGCGTCCCAACTGCCATGATCGTTGCCGAAGACGGCGAATACCAGCCACGCAGACAGCTCATGGATTTCCATGGCTTTCTGCCAACCTGTCGAGAGGGTGAAAGATTGAGGCGCGTTCGTGTCAGCCTCGATCCCAGCTTCATTGCTCACGCACACGCTTTTCATACCGCCAAAACGAATGGTGCCATTTGTTTTCAAGGCGGCTGGCGTTCATCGCGAAGCCCTTCGCGCATCAAGTCAAGCGCGTGCACGTAGTCCGGAAAGTGAGTTTCGCAGACATGGCGGATCGCATCGTTGCCTTAACAAATGCAAACCTCTCGATCCGCTTCGGCGAACCGTTTAAGCCAAACTCCCGCTCCAATGGCCTCGCCAAAGTCTCACGGGCACTCCGCACTAGCGGGCTGTCGTTTTTGTGAGCCGCGACG
>NZ_JANZKV010000145.1:4600-15733 GCF_025060895.1 Stieleria sedimenti | reverse complement strand
CTCGCGCTGGCGCGAACCGGCTGATATCAAACGATGATCAGCCGTTTGGCGCGAGCCTACGGGCCCTGCGCTGGTCAAAACCTTGTCGATTGAGCGATATTGGGCTCGCGCCCAATACCGCTAAAAAATGTTTCACAGCGTTGCCTTCGGGGCGCCAGCCGGGTGACGGTGGAATCGCTGCAGGGGGAACGTCGGGAGATCGGTGCAGGCTTCGGGGGTTGACGATTTGGCCGGCTTGGGGTGCAATTCTCTCGTCCGCTGGCCCTCGATCAGCGTGGCGTCGGCATTGTTTCTCTGATCATTCGGCCCGTGATCTTTCGGCCCGTCGGACCATGGTTCGTGCTCATCGACGATTCCATCGCCGAGAAAAAACGACGATCGTGCGGATCCGGGCCCTGCCCCAACGTCATTCATCACGGAAGAGGAAACAGGATCGCGGCATCCCCGAGCCCACCTCCTCCCGTCGCTTCCACATCCAACCGACGAGAATTCTCACTACCGAGTTCCCCGCTTTTGATTATCGTCAGTAGTGGACGGCCTCCCCTGGAACCGCGCGAGACATTCTTGAAATTACACGCCCCAGTCGCTCGATGACACAAAACACTCAATCGTTCGCCATTGATGATCTACGCATCGGTTCGATCAAGAAACTGATGCCACCGCAAGAATTGATGGCAGAGATTCCGGCGGACGAGACCATCGCTGAAACGGTTTACGCGGCCCGGACCGGCATCCAGCGAATCTTGGCTCAGGAGGACGATCGCTTGGTCGTCGTGATCGGCCCCTGTTCGATTCACGATCCCGATGCGGCACTGGAATACGCGCGGCGTTTGGCCGTCGAACAACAAAAGCATCGAGAGCAGTTGCTGATCGTGATGCGTGTGTACTTTGAAAAACCGCGTACGACCGTCGGCTGGAAAGGCTTGATCAACGACCCCGGATTGGACGACAGCTTCCAGATCAATCGGGGCCTGCGCACCGCTCGGGGATTGTTGCGAGACATCAACGCGATGGGGCTGCCGACCGGAACCGAGTTTTTGGATTTGATCAGCCCCCAATACGTCGCGGACCTGGTGGGCTGGGGGGCGATCGGAGCCCGGACGACGGAAAGCCAGGGGCATCGCGAACTCGCCTCTGGTTTGTCTTGTCCGGTCGGGTTCAAGAACGGCACCTCCGGTAATGTCCAAATCGCGGTCGACGCGATTTGCAGCGCTCGGCAACCCCACCACTTCTTGTCAGTGACGAAAGAAGGAACGTCCGCCATCTTCGCAACCGCCGGAAACAGCGACTGCCACATCATCCTGCGCGGCGGTTTGCACACCAATTACGACGCGGCGAGTATCGATGAGGCGTCGGCGCTGTTGACCCAAGCGGGTTTACCGGCACGCATCATGGTCGATTGCAGTCATGCCAACAGCCGAAAGATCACCAAACGCCAACGTTATGTCTGCCGCGATGTCTGCAGCCAACTCAGTGACGGCGACCTGAGGATCATGGGCGTGATGATCGAAAGCAATCTTTTGGAAGGCAAACAAGGCCTGACAGACGGCGACCTGGTGCCGGGGCTGAGCATCACCGACGCGTGCATCGGCTGGGAAGAAAGTGTGCTCCTGTTGCAGGACCTGAGTGATGCCGTCGTCGCGCGGCGCGAAGCTTAGTGCTTTGTCATCCGGCCAGCAAGAAAGTGGCGTAAGCTTCCAGCTTGCGTTTCACGAGTGAAACGAGACGGCAAGCTGGAAGCTTACCCCACTCTTAATCCTTGACCGCGAAGCGGAGTTTACGCCAAAATCGGCCTAATCACCGATCCATGCACATCGGTCAGGCGGCGTTCGAATCCGTTGTGGTAATACGTCAGTCGGCGATGATCGAGCCCCAGCAGATGCAGAATCGTGGCGTGGAAATCGTACACGGTCGTGACGTTCTCCACGGCTTTGTAACCGAATTCATCGGTCGCACCGTACGTGAACGGCGCCTTGACTCCGGCACCCATCATCCACGCAGTGAATCCGTCGGGATTGTGGTCGCGACCGCTGGCGCCTTTTTGGAACGTCGGCATGCGGCCGAACTCGGTCGTCCAGGCCACCAGCGTGTCCTTCAATAGCCCTCTTCGTTTCAAGTCGCGGAGCAATGCGGCACAGGGCTGGTCGAGCACCGGGCCGTGCTTGCTGTATTGCTCTTCAATCCTTTTGTGGCCGTCCCAATTGCTGACGCCCTCGCCGCCGGTCTGGTAGGCGCCGTTGAACAATTGGACGAAGCGGACGCCTTTTTCGAGCAGCCGTCGCGCCAGGATACAGTTCTTGGCGAACTGTGCTTTCAACGTGTTTTCCGCATCGTCGGCCCCGTACTCGCGTAGCGTCGACTTCGACTCGGTCGACAGATCGGTCACTTCGGGGACGGAAAGCTGCATCTTGGCGGCGAGTTCATAGCTGGAAATCCTCGCGGCCAGTTCTTCATCGTCCGGGAATTGCTGCAGGTGTCGCTCGTTCAATCGTTGCAAGAAACGGCGAGTCGCGCGATCCGTTTTGCCGCTGGTCCCAGCGGGGATCTCTAAATTACTGAGCGGCTTGTTCGCGCTCCACTGGGTGCCCTGGAACGCCGCAGGCAGAAAACCCGGTCCCCAGTTGTTGACGCTGGACTGTGGCGTGCCGCGCGGATCGGCGATGGCGACGTAGGCGGGAAGATTCTCGTTTTCGGTTCCCAGTGCCCAGGTGGTCCAGGCACCCATGCTGGGGAATCCGTCCAGCGTGTAGCCGGTGGACATGAAGTTTTCGCCCGGGCCGTGCGTGTTGGTCTTGCCGGTCAACGAATGAATGAAGCACATGTCATCGGCCAACTCGGCCAACTGTGGCACGAGTTGCGACACCCTTTTTCCGGATTGGCCACGCGGTTTGAACTCCCACGGGCTTTGCGTCAGCATGCCCTGCTGGCCCTGGAAGGTGACCAAATCCTCGGCGCCGGGCATCGGTTGGCCGTGGCGTTTGATCAGCTCGGGTTTGTAGTCGAACGTGTCGATCTGGCTGCACGCTCCCGAACAAAAGATGACGAGCACGTTCTTGGCCGCCGGCCGATGGTGTGTCGGCCGCGCGGCGAATGGACGCGACGGATCGATCTTGGGGCGGATCGGATGGTCGTCGGCCGACGCGTTGTGCTGCTGCAACAGACTCGCCAACGCGATGCCTCCCAAGCCGCCGGCGGTCTGGGAGAGAAACTGTCGTCGGTCCAGAAATGATCTCATCGTGGCGTAAGCTTCTCGCTTGCGTAGGGGACGCAGTGTTTCAGGGAATCAACACAAACTCATTGGCATTGAGCAACGCACGGGCGAATTGTGTCAATCCTTCTTGGGCAATGAACGCGGTGCTGTCGGACAACTCTTCGTCGGTCGGCGGTCGCCCGAAACAAAGGTGCCAGGCGCGGGTGATTTGTGCCGACGGCGACTCGGCTTCGTTTTCCAACCGCGCCGCCATGCGCTCGGCCTGTTGCATGACGAATCGGCTGTTCAGCAAATTCAGTGCTTGCAGCGGCGTCGTGGAACGGCTGCGTTGGGCCACGACCATGCTGGCATCCGGGCAATCAAAGACGCCGAACACCTGGTCCCGTTCTTGACGCACCTTGGTCATGTAGATCATGCGTCGCCAATCCTCGGGGCCAAACTGTTGCTTGGGATGGTAGTGCCGGACATTTTCCAGCTGCACCGCGAAGCCGCTAAAGCCGGGCCCGCCCGCGGCGTCATGCCGAAGCGAACCGCTGACGGCCAGGATGGAATCGCGGATCGATTCGGCATCGCATCGACGCGGTGGGAAACGCCACAGCAGCCGGCAATCGGCATCGATGGTCCACGCGTCCTCACGCGGTCGATTGCTCTGTCGCCAGGTCTGGGAATTCAAAATCAATCGATGGATGTGCTTGAGCGACCAATCATGATCGATCAATTCGCCAGCCAGATAATCCAGCAACTCGGGATGGCTGGGCCGTGTGCCGTTGTGCCCGAAGTCGCTGGGCGTGTCGACGATCCCTGTGCCAAAATGGAACTGCCACAGCCGGTTGACGATGACCCGGGGGGTGAGCGGGTTGTCGGCACTTGCGATCCAGTCGGCCAGGGCAAGTCGGCGCGATTGTTCCGGTGCGTCCTGATCCAGCTTCAGCGATCCGAACACTTCAATCGTATCCGGGCCGACGGGTTCGCGACGGGCATCGGGTTCGCCACGATACAGCCGATAGGTTTGACCGGGTTGCGAAAATGTTCCTGCGTAGACTTGGGGCGACGTTTCAAGTGTGTCCCGTCGTTGGCGGGCCAGCTTGAGTCGATTCAGCCAGCCTTTGGCTCGCTGTGCTTCGGCTGACGAGACGTTGTCGAATCGATACTGTGCGTCCTCGGGCTGCGGTTCACCGTGCGGCAGGCGATCGGCAGAGGATGCCACGCGTGCCCAGTTGCCGGGCTCGTTTGCGACGTCGATGTGATAGGCCGTGGTGAGGCGATCAGAGTACGTTTGCTCGCGGTCACGTCCCCACACGATGCGATCGATCTCGGTCGGTTCGGCGAGTTCGATTTGCACCCAGCCGCCGGCAACGGAGTCGACGATCCAGCTGCGGGCATTCCCGTAGCGCCCGTCGTTGATGTGTTGGAGCTTGTGCAGCGGGTGTTGGAAATCGCCGGAGGAACTCGCCTTGGCACCGCTACTTGCCAGTGCGACGTTCTGGTCGCCGGCGTAAATCTCCAATTCATCGACGCAGGCTTGGGAGCCCGAGGTTTGTTCGATCACAAATCGCACAAAGCGTGCCAGACGCGGGGCGAAACGTTCTTCGTTCCTGACGGAATTGACGGCCGCACGCCGCGTCGGCGGCAGCGGGGGGCGTTTACCTTCGGTTTCTGGTTCGGGTTGCAGCACGACGACATCCGCCGTCAGGGCACTGCCGCTGTCTCCGGCAATCAGCACGAGCCGGTCGTCCGGCGCAAACTCATGAACCCCGGCATCGTAGAAGCCACTCCACCTGGCCACTCCATCGACCTCGCCGGATCCGCCGGCCAGCCGTTGTTGATTGACGGAGCAAATTTCGCGGTCGCCCGTCGCCGAACGCAACACGTATCGCGCGTCGGAGCAGTGGGTGGCGTAGCCCGAGCCCCAGCTGAGCCAGACGCGATGCAGACCGCTGGCATGTGGCTGGTACACGACCGTTTCTTCGCCCGGACGAGCTTTCCACCAGGTGTAATGTTTGCCGCCGAAGTCGGCTTCGTTGCGACCTTGTTTCGCTGCGGTCCCGGCGGGTTGGAAAACGGGCTGCGCATCCGATTCATCGATCGCAATCGCCGCGGTGGTGTCCCGAGCAACGTAAGGCTGCAGTTTATCCGTCAGTTCGGCGATCTCGGCGTCGGTCTCGGCGAGTTGCTGTGCCCGTTCCTTTGTCGGTGGCAAGCTTCGTTCACCATGCCGCACCCCGGCAAACACGGCTTGCATGGCGTAGTAATCACGTTGGCTGATCGGATCAAATTTATGGTTGTGACAACGGGCACAGCCGGTCGTTAAGCCTAAAAAGGCGGTCCCGGTCGTGTTGATCATGTCGTCCAGTTCGTTCATCCGTTGAACCAAACCGAGTTTGGGGTCTTGGCCCTTGACGATGTCGTGTGGCCCGGCGACCAGGAATCCGGTGCCGATGTCGGCCCCTAATGCATCACCGGCGATCTGCTGGCGGATGAAGTCGTCATACGGTTTGTCTCGGTTGAGCGAATCGATCACCCAGTCGCGATAGTGCCAGGCGTTCGGCCGTTCGCGATTGGTTTCAAAACCGTTGGTCTCGCCGAACCGGACCAAGTCCAACCAATGGCTGGCCCAGCGCTGTCCGTAATGTGGACTGGCAAGAACCGTTTCGACGAGTCGCTGCCAGGCGTCGTGGCGATCGTCTCGGACGAACGCGTCCATTTGCTCCGGTGTCGGCGGCAGACCCGCCATCACCAGGTAAAGTCGGCGAATCAAGACGCGGCGTTCGGCGATCGGTGACGGCTGCAGACCATTCTCGGCTAGCTTGCGTCGAATCAAGGTGTCGATTCCGTCGCTGTTTCGGACATCCGGAGCAGGACGCCGGATCGGCTGAAATGACCAATGGTTCAGCTCCACTTTTTCCTTTGCCGGTCCGTAACGTGTCGGAGTCGACGCGCCGCCGCGGATCCATTGTTCGATCGATTCGATTTCATCCGGCGACAGCTCACCATCGGGTGGCATCTCCCAACCGGGCTCGTCGTGCTTGACCAAACGCAGCAAATAGCTGGCACCTGGATCGCCCGGGACAACCGCCGGTTCGCCGGAGTTGCCACCGGCAAGTAAAACCGCCAAACGGTCCAGCCGAAACTGGCTGTTTTGTTCGTCGGGTCCGTGGCAGTCGATGCAATGCTCGTGAAAGATCGGTTCGATGTCCTTCGCGAAGTCGACGGCAGCGGCGTTGCCGCTGATCACGACCAGCACGGCGAGCAAGCAGGCGATGACGCTGCATCGTGGCGAAGGTGATGGTCGTAAACCGGGCTTCTCGTGTGAGCTCATCACGTTATCACCGTCACTTGTCGGATTGCGTGCATCGACGGGAGCGCCGAACAATCTGACATGATAATCGCTTCGGAACATGGACGTGTATAACCGGGCGACGGGTGTCGGAACTGGTCCGATGACGGGTTGGTCGAAAAATGGGCTGGTCAAAAAATGGGTTGGTCAAAAAATGGGGCATGCGCGTTGCCGGAAGGCAGGGTCGCGTTCCATTTTTTGACCATCAAATGTTTTGACCATTACTGGTCGGCGTCCATCAGTTCTTGCTGGCAGGTTTCCCGGATGAGGTGCAGTCGTCGTTCGATCGTGCGTTCAGAGCATCTCAATCGTTTGGCGAGTTCTGCGTTGGAAAGGCCTTCCATTTTTCCGACCGCGATGTCTCGCAGTTGCCCGTCACCCAGATGGGAGAGAAGCTTCTCGACGGATTCGGTCAACGTCAGCACCATTTCCGGCGTCGGTTCGTCGCCGATCACCTCGATCAGGGCGTCGTCGTCGCCCGGTCGTCCGGCCAGCGAGAGTGTTCGTTGGCCGCCGCCCCGGCGTTGTCGGCGGTCCCGGCGGCGTTTGTCGATGACTTTTCGCGCCGACATCTTTAACAACAACCGCCACAAGTCGTCGCGATCGGACATCTCGGGAAATCGGCCCTGCTCGGCTGCCCGATAGAAACTTTCAAAGACGCTGACGACCACGTCTTCTTCATCGGCCACGGCCCGGTTTTGTCCGCGAAGATGATTGCGGACGTTTCGAATCAGGCGATCGTAGTAGTGGTGCCACAGTTCGGCCGCGGCGACCGAATCGCCGGCTTTGACTTCATCGATCCAACGGCTGACGTTCCCGTCATCGGACATCGGCAATCGCCCCGGTCGAAGTGGCGTAAGCTTCCAGCTTGCGATTCGGTTCCGGCATCACTCCACACACCACAGTTTCCGGTTCGTCCTCAAGTAGATCCTTCCACCGGCGAGCGCTGGAGTCGCGTTGCTGGAATCGTTCAGCGGACACTCGGCGATCGGCGTGAACTCGTCCGGCGAAAGGCGAAACACGATCGTGGTCCCGGATTGATCGGTTGCATACGCGGTCTGGCCGGCCACAGCAACGGAGCCCCAGAATGCGGCCTTGTTGCGTTCCTGCCAGACCGTCTCGCCCGTTTTCGCGTCGAGGCAATCGATCGGGTTGTGGCAAGGCGACGGACCAACGAACGTTTTCGGTGTCGCTCCATTCGGTCGGATAGTCATCCGACGACGCCACGCCGTCCGCCTGCGGTCCGCGGAACTGTGACCAGTCCCCGGCTGTGACGTCGGCGGCCGAGATGAGCAGGCTTGAGAAACAGGTGACACAGGTAAACACGACACAGAAGCGATTCATCGGACGGTTCTACCGGTTGGGGACATGGCTAAGAACGAGAGCCGGAAAATCCAGGGCAAAGTCTAATGGCTGGGCGAGAAGAACGCAAAATCGATGTGCCGCCGGGCGGAACGGAGTAGAATGACGCGCCCTCGCTATTGCACGCCCACCGACCCCACCCAACGCGCTGCCATGAAAACAATCCATGCCCTACTTTTCCTGTCCGCTTCCTTGGTCGCTGTGACCACTTCCGCCGCGGCTCCTGCGGATCATGTCGGCGTCGGCGCCGAGCCGATCGAGGGTGCGGAGGTCATTCTCGACGGGACTCGCGAAATGTTGGACGAAAAATGGACCTATTGGGAAGGGCCGCGTTTCAGTTCGTCGTTGCCGATCAAGTGGAAGATTGTCGAGGACCCCGTCGACGGCGGCAGCTGCGTGATGACCGACGATCGGGCCGCCGATGGAGGCAAGTATGGCACGGCCGACATCGTGACGAAGAAGCCGTATCGGGATTTCCGTTTGCACATCGAGTTTCTGATTATGAAGCCCGGCGGCAACAGCGGCGTTTATCTGCAAAACCGGTTCGAAATTCAAGTTCTGGACGGCGACAAGTCCAAGCATGGCATGGGGGCGGTGATCAATGAAACCGAATCGCCGTACCACGCCTACAACGGTGTCGGAAAATGGAACGCGTATGACTTGGTCTTTCGTGCCGCCCGTTTCCAGGACGGCAAACTGGTCGAAAAGCCGATGGTGACGATGTACTTCAACGGCAAGAAAGTTCACGTCAACCAAACGATCAACAAAGTCTGGGGCGGACCGAATTCGGGCGTCGACGGCGGGAACGACAACGGGTTTGGGATCACCGACACGCCCCAAGGCCTGAAACTGCAATGCGAAGGCCATGATGTGCGCTATCGCAACGTCTGGATCAAAGAACTGATTCTGGACAAAGCCGAGACGGACTTCTGATGTCGGCGAAGGGGGCCAGAGAGTTCGGAAAGAGGGGCAAGACGATGGGGTGGCAGAATGATGGGGTGGCAGAATGATGGGGTGAATTCGTGCGGCCAACCTCGCTTCGAACCGGGTCTGGGATCATTCTGCCTTTCTTTCCACAGCATCGTTTTGCCCCCCTCCGTTTTGCCTTTGCTCGCACAAGTGAATGCAACGAGGCACACACGCATCGTGCCCCCCGCTAATACACCTTTCCCTGACTCAGTAAGATGCTCAAAACCAGAATGATTCTGATTGCCGTTTGCGCGGCACTGTGGGCGACCACCGTCGCCCGTGCGGACGAACCGCTGCGGTTGCGACTGCTCAGCTACAACATTCACCACGGTGAAGGTGTCGACGGGAAACTCGATCTGGAGCGAATCGCTCAAGTGATCTTGTCCGTCAAGCCTGACCTGGTCGCGTTGCAAGAAGTCGATCAAAACGCCAGCCGCAGCCGATCGGTCGACCAACCGGCCGAGTTGGCGCGTCTGACGAAGATGAACGTCGTGTTTGGTGGCAACATCCCGCTGCAGGGCGGTCATTATGGAAACGCGGTGCTGTCTCGATTTCCGATCGTTCGCCATCATCATCATCGGTTGCCCAACATCGATGATGGTGAACAACGGGGCGTGATCGAGACCGAGATTCAAGTGCCCTCCGCGGCGACGCCGATTGTGATGTTGGCGACCCACTTTGATCATCGCCGCGAGGACCAGGAACGGTTCGCGTCGGCCCAAGCGATCGAGCAGATGATCTCGGATCGACCCGACCAGCCGGCGTTGTTGTTGGGTGACTTGAATGACGTTGCCGGAAGCCGAACGCTGACGCGGTTGGCGACTCGCTGGACCAGCGTCAACGAGCAGCCCCTACCAACCATTCCCGTCGCACGTCCCGCCCGCCAGATCGATTTCATTTTGTATCGTCCCCAGAACCGATGGCGAGTCATGGAAACCCGCGTTCTGGAGGAGGCCGTCGCGTCGGATCATCGGGCGATTTTTTCTGTGCTGGAATTATTGCCTGAGGCAGGTCGGTGAGGCTCTGCCTCACGTCGGGGTGCGTCTCTGCGAGGCGGAGCCTGGGAACGAGGGGCGCCAGCGGCTAGTGCTTTGTTCCAATTTGCAATTAGGGTTGGCCAGCGAAAAGGGGTCAGACCCCAATAGTGCGAAGCACCCTTCGGGCCGTTCCGGCTATTGGGGTCTGACCCCTTTTCGCGAATCTCTCATCGACCCGAACATTGAAATGGAACAAAGCACTAGTATTCATTGAAAAAAAGACGGAGAACCGATGACTGATTCACATTCCCCCGCCGCACCGACCACCGAACGACTCGGCCGCAGGGCGCTGCTTCGAAACGGAACCCTGTTGCTCGGGGCTGCAACGCTCCCGGTCGCTGCCGCGTCGGCTGCGGATGAAACCGCCCGCCTTCGTATCGGGCTGGTCACCGATTTGCACTACGCCGACAAGCCTGCCGCCGGCACCCGGCACTACCGGGAAACACGTGGCAAACTTGCCGAAGCCGCTGCCGAATTTCAACGCCAGGGCGTCGATTGCCTGGTCGAACTCGGCGATCTGATCGATGCGGCAGAGACCGTCGAGACCGAGCAGCGTTATCTGACGACCATCAATCAAGAGTTCTCGGCGATCTGTGACGATCGGCACTATGTGTTAGGCAATCACTGCGTCGACACGCTCAAGAAAGAAGAGTTCCTCGGCGGTGTGGGGCAAGCAAAGTCATATTACTCCTTCGATCGCGAGGGGTTTCATTTCGTGGTCCTGGATTCTTGTTTTCGCGGTGATGGTCAGCCCTACGGCCGAAAGAATTTTCAATGGACCGACGCGAATGTTCCGCAAGAGGAATTGGATTGGTTGGCGGCGGATCTGGCGGGTACCGATAATCGAACGATCATCTTTGCCCACCAGCGTTTGGACGTCAGCAACAATCACGGCGTGAAGAACAACGCTGACGTTCGCAAGATTCTCGAGGCGTCGGGAAACGTGCTGGCCGTTTTCCAAGGTCACAGTCACCAAAATGACTTGAAAGAGATCCATGGCATCCACTACTGCACGCTGGTGGCCATGGTGGAAGGTTCCGGAGAGGAGAGCAATGGTTACTCGACGATGGAGATCCACCGAGACGGAACGATCCAGTTGAACGGGTTTCGCAAGCAGGCCGATCGTGAGTTCGCGTGACGTGTTCTGACGACTGTTTGACGTGATGTTAGCGGCAGGGCGCGAACCCTCCGGTCCTCTCGCGACCGGACGGCTCGCG
>NZ_JANZKV010000145.1:0-4557 GCF_025060895.1 Stieleria sedimenti | reverse complement strand
CACAAAAACGACAGCCCGCTCGCGCCGTTCCGCTAAGAAATGCTTCACAGCGTCACCGTTGCCGGGTCAAGAAAGCGAGTAGATCGGCGACGTCGCGTGCACTCAGCGTATCCAGCAGGCCCTCCGGCATCGGTGAAACATCCGAAGGACGGTGAAGCTGAATGTTTGCTTTCGGGATCTCGACCACTTTGCCGGGATCAAGCGGATCGGTCGCGAGCTGTAGATTCGACGATCGGTAATCGCCGCCTGTCACGACTTGGCCGCTGACGATCTTTCCATCCGTCGTCACGACCTGCACGCTGCGATACTTTTCGGCGATGACGTCCGACGGCGAAACGATCGACGCCAGGATATCGCGTTGACTGAAACGGGCTGCTAATGAAGAGAGGTCTGGCCCCAGAACCCCACCGCGACCGGCGACGCGATGACACGACGCACACAGAACGTCGCCGAACAAGGATTCGCCGCGTTCTGCATCGCCCGGTAGCGAAAGCTGATCGAGGGCTGTGACCAATTCATCGAGCGTCCATTTTCTGACATGCGGTCGGGACACTTGTTTCGGTGCCGCTTGCGAAAGCGTTGACGGTTGGATCAGTGACGCAAGTTTGACGCGTTCGTCTTCGGTCAGATGCGCGACCGCATGATCTCGGATCTGTTTCAACCGGCCGGGCATGCCGGCACCGGAAAACGCCGTCCGCTCCAATTCGCCGAGCGCTTCGAAAAACAGGATGCGATCATCAATCGACCAACCGTCGGGTTGATGACACAGCATGAACAATG
The DNA here is from genome assembly GCF_025060895.1 of Stieleria sedimenti. Classification (GTDB taxonomy): domain Bacteria; phylum Planctomycetota; class Planctomycetia; order Pirellulales; family Pirellulaceae; genus Stieleria; species Stieleria sedimenti. The sequence continues at coordinate 3,777 of NZ_JANZKV010000145.1, read as the reverse complement.
CGTTCATCCGCTCTCGCTGGCTTTGCCCGGCTCGCAACAAGCCCATCAGCGGCGGGACGACACCGGCGAGGTGATGATCGGCGGCCAGTCGGCAGAGTGCTTCATGGACCGGGCCGCCGCTTCCCAGCGGCGCGACCGTGGCATGGGGATCCGTTTCCAGCCAACGCATCAGACGTTGCTTGGAACTGTTGCTTGCCGTCGAATCGGCCGTTGGTACAGCAGCCAGGATCAAGCGGTAGGCGTGCAGCATTGAAAGTTTCCCAAACGATGACAGCGACTTGACTTTCAGTGCGTCCAAGGCATGGAGCACCGCGTCGTGGTCACCGATGTTGCCGCCGCGGGCGAGTGCCAGCAGCGCGGTCGCCTGGGTTTCCGGATCCGGTTCAGACAGTGCCGCTTGTCGCCAGCGGGTAAGGTCCTGGTGTTCGACCGCGATGCGTGCGGCGTTGCGAATCAGCGGATCGGGATGGCTCAAGTGTTCCCAGGCGGTCGCAAGGCTTTCAGTGTTCGGCTGATGGAGCGTCGCCAATTGTCGTCGCAGCGTCCTGGAGCGACTTGAAAACGCTCGTCGTCGGGTTTGTTGCTCGGTCAGGAGTGCAGCGTCTTGTGAGGGTCCGACGTAGCGAATGCGGTAGAGAGCGGATTGTGTTTTGCGTCCGCCGGTGATGACAAACAGCTCGCCGTCGGGACTGAAGTCCAAGTCGGTGACGTTCAACGGCCGGCCGGCGAGAAAGGTCTCGACGCGACACGCGTATCCGGCTCCACGCGGGGAAAGGTGACAAGCCAAAATGCGTCCGTAGGCCCAGTCGAGTGCAAAGAGGGCTCGTCGGTACGGCGCCGGAAATGAACTCCGCGCTCCCGATTTGACCGCCGTCGGTGACCCTTTTCCCACGTCAACGGTCGGTAAGGCGTTGTCGCTGTGGTCCGGGAAATAAGGCGGCCATTGCCCGTTCGTGGTTCGCCGCCAACCATAGTCCCCGCCGGAGACCAATTGCACGATGCGGGTCGGGCGATACCAGGGCGATCCCATGTCGTATTCGTTGTCCGCGTCGTAGGTGAACACTTCACCGTCGTCGTTGAAATCGATTCCGAATGGATTTCGCAACCCCGACGCAACCAATTCCCAGTGTGATCCGTCGCGGTCGGTTCGGATCAAATGGCCTTCCTCGGATCGTTGCCCCTTGCGAGCCGCCCGCAGGGGCGAGGTGTGATCTTCAAGGTTCTCGGTTGCCAGTTCGACCGAATCGCCATGAATCGAGTAAATCATTCCGTCTGGACCGAGCGCCAAGTCATTTCTTCCGTGACCGACTTGGCCGGGGAATTCTCGCAGCAATTCGACTTGGTCGAACTGGTCGTCGGCATTGGTGTCGCGAAGACGATACATGCCTTTGGAGTTGTTGGCGTTGGCGTATAACGCGTCGTACGCGTACAGCAAGCCTCTGCATTCTCGCAGCTCGTCGTTGATCGTTTCGACCGCAGTGATCCGTTTTCCGTCACGCGACAGAGTCATCCGCAACAGCCCCTTGTCTTCTCGTGCGATGGTGATTCGGCCTTGGGGGTCCAGTGCCATGCTGACCCAAGAACCTTCGTCCGGCTTTGCCGAGCGAACCAGATCGACTTCGAAACCCGGCTGCGTCACAAAGGTTGCGGGGTCGGTTCCCGCATCCGCCCCGCTGGCCCGACGCCATTGTTCGTAGTCTTCGAAGGGCGAGATCTGGGCGAGTTCGGAGACGTTCCAAAACTCCCGTGCGACGCCTCCCAAGGAGACGGCGGCGCCGCGATTCGTCGTCCAGTCCTGACCGCTGACCAGGGTCTCGATCGATCCATCCGCGTAGGCCACTTCCAGGCTCATGGCGACGGCGGCAGGTCCGGCGCCGCTGGTGCAGTCGAGTGACACCTGATTCGTTCCCGTCACAAGCCGGTCGGTCACGTCCCACTGCATCCAGGGTGCGTACTCATCCAGTTGGGCCAGCGGTCGTCGGTTCAAGGTCACCGAGCATCGGGTGAAGTCGGCGGCCAGATGCATCGTTGCACGAGCGACCGCCGCTCGCACCTGGAACGGTTTCGACAGCGTGACGGGCTGACCGGCGTCGCGATCTTTCGTGCCCCAGATCCAGGCGGGTCGGGCGTTTGGGGTGACGCCGGCGATTTCGTCGGCTCTGGCGTTTTCGTCGCCAGCGGGAAGCAACGCTCCACCGCAGAGAATCAGGGTGGCGAAGACGAACGTGATGGGGTGCTGATTGATCAATGGAACGCCTCGGCAAAGTGGGACGACTCCATAGGATACGCGAAACGATCGCACCGTGGACGAATGTGTTGTCAGTCGCACGGCGGGACGGCTTGCCCGGTGCGAGTTGGACTATGATGTGCGACTCGGTTACCGAGAGACTTTACCTTTTGACATTCCAGCGATTGGAATCGAGTTGATGATGCGTTTGTACTTATTGTTTGTGACGTTCGTTGTCGCGGTTTCGGCCGGTACCCAGAATCTGGTCGCCCAAGACGGCGGGCCGGAGGGATCGGGAAGTGCCGAGGACGTGTTGGCACCCTATCGCGCCGCGGCGGAGAAGAAATGGTCGGACGACATCGCCGCGTTTGACGAACTCAATCGAACCGAATCGAATCCGGATGATGCAATCTTGTTTATCGGCAGCAGCAGCATCCGCCGCTGGTCGACGATGGCCGTCGACATGGCCCCGTACCGAACGATCCGTCGCGGTTATGGGGGTGCCAAGTTCACGGACATGGCCGTGTTTGCCGATCGATTGGTGTCGCCGCACCGGTACCGTGCGATCGTGATGTTCGTCGGCAACGGCGTGGTCGGAAACCCGGACGATCACACGCCCGACCAAATTGAGGCACTGGCGCGTCACATCGTCGCGGTGTCACACCAGCATCAGCCCGACGCCCCGTTTTTTCTGATCGAGATCACGCCGTGTGAAAAGCGGTTTGACGCCTGGGCGAAGATTCGCGCGGTCAATGCACGGCTTCGCGAGATCGCACTTTCGACGCCCAACACCTATTTCATTGCGACCGCAAGCCATTACCTGAAATCGGATGGCACGCCGCGCGCGGAGTTATTCGTCGAAGACAAACTGCACCTCAGCGAGGCCGGTTATGACCTGTGGTCGACTTTGATTCGTCGTCGACTGGACGACGTCTTTCGCGCCATCGCCGCCGACCAACAATAAAAAAGGGGAAGCAATAAAAAAGGGGAAGGGGGCAATAGTGTTCGGCCCGGCGTTTGCTCTGTTGCATGAAACGGCGGGGTCAGACGCTTAGAAGGAAGGGGCGATGCTATACGGCGATGCAGTGGATCGCCAAACAGCACGAATCTTACCAAGCGCGCAGCATCGACGCCGGGTGAATCATTCAAAAACGACTCCCCGTATCGCTTGTTAGAGATTCTTTGCCGACTCCGACTTGGCAGCTTTCGCTTCCGCGGCTCGCTTCTGCTTTTCAATATGGGCGAGCAGTTCTTCCTCGCTCGCCAAGCCTTGAAAGTAGTAGGAAATCATTTCGAACGTGCGTTTGTTCGGCGCTGAGCCTGTCCACAGATTGATCAACAGACAGGCGATCATGGAACAGTACACCTGGATCTCGATTCCGTTGTCGTCGTGGCTGATCAAGTGGGATCCGCCCATCAGTTGCTTGTAGAATCGAAAGAAAATCTCGATCTCCATCGGTAGGAGTAAATCAGTGCGATGACTTCCGCCGGCACATCAAGCAAACGATCTGGTCGCTGATGACGCCTGCAGCGAGGTCCCCTTCGGTCAA
>NZ_JANZKV010000144.1 GCF_025060895.1 Stieleria sedimenti | reverse complement strand
GGTAGGAAGTTCCTTGAGAGGACCGTCGGAGGAATAAGTGGGATAGGCTTCCAGCCTGTCATGGCGAAAACGACAGGCTGGAAGCCTATCCCACAATCAATCCTCGCCACTTATTCTTACGACGGTCCTAAAAGAGTGGATCGGGTTGCTCATTCACGCGGGGCGGTACACCATGTCCGAGGGCTCGAGCGTGATTTGCTTCGACACCCTCCGGGGTCGCGTCAGATCGGTGACCAGGATATCCGGAGGTGTCGCTGCGCTCACCTCCGGCTACTCGCTTGGACCCCGTCCGGGGTAGGCCTGCGACCAGAGAGTGCCTGTCGGCTCGCCCCCGATCACGGCGTCACCTACGCCGAGGCGGCGGCGCCGAAACCGAGCTCGACCAGGTGGTGCGAGGTGCGTGAGACGGCAAAGCGAATCTGCTCTTCGGAGTGTTCGCTGGTCAAGAAGAAACGCAGGCGGGCGGCGGATTCATCGACGGCCGGGTAGAGGATCGGTTGGACGTTGATTCCATCGGCTTTCAGGCGGTTCGACAAACGCAAGGCGACCATCGAGTTGCCGGTGATCACGGGCACCACGGGTGTGCCCCCGCTGGCCCCGGTATCAAGTCCGGCTTCTTGACAGAGCGTCAAAAACAATTCGCTTCGTTGCCGCAATCGCTCGACGCGTTCGGGTTCTTTTTCCAGGGTTTCAATCGCCGCAAGCGCCGCCGCGACTTGAGCCGGTGGCATGCCGACGCTGAAAACAAATCCTGGGGCGGTGTAGCGCAACAACTCGACCAAGGCGTTTGAGCCGGCGATGTAACCGCCACAGGATGCCGCCGATTTGGACAGCGTTCCCATCCAGATGTCGACGTCGCGGGCATCGATGCCAAAGTGCTCGGCCATGCCGCGACCATGCCGCCCCATGGTTCCGAAGCTGTGCGCTTCGTCGACCATCAACATCGCCTGGTGCCGTTTTTTGACCGCGATAAACTCGGGCACGTTACTAAAGTCGCCGTCCATGCTGTAGACGCCTTCGACGATGATCAGCACGCGACGGTATTTCGACCGGACTTCGGCCAGCGTTCGATCCAGGGCTTCGTAGTCGTTGTGCGGGAACGGCCGGCGTCGGGCACCCGAGAGCAACGCGCCTTGGACGATGCTGTTGTGCGACAGCGCGTCATGCAGAATCAAATCGCCTTCGCCGACCAAGTGACCGATGGTCGTCTCGTTCGTGGCGTGACCGCCGACCATGAGAATCGAATTGTCGACCCCGATGAACTCCGCGATCTTCCGTTCCAGTTGGCCGTGGATCGGTTTTTCACCGGACACCAGTCGGCTGGCCGAGACGCTGGTGCCGTATCGCTTGACCGAATCGGCGGCGGCTTGGGAAACGTCCGGATGGCCGCTCAGCCCCAGGTAGTTGTAGCTCGCAAAGCTGATCAGTTCTTGTCCGTTGATGACGGTTGTGTCGGCGACAATGCTGTCGTGGACGGTGAAGTACGGATTGGGCACACCCGTCATCCGCATCTGCTCCATCGTCGCTTTCAGCCGGCGATACTCGGCGAATTGCTCCACACGATCTTCCGGCTCCACGACCACTTCTTGCTTGGCCGGTCGTGATTCGATGCCTGCGGCGAGGGTTTCGGTGGAAACCTCGGTCGTACCGGAGAGCATCGCTTCGGCACGTGCATCGGCCCCCGGCGGCAGGTAGCGTTGGACGGCCAGCGCGGTTTGGCCGATCGTCTCGATTTCGTCGAGGACCTGTTCGGGGAATCGCCCGCCGAAGGTCCGTTCGAGGTTCCGCGCGATTTCCAGTCGTTCCAGGCTATCGAGCCCCAGATCGAGCACGATGTTGGTGTCCAGTTTCAGCGACTTGGCGCGTTCACCGGCGACGCTTCGCACCTGATATTGAATGGCCGCGACCACTAACGGATTCACGTCGGCATCGTTGATGCTTTCGCCCCGGCCTCCGGCCGCGGCGGCTTGCATCATCGGCATCGCTTCGTTGACCGCCACGCCGATCCCAGCGACTTCTTCCCAGCGGACCCACTTGGCGATCAACTTCAGTTCGTTGTCACGAACGGCGTGCAGGCAGGCGTGTCGCTGAATTTTTCCGCTGCTGGTCTTCGGCACGCTGCTGTTGCGGACCAGATAGACCGCATCGGGCGGCAGATCGTGTTCGTCGGTGACGGCACGTCGAATGGATTGGATCTGGGCGTCCCAATCGACATCGCGAACTCGGGCCGCTTCGGCAACGATCGCCAATTGTTCGCGCCCGTCATGCTCCATCGCGAAGGCGCCGACCGCTCCGGCTTGGACGATGGAGCTGGCCCGCTCGACGGTTTCTTCGATGTCCTGGGGATACCGATTGACCCCACGGACGATGATCATGTCCTTGAGCCGGCCGGAAACGTAGAGCTGACCGTCGTACAAGAATCCCAAATCGCCGGTGCGCAAAAACGGGCCGCGTCCGTCGTCCGTTAGCGCTTTGAAAGTCCGCTCAGTCGCCTCTTTCCGCTGATAATACCCGGCGCCGACCGAGGGGCTGTCCACCCAAATCTCACCGATCTGGTCATCGGCGAGCACTTGACGGGTGTCGGGGTCAACGATCAGCACCGTTTCGTTGGGAAGCACGGCGCCGCAACCGACCAATTTGCGCGCCGCGGGATCGTCTTCGGCACGCGGGACGACGTGTTTTTTATCGAGTTCAAAGCGATCAAAGCAGCGCATCACCGGACGCGGATCGCTCGGGCCGCCGGTCACGATCAGCGTCGTTTCCGCCATCCCGTAACACGGCAAGCTCGCCGAGGAACGAAACCCGTACGGTTCAAACTTGCGCCGAAACGCTTCCAAGGTATTGGGGCGGATCGGCTCGGCACCGTTGAACGCGATCTCCAACGTGCTCAGGTCCAACCCGTCCATCTCCCGTTCGGCGATCTTGTCGACACACAACTGATAAGAAAAGTTAGGGCCGCCGGTGACGGTGACGCCATATTCGGTGATCGCACGCAACCAGCGGACCGGCCGTTGCAGGAAAGTCATCGGGCTCATCAGCACGTTGGTGCAGCCGAGGAACAACGGCATCAGAATGCCACCGACCAAGCCCATGTCGTGGTAGGTCGGAAGCCAGGACAGTCCGATCGTTTGCGGCCTGGGTTCAAACGCGTGCCAAATCAGTTCGGCGTTGGCGACCAGATTCCGCTGAGTCAACATCACGCCCTTCGGCGATCCGGTCGAACCGGAGGTGTATTGCAGCACACCCAGCGTGTTGCCGTCGATCGCCGGTTCACGGTAGCGATCGAGGTCGCGGCAACTGAGGCTGTCGGTGCCCAGGATCTGCACGCCGACCAAGTCTTCGTGCCAGGTTTGGCCGGTCAGACGTTCGGCAATGCCGCACGTCGTCAACGCCCACTTCGCATCGGCATCAACGACGATCGAACGGATGCGGGACGCTTTACGATTGGATCGTGGAGGGAACGCCGGGACGGCGATCGCACCGGCGGCATGACAGGCGAAGAAACCGACGATAAAGTCCAAACCGGGCGGATACAACAACAAGACCCGATCGCCCGGCCGTATTCGACACTTGCCCTGAAGATACCCCGCCAGCGCGCGAACTTCCTGCCACAGCTCATCGTAAGTGAGCGAGGTGTCGTGTGTCTCGACGTCTGTGAAACGGAACGCCACCGAATCGCTGCGATGCTCGGCCCAATGCCGGAGGATCGCAACGTAGTGATCCGTTGGGGGAGCGACGCTGCCAAAAAATTGCTTAAAATCCACGAACCAAACCAACGCGTGAAAACGTTTTGTCGAACGGCCCTGGCATCCTGCCAGTGTCCCTTCCCGATCCATGGGACGATCGACGAAATAAAGATCGGTCGACCGTCGGTCTCCATCGGACGTCTCCACCCTCGTCGCCCAGACTCAATGGACGACAGTGGAGTACCCGGAGGGCGGGAGATCCAAATATGACGGTCAAACGGCTCCTGATGCGACGATACAGGATAGTCTGTCGGCACCACCCTTTACGACGCCCCAATTCTACGAAAAATCACGAGCACTCGCCGCGGCCTCGCGATTCGCTGCATTTTCGGGGGGGATCCCCCACGCAATCGTCACATCGGCCCCCTCAACCGATCCGTTCGTGCCGTTTTCGGCATCCCTCTTGTTTCGTGAAATGAAAACCTTTGTCTTGCTGACCCTACTGTGTTTGACCGTTCCGACCGCACTCGGCGCAACGGAACCCGCGGCGACCTTGGAAACCAAGATCGACCAGGCCTGGGCGGTCGTTTGGGACCGGTTCTTCCAACCGGATTCGCAAACGTTCATGGATTACCTGAGCAGTTACGAACCCGGCAAGGAATTGTCGCACCTGCCGACCGCGGAAGAGGTCGCCCGGCAGTACCCCAATCCCTGCGGCTACGGCTCGGGGATGGAAGACGGCATGATTCTCGGTGGTGCGATGCTGAGCACGCTGTGCGATCGGTTTGCCGTCACAGGAGAAAGCAGTCTGCGCGAGCGTGCGGCCGAGGTGTTCGGCGGGATGCGTCGCTGCGCGACGGTGCATGGGGTGCCGGGATTCATCGCCCGAAACGTTTGCCCGCAAGACCGCAAGAGCGTCTACATCAATTCGTCTCGAGACCAATACACCCACTTCGTCCACGGGCTCTGGAGGTACTACCGCAGCCCGTTGGCCGATGAAGCGACCAAGGTTGAGATTCGCGACATCCTGGCGGCAGTGGCCGAGCGGATGATCGAGTTTGTCACAGCGGAAAACAACTATGATTTCTGTCGGGCCGATGGCACGCGTTGCCCGCTGGGCATTTGTCGCATGTGGAATGTCCAGGCTCACGAGGCCGCCCGGCTGCCGATGATCTATGCCGCCGCCTGGGAAACGACCGGCGAGCTGCGTTACCGCCAACTGTGGCGGCAGTATGTCACCGAGGCCGTGAAGCAATCAGCGACGCCGTCCAAACACAACCCGGCCTACGCGCTGCTGCAAATGCAGTGTTCGTTGGAAGTGCTCTACGACCTGGAACCCGACAGCGAATTGAAAGCCGAGATCCATCACACGATGGAACATGTCAGCTCGCTCGCCGCCCCCCGACTCGCCCAGGTGATGCAATCGATCGCCGGCAAAACCGATCAACAGTTGCGGATGCTCGGTCCCGATTGGCGACAGGTCAAGGATTGGATCAATCAAGCCGGCTACCCCAATCCACAATGGGGACCCTATCGCGAGATTTGGCATCTGTTCCGCGAAGCCGGGGAATCGGCACTGGTTCCGATGATGGTCCACGGCGCCTCGATCGACGCGGCGCAACAGCAGCATCTCGAACGTCTGATCCTGCAAACCGACTACCTGCACAATTCCAGCTGCGGCATCGTCTATCACCTGGCAGCCTATTGGAAAGCGCGACGCGTTGCCATGCTGCCGTAGTGTTCTATCCGTGGGTCTTCTTTTCGATGGCCAGACCGATAAAACTGCTGGCACCCCAGCGGAACGCGTAACAGCGGTGGCGACAACACGACGGGGGCCGATCAACTGTCCCTGCGGTGTGGTGGAAACAAGGTTCCGTTGGGTCATCGAAACGCGCGGGGCGCGGCGGTGATTTGGTTGCGGGTTTTGACGTGACGATAGGGCGGGTTCAAGGCGGCGGACCCCACCGCTACTCTGGAAACCGCGGTCGGCTGTGATGACAAAGATTTCAATGGCCGCCACATTTGAGGCTGATTCCGCCCGATCCCCGTCACGTTCGTTCGACACAGAAGGACTTTATGGAACTTTGGACGATTCTTCGAGACATCGTGGTCCTGCTGGGGGCGTCGCTGCTCGTCGGCGGCGTGTTCTCGCGATTCGGGCAGAGTCCGATTGTCGGTTACCTGTTTGCGGGCATGATGCTGGGCGGGCCCGGAAGCCTTCACGCGGTCGGTTCGGAACATGAGATCGAGGCGATCGCGGAGCTTGGTGTCGCGTTGCTGCTGTTCAGTTTGGGGCTGGAGTTTTCGGTCGAGCGGCTGAAGAAACTCGGTACAAAGCCGCTACTCGGTGGAGCCTCTCAGGTCGTGCTAACGATGGTGTTGGCGTTTGCCGGTGCTCGTCTGTTCGGTTTGGGTGGCAAAGAATCGGTCGCGTTCGGTGCGATGGTCGCGCTCAGCAGCACGGCGGTGGTGCTGCGGATTTTGTCCGAGCGCGGTGAAGTGGAGATGCCGCATGGCCGGAACTGTTTGGGCGTCTTGCTGACCCAAGATATTGCGGTGGTGCCGTTGGCCTTGTTGATGACGATCATGGGCGGGGAGGGCAGTGCCGGCGAGGTCCTTTGGAACATCGGCCGTTTGCTGTTGATGGCGGGCGGATTGATCGTCGGTTTGATGCTGTTGACTAAAATCGCAGTGCTGACTCTCGGCACACTGACCCTGCACCGCAATCGCGAACTGACGGTGATCTTCGCCGTCGTGACCGGCCTGGGCGCGGCCTGGGCCTCCCACGCGGCCGGGATCTCGCCGGCGCTGGGGGCGTTTGTGGCGGGCATGCTGTTGGGCAGTTCCGCATTCGCCACCCAGATTCGCGCCGATATCTCTCCCTTGCAAGTCGTTTTGTTGACGTTGTTCTTCGGCGCCGCCGGGATGGTGGCCGACCCGATCTGGATCGTGAAGAACGGTCATATCGTCGCGCTGGTCGTCGTCGCCTTGATCGTCGGAAAGCTGCTGGTGATCTGGGTGATCTTCGCCCTGTTGGGGCAAACGACGCGTGTGTCCGTCGCAACGGGGCTGTGTTTGGCCCAAGTCGGTGAGTTCGCCTTCGTGCTGGGAAGTATCGGTCGCACCAGCGGGGTGGTCAGCGAAGACACCTATGCGCTGGTCGTCTCCGCGTCGATCGTTTCGTTTTTCCTGAGCGCGTTCCTGGTGCCGGCGGCGCCACGTTTAGGAAATTGGGTGGCCAACCTGACCGGTGCACAGCGGCAAAGTCCGGACGAGACCAGCGAACGCACACCGCCGCCCGATGTTGCGATCATCGGCTTCGGCCCGGCCGGCCAAATCGCGGCACGACCACTGGTGGACAAAGGATTGCGGGTCACGATCGTCGAATTGAACCAAGTCGGCGTCCGCAAGGCCCAGCAGCTGGGTTTTCACGCGGAGATCGGCGATGCCACACAGAGTGATGTGCTCGAACACGCACGGTTGAATGAATGTAAAGCCATTGTCATCACCGTTCCCCATCACCAATCCGCGATGACCATTCTGAAGCATGTCCGCCGCAACGCACCGTTCGTTCACGTGATTGTTCGGTCACGCTATGAAGTTCACACCGACGACTTTGTGTCCGCCGGCGCCCATGTGGTCACGGGCGACGAACAGCAAGTCGGTGAAAGCCTCGCCGGCCACCTTCATCAATGGCTGGTGAACCGGGAACCCGGATTCGAACCGCCGAGCAGCGACTCAGTTCTTTGATCGAAGCTGGCGATCGAACTGCACCTGGACGCGTCGGCTGCCCGCGGGAACGGCGGCCGCCTGTTCGATTCGGTCGCGCAAGTGTGCTGCCAGGCGACGGCGTTGCGTTTCGTACGACGGATCGTCGGCCACGTTGTTCATTTCGGCAGGGTCCTTGGACACGTCGTACAGCTCGACGCCACCGCTGCCATCGTTTCCCCAACTGGTGTAGCGAAACGTTGGCGTTCGAATGCTGTAGCCGATGTCGTACTGGGTGAAGGCTGATTCACGCACGATCGCGTTGGGATCTTGAAGCGCCGGCACCAAGCTGACCCCGGAGACCGATGGGGGAACCGGCAGTCCGGCCAGCTCGGACAGCGTGGGGTAGAAGTCGACCATTTCCGCCATCGTCTCGGCAACGCCACCGGCATGGACGCCGGGTCCGGCGATCACCAAGGGGACGTGCGTGGCATTTTCAAACAACGTCGTCTTTTGGTAGTGGCCATGTTCGCCCATGTGATAACCGTGATCGGACGTGAACAGGACGATGGTGTTGTCGTCGAGTCCGGTTTGCCGGAGCGCGTCGAGAATCGATCCCAATTGTGCGTCGGCAAATGAGATCGATGCGTAGTAGGCTTGAATGGCTTGCCGGGCAACGCTGGGGTCCAGGTTGAGCTGCTCCTTTTTCCGACTCAGCGACTTTGCCGCAGGTTTGGGGATCGTTTCCAAATAACCCTTCGGTACGGTCGGCACATCAATCTGATCGATCGGGTACAGGTCGAAGTATTGCTTGGGCGCGACGTAGGGCGTGTGGGGACGATACAATCCGACGGCCAAGAAGAAATTTTCGCCGGTTTGGGCGTACCGTTTCAATCGTTTGATCGTTTCAGCCGCCGCGATACCGTCGGTTTGTTCGGCATCGGTGCCTTCGGCGGCAAGCCAGCTGAGCGTCCCGCCGTATTGCCCCGGTCGCAACGTGATCACTTGGTCTTGATCGATCACGTCGCGTCCGCGTGGATTGATGGTTTCGTTCCACGAATAGGGATCGTCGTGGCCGCCGGTGCCGATGTGCAGCGGGACGTTGTAGTGATAGATCTTGCCGATCCGTGTGGCGAAGTAATCGGCGTCACGAAAGTGCTGGGACAAGGTGTTCACGTTGGGGGCGCGCTCGCGAAGATGGATCGCGTTGCGGTGGATCAGTGTTTGGTCCGGATACCAGCCGGTCATGAAGGAGGCTCGGCTGGGGCCACAGAGCGGATATTGGCAATGCGCGTTGGCGAAGCGGACCCCGCGCTCCGCCAGCGCATCGATGTGCGGAGTTTTTACTTGGTCGTGGCCATAACAACCGATGTCGCAGTTCAAGTCGTCGCAAATCAGAAACAAAACGTTCGGCCGTTCGGCGGCTGGGCACGTGGCTGAGAAAGAAAGGCCGTATGCGAGGCCGCAAGCCAGGCAGGCTGCCGCGATGGCCAACGCCGGTCGGAATCGAAAGTGGTTCATGGTGAGTTCGCTGCGTGCGGTATCGGTGGAGAGGGTCTGGAGCGTCGCCAGCCAATTATTGCAGAATCCGTGCTATGATGCGGGAACACGGCAACCGAGGATCGCGTGCAGGCGAGAGAGCGGATCGGAACCATGGAATTGGCTTCCGGCCTGTCATGGCTGCATCGACAGGCTGAAAGCCTATCCCACTTGTTTGTGCCCCCTTTCGACCAGGAACAACCGTCATGTGGAAATTTTCGCTCGCCGTCTTCTGCCTGATCGCGCCGACAGCGTTTGCCGAGCCGATACCAGAGTTTTCGTGGAAGGCGGTGGAGATTGACCAGATCCAAATCGGCTACGGCATCCAACTGGCTGACGTCAACGGCGACTCAAAAACCGACATCGTGCTGGCCGACAAGAACACGATCCAGTGGTACGAAAACCCCAACTGGACGAAACATGTGATCGCCCGGGACCTGACCCAACGCGACAACGTGTGCGTGACCGCACGCGACATCGACGGCGATGGCAAGTGTGAAATCGCAGTCGGCGGTCAATGGAATTATCGCGAAAGTGTCAAAGACGGCGCGGTGTTCTACCTGGTTCCGCCGCAGGACCGGACGGAAATGTGGCGGGCGGTCCAGTTGCACAACGAGCCGAGTACCCACCGCATGCACTGGGTCCGCGGGACGAACAACGAGTACCAATTGGTGGTCAAACCCTTGCGTGGCAAAGGCAGCGTGGAGGGAGACGGGCCGGGGTTGAAGGTGCTGGCCTATTCCAAGCCCGAAGATCCCGACGCTCCCTGGCACTACGACGTTGTCTGCGATTTCCTGCACCTTTCGCACAACTTTCATTCGGTCAATTGGGACGACGATGTCGAAGAGGAACTGATCATCGCGGCCAAAGAAGGTGTTTGGCATTTTGACCGGCAGCGGGACGGTTGGAATTCGACTCAGCTGACCGACCAATTTGCCGGCGAGATTCGTGACGCACGACTGCCAGGCGGCCAACGTTTTATCGCCACCGTCGAGCCCAAGCACGGTCAACGCTGTGCCGCCTACCGCCAACCCGATCAAAAAGGTGCTCTTTGGACGCCGCTTCCGGTGCTGAGCGATGAACTCAAAGACGGGCATGCACTGGCGGTCGCCGATTACCTGGGCGTCGGGTCCGATCAGATCGTCGTCGGCTGGCGGGCGATGAATGAGCCGGGCGTGCCGGGAATCATGATGTTTACGCCGACCAACGATGAGGGAACCGAATGGCGTCAAACTCGGATCTCCGGTGAACGGATCGCCGTAGAAGATCTGAAGGCGGGCGACTTGAACGGCGACGGCAAGGTTGATCTGGTCGCCGCGGCGCGTCAGACGAAGAATCTGGTGATCTTCTTCAACGAAACGAAGTGAAACGCACACCCATCGGCGATGGCCCCAAACCTCGATCGGGCGTTTAAGCCAATGGGTTTGGAAACTTTCGCATAAACGTATATGCTTGCCGATCATCCTTCCGCCGGGATGCTTGAAAACCGACCGGCAGAAGTCTCCTCGGAATGACACGCCGGGTGAGGACGGGATGTTTCCCGTCCAAGCCACGACGCTGGCCTTGCAAACGGACACCGAAGTAGTGAAGTATCGTATCGGCATTGATGTTGGTGGCACGACCACGACGATCGCGATCGGAAATGACACACGCGAAGTCGTCGTGGTATCGGAGCAGTTCGAGTCGCGAACAGCGGAAGGCCCCCAGTCCACCTCCCAGGCCATTTTGGACCAGATCGAAACGGGGCTGACCGCACTCGGGGGAACAACCGAAGACATCATCGATGTAGGATTGGCGACCCCGGGACCGGCGACACTCGATGGCGTGCTCCGCAATACGCCCAACTTGGACCCTGCGTTGTGGAACGGATTTCCCTTTCGCGCCACGCTGGAAGAAAAGATTCGCCAGTGGTCACCCCGGGCATCGGTTCACTACATCGGCGACGGCCAGGCAGCGGCGTACGGCGAGTACTCGATTCGCAGCGGTGCGGTGACCTGGGATCGCGTCGGACCGATGGCCGCCGGCCCCAAGGCGTTGTCGTCGCTGTTCATGTTGATCGTCGGCACGGGACTGGGCGGCGGACAAGTCCAAGACGGCCGCGTCGTGCGTGGAAAAGAAGGACGAGCCGGGCACGCGGGACACCTGCTGCTTCCCCCCTATGCCTTTCGATACGAACATGATCAACAACTGCGCGTCGGCAATGCGATGTGCACCGCCGAGTCGGCGATTTCGCTGACCGGATTGACCCACCAGTTGGAATACCGGCTAACGCTGCCTCAATGGGCAGACCATCCGCTGCAATCGGTTGCCGGATCAACCCGCGACAAAGCCAAATCCTTGCGGGGTTTGGCATCCCAAGGCGATCCCTTGGCGATGGAGTTGTTTGATGACCAGGCCCGTGCCCTCGGGATCACACTGCTGGACCTCAATTACGTCGGTGATTTTGATTTGCTGATCATCGGCGGAGGCGTCTGCGACCTCTCCGCCGACGTCAAAACGCGTTACAAACGGATCGCCGAAGAAGCCTATCGAGAATACGCGCTCGATGGATTCAGGGACTTGGATTGCCTGGAATTTTCGAGCTGTGGTGACGAATCCCCCGTGATCGGTGCACTCGCATTTGCGTACACCGCGGCGCTGTAACGCCGCAACGAACGGGGCGGTGCTTGTTTGGTGTCCATGCCCCCGAACGGCAACGCTGTGAAGCATTTTTTAGCGGCAGGGCGCGAGCCCTCCGGTGTTTGGAGGTGTTTTTGAAGCGTAACCGGACGGCTCGCGGGCTGTCGTTTTTGTGAGCCGCGACGCGTAAGCGGCCGGGCACTGCGACGCTGCCCGAGGCCTTACGGCCAACGGCTCACCATTGACTCAGCAGATCCCGACTCAATCGACAGCCCGCTCGCGCCGTTCCGCTAATACCCTTCGCCCCGAATCCCTACAGCTTGTCTTCGGGCACGATCTTTTTGTTTTCCCAGTAAAAACCGTCGGCCCGTTTTTCAAGGATGCGTGCCGCGCTGCCAGGGGCCAAGGGCGCTTCCTGCTCGGGCAGATACGCAGCTAAACGGTCGATCACTTTGCGGTAACGCTCCGACTGTTGTTCGCTGATGTCGCTTTGGGCCAGCAGGTTGGTGTACTCAAACGGATCGGCGACGGTGTCGTACAGTTCTTCGGCACCGTCGGCGTAGACCACGAAGCGCCAGCGGGTGTCGCAGACCGAGTGGTTGCCGGCGTTGTGGGTGCAAATGGCGGGGCGTTCGCGCGGCTGGTCGGGATCGACGAGCTGTGGCACCAAGCTGAGCCCTTGCTGCCCCTCAGGAATCGGCAATCCGGTCAACTGAGAAAGCGTCGCGTACAGGTCGAGCAACTCGGCCGGCTGATTGCACTGGGCCGCTTCGGGGACGTCAAACGCGGTCAATCCCTCGGGCACCGAGATGATCAACGGGACGCGAGTGCTGTGCCGCCACAGACTGTTCTTTCCCGAGATCGCCTTTTCGCCCATGTGATAACCGTGATCACTCCACAAAACAACGATCGTGTTGTCGGCCAAGCCGGAGGCATCCAACTGATCCAAGATGCGTCCCACTTGACTGTCGACGAAACTGACCGACGCCAGATACGAACGCGTCAGGTTCTTCAGTTGGTTGTTTTCCCGCAACCAACTCGTCCGGGGCTCGGGCAGGTACCAGTGGATGTACCATGACGATTCCGACGTGTCGTCGCGATCACCTTCAAGGATCGGCGGCAAGATCAACGATTCCTCCGGGTACATGTCGTACCACTTTTGCGTCACGTAACAGGGGACGTGCGGCAAGAAGAATCCGGCGGCCAGAAAGAACGGTTGGTCGGGTGTTTTGGACAACTCGTCAAGCTGGTCGACGGCCCAACTGGCGATCGCCCAATCGCCCTTGTCTTCGTCCTTGTGCGGGAACGTTCCCCAATCCATCAGCGGGTTGTTGCCGCCGGGGGTGGGTCCGATCAGTTTCTGTTGGGGCCGGGCACCGACCGACGACGGCGGCCCCCACACATCGGCCTCTTGTGCCGGCTTGTTGCGACGTCCGTTTCCACCGTGGTGAATCTTGCCACCGATCAAGCTTTTGTAGCCATGGGCGCTGAAGTGTTGCGGCATGGTGACCAACCCGGACAATTCGTCAACGTCGCGAATCCAGGGCCTTAACCCGTAGACGCCGGTCGTGGTGGGACGACGCGCGGTCATGATGGCAGTTCGACTGGGATTGCACAGCGGAGCCTGGCAATGGGCGTTGGTGAACGTGACGCCGCGGGATGCCAGTCGAGCCATGGCGGGTGTTTTGACCTGCGGATGGCCGCCGAGCGGTTCGACCCAATCGTTCAAGTCGTCGATGGCGATCATCAACACGTTGGGCCGAACGGATGGCGTTTTGCCGGCGTCTGGGTCTGCCGAGGACGCCACGCTATCGCTGACGAAAACAATGCAGGCGACCTGCATGAGTCTTAAAAAGGACGATCGAAAAAGATTCACGGTGGATCGGGCGGATACGAGGTGGGAAGTGGGGGACAGGGGACGACGAAACGGCCCCGGTGGCTCATATTGTACAAGCTGAACGCAGACACCTGTGGATTTGATTCCGCCGTGCGTTCTTCGTTTTTTCTGGAGCAGACATCCATCTTGGACACACCACTGATTGAAATCGAAAACGTGTCGGTCTTTCGGGAACAGACACACATTCTGCGTGGGGTATCGGTCCGCATCCCGCGCAAACGCCACACCGCCGTGCTGGGGCCCAACGGGTCAGGAAAAAGCTCGTTGCTGAAACTCCTGACGCGGGATTTTTATCCGTCCGTCGAAGCGCAGGGGCACCAGGGCACGGTCCGAATTTTGGGGGAATCCGATTGGGAGGTCGGTCGGCTGCGTCGTCGGATGGGAATCGTAACGCCGGCGTTGGACTACGAGTTCAGCTCCGGCCGGACCGGTCGGATGACGGTCAGCGAGGCGGTCGCCAGCGGATTCACGGCGACACGTTTGAAAGAATTTGGCCCCAGCGTGGATCAGGCCATGGCCGATGCCATCGCCGGCGCCATTGAAACGGTCAAGATGTCGGACCTGAGCCGGCGCACGCTGAGCACGCTGTCCACCGGTGAACGACGACGCGTGATGATCGCCCGAGCCATCGTGCACGATCCCGATATCTTTGTGCTCGACGAGCCGACCAACGGATTGGACATGACCGCCCGCGCCCTGTTTTTGGAGATCCTCGATTCGATCACCAAGCAAGACGCGATGACCATGGTCTTGGTCACCCACCACATCGACGAGATCCCACCGGCGATGAATCACGTCCTTTTGCTGGATCGAGGACGCGTGACGTTCGACGGCCCCAAGGCGGAAGGGCTGACCGGTCCACGGATCTCGTCGTTGTTCCGCGCCGACGTACACGTCGATGCGCGAAACGATGGATGGTATCGCTCGGAGATGCTGGGGTTGTCGAAGGGATGACGCATTGACACGAACGTAAGACCGGAGGGCTCGCGCCCTGCCGCTAACAATCAATTGAAGAGGTTGGCGGAACGACGCGAGCCGTCCGGTCCCAGCAACCGATCACACCCACCGATGGCAGCGCGGACCCACGGATCCCTGGCTGCTTTTATCCGTGGGTTCGCGCTGCCATCGGTGGGTTCATTCATATCGGGCACTGGTCGCTATCCTCAGGCTGGCGTTTCCAGCGTCGCACGGCAACCGGCCGGTTTGAGTCCGCGATCCAGGTCCTTGGCATGCACAGCATGCCCTACCCGGCTTGGCATGCACAGCATGCCCTACCCGGTGCCAACACGGTCGCGCTATAGCGGCTTGATCTTCAAGTTGCGCCAGCGGACTTCGTAGGTCTCTTTCTTTTTGCCGATCCCGTGGACCTGCAACCCGATCATGCCCTTGGGATGGGTCTTGTAGATTTCAGCGTCGGTCAAATCAGCGATCATTTCGCCGTTGATCCAGACTTTGATGTTCGGCCCTTTTGCGATGACCAGGTACTGATTCCATTGGCCATTTTTGAAGTGGTCGTGCTGGTTGATCGACGTGTCTTTCGACTCGGGCTCGGGCGACAACCAACCGCGTCCGGTGGCTTCGCCATAGATAAAGCCGGCTTGTCCCGGTCCGGATTCGATTTCGACTTGCGGTCCGTACAGCCGACCGCCGTAGGAGTCCTTGGCGTCGACATTTTTCAGCAGCGAACGGATCTGGACGCCGGAGTTGAGGCCGTCATCAACTTTGACTTCAAACATCAGTTCAAAATCGCCGTAGTGCTTGTCGCTGGTCAAGAACGAGTTGGGGCTTCCCGCGGCGGTTTTACCAACGATCACCCCGCCGTCTTCGACCTTGTACGTCGCGAAGCCGCTTTTGACGGACCAGCCGTCCAAGGTTTTTCCATCGAACAATTCCGTCCAGCCGTCATCGGCATGGGACACGGTGGTGGACAACAGAGAGAAGACAAAAACGGTCAGCAGGGACGTCAAGGATCGGCGAAGCATCAGGTGTCTCAAAAAAAGGTAGGTGCAAAAGGAGAGGGCCAGATTATAAATCAACGGATCGCAGCGGGGTCAAAACTTTCTGGTCAACGAAATCCGTTTCCGGGGGATGTCCACTTCCAGCACTTTGACCCTGACCACGTCACCGACCGAAACGACGGCGTTGGGGTCGGAAACAAATTGATCGGCCAGTTGGGAAATGTGGATCAGACCATCTTGGTGGACACCCAGATCAACGAACGCGCCGAAGTGCGTCACGTTGGTGACGACGCCTTCCAGGACCATGTTGGGTTTGACGTCGCCGATTTCGCTGACCGAATCATCAAAT
The DNA here is from genome assembly GCF_025060895.1 of Stieleria sedimenti. Lineage (GTDB taxonomy): Bacteria > Planctomycetota > Planctomycetia > Pirellulales > Pirellulaceae > Stieleria > Stieleria sedimenti. The sequence continues at coordinate 48,471 of NZ_JANZKV010000144.1, read as the reverse complement.
TTGACCGCCCGAAACTCGCTCCGAGGATCGCGTCCGGGTTTGCCCAATTCCGCCAAGATGTCTTTGACCGTCGGAATACCGAATGTTTGATCGGCAAACTCTTCGGCCCGGATTTTCTGACAAACCTGTGGATTTCCGATGATCGCCGACACGTCGGATTTCAGTTGCTTGGCGATTCGCTGGACCAATGGGTAGCATTCGGGGTGAACGGCGGACTGGTCCAACGGTTGATCACCACCGCGGATCCGCAAAAAACCGGCCGCTTGCTGGAACGCCTTCTTTCCCAGTTTGGGAACCGACGTCAGCTCCGATCGACTGGAAAACCGACCATGGGAATCGCGATAGTCCACGATCCGTTCGGCCAGCTTCGGTCCGATGCCGGCGACGTGCGACAGCAGCGAAACACTGGCCATGTTCAGATCGACACCGACTTGATTGACGCAGGATTCGACCGTGCGGTCCAGGCACTTTCGCAGCTGGGTTTGGTTGACGTCGTGCTGGTACTGGCCGACACCGATGGATTTCGGATCGGTTTTGACCAGTTCGGCCAACGGATCTTGCAGACGCCGGGCGATACTGATCGCGCCACGGACGGTGATGTCCAAGTCGGGAAACTCCTTCACCGCGATCTCGCTGGCCGAATAGATCGACGCCCCCGATTCACTGACGGTCGCCTTGGTGATGTCCAGTTGATGGTCTCGAATCAAAGCGGTGACAAACGCATCGGTTTCGCGCGATGCCGTCCCATTGCCGATCGCGATCAGCTCCACGCGATGCTTCTTGATCAACGCCAACAGTTTGTCGCCGGCGGCTTTGGTATCGCTCTTCGGTGGCGTGGGGTAAATCGTTGCGTTCTCAAGGAATTTCCCCGTCCCGTCGACCACGGCGACTTTACAGCCGGTTCGGAACCCCGGATCGATCCCGATCGTCACACGCGGACCCGCCGGCGGAGCCATCAGCAGTTCCCGCAAATTTTTCCCGAACACTTCGATCGCTTCGGCATCGGCTCGTTCTTTCAACTGTCCCAAGACCGACGATTCGGTGGCCGGCATCAACAATCGCTCATAGCAGTCTTCGACGCATTGGTTGAGTTCGGCCGAGAATTCCGAGTTCCGGTTGGGCACCAGTTTTCGCTTCAAATCCGTCAGCTCGCGATCGCCTTCCAGTTCCACGCCCAGACGCAGAATCCCTTCGGCGGAGCCCCTCAGCATGGCCAACAGTCGGTGACCGGGGATGCGATTGACGGATTCTTGTCGTTCAAAATACTGGTCAAACTTCTCTGCCCCTTCGGCGGATTTTTTTCCTCGTTTGACGACCGAGGTGACCTTGCCGAACTTGCTGGCCTGGTCAGCCAGCCAGGTCCGCGTTTGAGGGTCTTCCGACCACTGCTCGGCGATGATGTCCATCGCGCCGGCGAGTGCGGACTGGCCATCGGGGACTTCGTTGTCGGGGGCGACGAAGTCTTGCAGGACTTCCTGCTTGGAACGATTTAGTTTTTTCTGGCTGAGGATCAGATCGGCCAGTGGTTGGAGTCCGCGTTCCCGAGCGATCGTGGCCCGCGTGCGTCGTTTCGGTTTAAACGGCAGATAAAGGGCTTCGAGTGTGCGAAGGTCGACGCATTGTTCGATCTGCTTTCGCAACACCTCGGTCAGTTGCCCCTGTTGATCGATGGTTTTCAGCACCGTCTCCTTGCGGGCCGCCAGCGCATTGGCTCGCTCGAGCGCGTCTTCAATCGCCCGCAACTGGGTTTCGTCGAGCGTGCCGGTCGCTTCTTTTCGATAGCGTGCGATAAAGGGGATGGTGTTGCCGGCATCGAGCAATTCGATCGCCGCACGGACCTTGTTGAGCGGCAGATCGAGTTCGTCGGCAATTCGTTTCAGTGTTGGTTCGTCCATGGCGTCGCGACCTATTCCTTGTGCGTCTGGGGCGGTTTTCGAAGCGTATTCCCTGGATCGGCATTTATAGCGAAACTTTACCGCCCGGCCAGCACGCGGTGGTTTTCTGAATCGGAAATGAAATACACGTCCTCATTGCCTTCCCGCGACAGCACAGCGGTGCCATGGGGACGCTTCATTTTGAAGGGAATCTTCATCGTTTCGATGACGTTGCTTCCCAAGTCGACGTAGCGCATTGCCTGGTTTTCGGTGTCCACCACCAACAGGTTGCCCGCCGAATCCACCGCGATGCCCTTGGGGCCCCGGAACGTTGCCGACAACGGATCGCCGCCGTCGCCGCTGTGTCCTTGTTTTCCCGTTCCCGCGACACGACGGATCCGGCCTGATTGACGATCAATTCTCCACACGCTGTTGCCTTCGCGCAGCACCAACCAAATCGCTTGATCGTCGATGGCCAGCGATCTCGGACCGAAGACAGAAACGTCGGATGCCATCTTGCCTTCTTCGGGAAGCTTGCGTTGACCGTCGCCGGAGACGGTGGTCACGATCCGGGTTTCCAAATCGATCCGCCGCAGTCGATGATTGGTGGTGTCGGCAACCAACAAGCCTCCGTCGCCATCGAGCACGATGCTGTGGGGCTGGCTGAAGCGGGCCTTGTCTGCGGTCTGCCCGTCGCCACGAAACCCTTCGACTCCGTCCCCGGCGAGCGTCTCGATCACTCCGCTGGCCGCATCGATGCGACGGATGCAATGATTGCGTGTATCGGCGACAAACAAGTTGCCGTCGCGATCGGCGCGGATTTCGTGCGGCGCATTGAACGTCGCTTCGATTGCCGGGCCTCCGTCACCGCTGAGTCCCTTTTCTCCGGTGCCGGCGATCCGCCGAATCGTCGTGCCGTCATGATCCGATTTCCAAATCGAATGGTCGTCGACGGTGCTGAAAAAGATCCCGTCCGCGGTGACCTCGATGCCATAAACATTTTGCAGTGCAACGGCCTTGGGATCCGAGGGTCGGACGGCGATCGGAGCATCCGTTTTTCCCGTTCCCGCGAAAACGGACCAGGATCGGGAAGGGGACGTTTGCCCGTGTACCGCAGATCCGGCTGCGGCGAGTTGAAAGATGAAGACGGATGTAAAGACAAGTCCGAAGGAGGGGAACCGAAGGGTGAGTCTCACGGTGCTTGAATCCTGAAAGCGATGTGATGGGCGGGCAAGATCGCCGCCCATTCTAGTCGTCGGCGGCCGCGCCGTCTTTGATCACAAATTTCGCTTGCAGTCGAGCGACCTCTTCGGCCAATCCGGCCTGACGCACGCTCCGAAGCACCTCCTGAAAATCCTTGTACGCGTCGGGTGCTTCGTCGCGGGGATAGGCACTGCAATTGCTGATCACATCATGCTCGGCAAGCCCTTGATCGATTTCGTGTTGCAGTAACTGTTTCTTGGCCTTGGTGCGACTGAGCCGACGTCCCGCGCCGTGATTGACGCTAAAGGCTGCGGCCGCCGCTCCCGCGTTTGCCACCATCACGCTGGACCCATCGCGTGGATTTCCCGGCAACAGGATCGGGTGTCCGGTCGATTCAAACCGCGTACCGACCAATTGTGCATGACCGGCCGGCAACGCGCGGGTGGCGCCCTTGCGATGGACCCATTGGACCTGTCCATCGATCGGTTCTTGACGGGCGATGTTGTGCGAAATGAAATAAATCAATTCACCGCGCACCCCGGGAAAGACCTCGCGAAACGCTTCCAGCACCAAGTCGTTGATCAGCAGATGATTGACGGTGGCGAAGTTGGCTCCCATCGCCATGTCACACAGATAGTCGCGGCCTTCGGGTGAATCCACCGGCGCATAGACCAGTTGGGGATCACCGGCGGGGAACGCCAATCCCTGTTTTTGAAACACGGTCTTTAACGCACGGAATTGCGCAACGGCCAAGTCATGCCCGAATCCACGTGAGCCGCAATGCGATAGAAAGGCGACGCAGCCGTCTTTGAGTCCGAAGGCTTCGGCGATGTCGCGTTGCGAGTCGACCAGCTGGACCACCTCGGCTTCGCCGAAATGATTGCCGCCACCGTAGCTGCCCAGTTGGCGATACTTGGATTCGATGCGATCGAGTTTATCGCGGGTCCGTCCCATCCATTCCAGCCGCGCCGCCAACGTGTCGGAGTTGCCATCGGGTGCCGTGTGAAAGGCATCTTCGCAGGCGTCGGCCCAGGATTTTGAGATCCCGAGTTTCTTCAGCACCTGTTTCGAAGCGCCTTCGGTCGCGATTTTGAAGCCGAGTTTGCCGTCGACGCTGCGTGACTTGGGGGCGTGACGTTGCCCGCGCCCGGCGCCGGTGGGGACGCGTTTGCAAATCGCGCGAATCAATTTTTTTCGAACCGGCACCGAATCGATCGCGTCGGCGGGCAGATCCATCTGCAACAGACTCATGCTGCACTTGATGTCGACGCCCACCGGACCGGGATAGATGTGGGTGGGCGAAACCATCACACAACCGACCGGCGCGCCGTAGCCGACATGGGCGTCGGGGTTGAGCACGACGCGTGACACACCCGGTGCGCGGCGGCTGTTGATCGCCTGGGCCAGCGTCTCGCCGCCGAACGACTGACGGATGGGCTCGGTACCAATCACGGTGATCGGCGAAAGGTCGTCGCCGACCGGAAGGGTCGCCAGGGCGTCCCCCGTGACGGTCATCATCTCGTGTGTCGTGTACACGCGTTAATTCAGCGGTGTGGCGTGCAGGTAAGTCGACCAGAAAAACGGTTCGTCTCCGGTCAGTGTCTCCCGTTCTTGATCGGATCCGGACAGGGTAGGTTCGCCCAGCGGCGAAATTTCACTGCGGCGGAGAACACTTTTGGCTCGCGCCAAGGCATCGGCGGCACCCAAAAACGGCAACTCTTGGACATATTCGCGTAACAAGATCGCCGTCGATTCTCCGCCGACCGCCCAGCGGCTGAGGATCACATCGCGGACACCGCTGTACTGAAACGCGGCAATCGTATGCATGATCTCGTGGCCCGAGACGCCTTGGCTGGTATCCAGGTTGGAACGAAAACCGGGCAGGAAAACAGTGGCGGGCGTTCCCGGCGGATACCCCAACCAGGATCGCAGTCGCCCCTGTCGCAGCGACGCTTCGTACGCGGCAAGCGGCGAATCGAGCACGGAAGTGGGGTTGGGCGTCACCGGTTCGCCGACCAATAGATGCCCGGCAACCTCGCCGCTGCGGCTGGTCGGGATTGTCGCATCGGCGGGCAGGCGGACGGCGGCGCCGGCGTGAATGGAATCGAGGATCGATTTGACCAAGGATGCATTGATTTCCGCGTCGCGTGGGGCAAAGAATTTCCCGGCCGTCATGGCGATGACCGGGTTGGTGGTATTCGAAGCCGTCGGATAGATCGCCAGCGAAGGCGTGGCGGCGTAAGACACCTGGATCGAATCACCCAAGAGCGGCGAATCGCGTTCATCGGTCGGCAGCACCTCAAAGGGCAGGTACCAAAGCAGCGAATCGGGGATCACGACCAGATGTTTGATTCCCGCCAATCGCCCGGTCAACAGCGGCCCGGTCCCGGTCGCGATCAGACGGTCCCGCAATTGGATCGCGTCATCCCGCCAGCGGTCGTCTTCGGGCAGCCGGGCGCCACGCGTCGGTGCCGCTCCGATCCCGCGAGTCAGCTTGGCGATTTCGCCGGCGATGCGGCTGGAACCCTTGATCGGCCAATAGGTGGATTTCTGTTTGGTGCACAGCACGACGTGCAGCACATTTCCGTCCTCGCAAAACGCCAGAATGCCGACACCGTCGGCCAGCACCGCTGTGGGTTGTTTGTCGTCGAGCGGATGAGGCATCACGACGGGCAGCTCGTTGCGGTCGATGGCAATCGCCCACGCCTTGGCATCGAGTTGATCGATGCGGTTTTGCACGAGCGCCGGATCGGCGCCGGCGGCGGGCTTGGCATCCAAAGCGGCTTTGGCGGCATTGCGGAGGTCACGAATGGATTGATCGGCGGCGTTGCGAAATTCGACGACTTTCTTTTCCAGCAATTCGTCCGGCATTCGCGAGAGCGCACGCACTTGCATCACGCGTCCCCCCAACGGCAACTGGCTGCGGATCCGACCCGCTTGCAGGTCTTCGATGCGAGCGAGCACGTCTTGTCCGCTGTCGCGTGAGGCCGCCGTACGCAATCTGGCCAGCCGCAGCATCTCGCGATCGGCGATCACACCGGCGATGGCATCGACGGGGTCACGCCGCCAAACTTCGATCGGGGGATCATCGGCATAGCGAGACAGCAACACATCGGCGGACTGGCCATCGAGATTTCGGCCCAACGCCAACCGCACACGCTGCAATTGATACAGTCGCGGCATCGAGATCAGCGACCGCTTTCGCAACCGACTGTTGGTCGCAAACTGAAAGATCTGTGACAAGCTTTCGTCCCAAGGGCGGGCCGCACCGGAATCAGCCGATGTGTTGGCCGCGCGGGTGGCCAAGCGGGCCGCGACGTAGGCGCCGTAGGCATCCAGCCGGGGTTGAAACACGTCGCGCCGCATCGCGATCGATTTCGCTTCGCCCAATCGCGCCTGGGCCGAAGCAAAATCGCCCGCCGTGACGGCGGCATCTGCCGAAGCGATCAGGCAGTGCAGGGCGGCCAGTCGCGATTTCCGTAACAGGTTGGTCGCGGCGACTTGTCCGGCCTGTTGGACCACCGCGGCGTCTTTCGACGTCGCGCACCCGGCGGCCAACTGCAACGCTTCGCCGACCCATTCGAAATAATCCATCGACGCGGCCTGGTTCGTGATCGCCAAGCACAGCGGGATCGCCGCGGCGGGTTTGTCCGATCCGGCCAGCGCCGAGGCGGCGCACAGCCCGGTGATCGGCGTGATCGGATGCACGCCACCGTTGTACGTCGCCTTGGTCGCGGCATCGGTCACGGCCTCTTCATCTTGCATCGCGCCGAAACGCTCGGCCGCCCGCATCGCACCGATCAAACTTCGCGCGATCGGCAATTGCAACCCCGCGGGGTACTTGGTGCTATCGAGCAATTGCGTCGCCAACGCGTCTCCTTCTGCAAGCGGCCCCAAAATGATGCGTCGACGGTAAGACGCGATCGCCAGGCCTCGCAAAATCTCGATCGCGTCGATGGGCTTGATGTTCAGCTCTTCGATGACGCCGCCCTGAGCCAATCGGGCCTCGGTCAGTTGTTCTCCGGAGTAAAATTTAATGGTGCGAGTGACAGGCAATCGATTGACGGCGTTGGCCTCAGGCCACAAGTACTGCTTCGGTGCATTTTTGAACTGCGACATCAGGACTTCCGACCACACCGGTCGCCCCAGCCAACCGCGATAGCGAATCGCGATTTTCAGCGACATATCCAGACTCTGCATCGCGCCTTCCAGGTCGCCCAGTCGGTACTGGCATTCGCCCATCATTGCGAACACCGGAATCGCATCGATCCAATGCCCGTTGATGTCTTTGCGGGTACGCGAGATCGCAACGTCGAAGGCATCCATCGCCCGTTCCAAATCACCGCTGCGGTAAACGTCCAGGGCGAAGTAATACTCCGGCGACGGATAACCGCTGCCCATCGGTTCGCGGCCCAAGCTCGGCCCCAGACCCGCGCCTTGCCCGAGCGCCGTCCCCGAGACAGAGAGGGGCGTGACCAACAGCAACATTGCCAACAACAGGCGGCCCCAGCGGCTATGCTGTGAAGCATTCTTGAGCGGTAGGGCGCGAGCCCTCCGGTGTTTTGGCAAAGATGACGAACCGGAGGGCTCGCGCCCTGCCGCTAAAACCTCAAGAAACACATGGGAAAAATGCTTCACAGCGTTACCCGAGCGGGTCGAAGAGAAGAATCGCGCCATCATGCTGGTGTGCCTTTTGAGAGTTCGGCTGGGGAGAATATCGGTTCACCGATCCGATCCGGGTCCGCGGTCCCGGAACGATTCGCTGCGTGCGCGTGCGAGGCAACACGGCGCGGGGGCTTTTAGTTTACGCCACGGTTAGGCTGCGGTCGAATCTCTGGACTCGGGCAGGCGCGGAGATTGCGATGTGAGAGATGCGGTCGCCAAACCGACAGCCCCCCCAAAGAAACGGGGCAGAGCGGTTTTCGCGATGTCACCCTCCTGGCAGGAGGGTCGAGCGAAGCGAGGGGAGGTCGAACGGTGAATTGCGGCGTTCACTTCGCCGGTCAAAGTCGCGTCCCTAGCAGTAGAGAAAACCCTCTCCTCGCTACGCTCGACTCTCCCAGTGGGAGAGTGACAAAAATCCTTTCCCATCATTCTCTACGACTGACGCACGCCCAAGACTCCCCGTCACAGGGTGGGCCCGACGGTCCAGGGGACGAATTCATGGTCGCCAAAACCGTTCCGCTCGCTGGCCGTCCGTTCGCCACTTGCGACCCGCAAGGCAAATTCAAAGAACTCATCGCCGAGTTGCTCGATCGATTTGCCGGCGATCGCTTCGCCGGCGTTCAGATCCATGTCGTCGCGCATGCGGTGAAACAATTCGCTGTTGGAGGCCACTTTGATCACCGGAGCCGGTTTGCAGCCGAAGCAACTGCCGCGGCCGGTGGAAAACATCACCAAATTCGCTCCCCCGGCGACTTTGCCGGTCACGCTGGCGGGGTCAAAACCCGGCGTGTCCATCACCGTCAGCCCCTTGGTGGTCACACGTTCGGCATAGTCATACACCGCTTCCAATGCCGTCGAGCCGCTTTTGGAAACCGCACCGAGCGATTTTTCGGTGATCGTCGACAGTCCGCCGGCTTTGTTCCCGACCGAAGGGTTATTGTTCAGCTCGCCGCCGTAGTGGGCCACATACCGCTGCCACCAGTGCAACAGGTCGACCAATTTCTGTGCGACGTCCGGCGACCGGCTGCGATCACACAGCAAGTGCTCGGCGCCATACAGTTCGGTCGTTTCCGAGATGATCGACGTGCCGCCGCAAGCGACCACTCGATCGGAAACGATTCCGATGGCCGGATTGGCGGTGATTCCGGAATAGCCGTCACTGCCACCACATTCGACGGCGATCGACAGTGCCGACGCATCAGCGGTGGTGCGGGTGGATTGGTTGGCCAAATCCAACACCTGCTCGAGCATCCGTTCGCCCCGGGTGATCGTGGCCTGCGATCCGCCTTCGGTTTGCATGGTCAACATCGGAACGCCGTCGTCGCGGGTCAGGGGCCGGCCGTCGGGAGCATGCAGCGGAACGATCCCGTGGTGCCCGGCGAGATAGGCGGGCGTGTTTTGTTCGCAACCCAGGCCGATGATCAGCCGTCCGCCGACGTTGGGGTGGTCGGCGTAACCGGCCATCGTTCGAGCGATCATCTGATGCTTGCGTCCGTCGAACTCGATCGCGCAGCCGGTGGTGTGCGAGGCCGCGAACACGCCGTCGACATTGGGCCAGCGTCGCAGACGCTGGTCGTCGAATCGCGCCACGATTTTGTGACACACCGTCGCGCTACAGTTGACCGTTGACAGGACCGCCACGTAGTTGCGTGTGCCGATTCGCCCATCGGGTCGAACGTAACCCTGGAAAGAACGTCGCAGGGGCGAAGGTTTTGCAGGCGGGTTGGTCGACGTGATCGTCTCGACGACGCGGTGCCGGTCTTGCAAATTATGGGTGTGGACGTGGCACCCTGGCTGGATGGATTCTCGAGCGATTCCGATCGGTTGGCCGTACTTGCGCACCGCCGTCTGGGCCGGGATGGGGCAGATGGCAATCTTGTGCCCGGTCGGAATCGGGCGGGCCAGCGTGATCGGGTTCCCGTCGACCCGCAGCAGCTGACCGGCAACGAGTGGCCGGGTCGCAATGACCACGTTGTCGTCGGCGTGTAATCGAAGGTAATCGGGCATTTCTTTGACGTTGCTCATCACGTTATCACGCTGCCTATGGTTCCGGCGCCAGCGCCGCGAACGTATATTCGCGGACCCTTAGCCGGAGCACCAGGGTACAGCATTTGCTGGGACGTTTGCCGCAGGGACCGTCTTCCTTTGCGAAGGGCGTCTGTCACTGACGACCTGTCCTTGCAAGCACGCTTTGGGGCTCACACGCTTCGGGGCTTCTCGGCAGCTGGAGCTGTCGGGAACTGGGGTTCGGGCTGACGAAGCCGTCCCACCGATACATCGTCTTCCACGCACGCGGATCGAAACCTCGATGAAAATCCACGAATACCAAGGCAAAGAACTTTTCCGACAGGCCGGTGTGCCGGTCTTGGACGGCGTCGTCGCCACCACGCCCGACGAAGCTGCCGCGGCGTACGAAAAATTGGGCGGCCCGATCGCCGTGGTCAAGGCACAGATCCACGCCGGCGGACGGGGCAAGGGCACGATCATCGACAACCCGAAACAGCACGGTGTGGTGCTGGCCAAGAGCGCCGACGAAGCTCGAGCGGCCGCGGCCGGACTGCTCGGTAAAAAACTGGTCACGATCCAGACCGGACCGGCTGGCCAGACCGTCAACAAGGTGTTCGTCGAAGCCGGCTGTGACATCGCCCGCGAGCTGTACTTGGGAATCGTGCTCGATCGCGCCGTCGCCAAACCCGTGCTGATGGTCAGCACCGAAGGCGGCATGGAGATCGAAACGGTTGCCGAAAAGACCCCCGAACTGATCCACAAAGAACACTTCGACCCGGCCGTCGGGCTCGAAGCCTATCAAGTGCGGAAGCTGTGCAAGAAGTTGGGCATCAGCGGCGCGGCGGCCAAAGCGGCGGCGAAGTTCATGCCGGCGATGTGCCGATTCTACGTCGATTCCGATTGCGAATTGGCCGAAGTCAACCCGCTGGTCATCACCGGCGATAACCAAATGATCGCGCTGGACGCCAAGATCACCTTCGACAACAACGCCCTGTTCCGCCATCCCGACTACACCGACCTGCGTGACTTGGCCGAAGAGGAAGAGAGCGAACTCCGCGCCGGCAATGCCGGGTTGAGCTACGTGAAACTGGAAGGCAACATCGGCTGCCTGGTCAATGGGGCCGGGTTGGCGATGTCCACCATGGACATCATCAAGTACCACGGCGGCCAGCCGGCAAACTTCTTGGACGTCGGCGGCAGCGCCAACACCGAACAAGTCACCGAAGCGTTTCGGATCCTGTTGTCCGACCCCAACGTCAAGGGCGTGCTGGTCAACATCTTCGGCGGCATCGCCCGCTGCACCACCATCGCCGGTGCATTGATCGAGGCGAGCAAGACCGTCGGCTTTAACGTCCCACTGGTGGTTCGTTTGGAAGGCACCGAAGTCGAAGAGGGACGTAAGATGTTGGCCGAAAGCGACGTCAATGTCATCAACGCGACCGACATCACCGACGCGGCAAAGAAGATCGTCGCCGCGACCGGGGTTTGATCCCAATTTTGAAACCTGAGCTCTCACGTTTCATCCGGGAAGCCTGAGAGCTGAAATCCGAAGTGCTGCACTTCGTTTCACCCTTCAACCAATCGCACACCTGACTCGACTGAGACGAACCTTCCGATGAGTATTTTGATTGACGCGAGTACGAAAGTCATCTGCCAGGGCATCACTGGCAGTGCGGGCAAATTCCACACCCTGGGCTGCCGCGAATACGGCACCCAATTGGTCGGCGGCGTGACGCCGGGCAAAGGCGGCCAAAACGTCGAAGGGATTCCCGTTTTTGACACCGTCGAAGAAGCCGTCGCTGAAACCGGCGCCGACGCCACGATGATCTTTGTCCCCCCGCCGTTCACCGCCGATGCCATCCTGGAAGCACTCGATGCCGGCATCAAGGTGATTGCCGCGATCACCGAAGGCGTGCCGGTCATCGACATGGTGCGGGTCTACGAAAAGGTCCGCGCCAGCGACGCGGTGTTGATCGGCCCCAATTGCCCCGGCTTGATCACCCCCGGCCAGTGCAAGATCGGAATCATGCCCGGCTACATTCACAACCCCGGCAAAGTCGGCGTGATGAGCCGCAGCGGGACACTGACCTACGAAGCCGTTTGGCAAACCTCCGCACTCGGACTCGGGCAAAGCACCTGCGTCGGCCTGGGCGGCGACCCGATCGTGGGAACCAGCTTTATCGATCTGCTGAAACGCTATCAGGAAGATGATCAAACCGAAGCGATCTTGATGATCGGCGAGATCGGCGGATCGGCCGAAGAAGAAGCCGCCGCGTTCGTCAAGGAACACGTCACCAAGCCGGTTGCGGCGTTCATCGCCGGTCGGACCGCACCTCCCGGAAAACGCATGGGCCACGCCGGTGCGATCATCAGCGGCGGAAAAGGCACGGCGACGGAAAAGGTTGCCGCACTGGAAGCCGCCGGCATCACCGTCGCCCCGACCCCGGCCGACATGGGCCAAGCCGTCGTCGACGCGATGAAAGGCTAGTCAGACGCCTCGACGCCTCGTTCCCAGGCTGCTGCCTGGGAAGGCAAGACCACGGAGGCTCCCGCCTCCGGCAGATGCGAGGCCGGAGCCTCGCGAACCATGCGTGACGAGGCAGAGCCCCGTCACGAGTCGAAAGCCCCGACGCCGGCCGGTCACTACTGGGGACGACTTCTGCGTTCGTCGCCGACGACGATGGCGGTGCCCTTGTGAATCGACTGCGGGGCGACAAGATAAAACGGCTGGTCGGCAACGATTTCTCGGCCGTCACTGAGGAACAATCGCATCCGCACGCACCACCGCAGACGGATCAGCCGGCCGTGATAGCTCAACGGCGTCGCCGGCAGCATGCAGGAGAGCGAGTGCTTGTCGGCCAGCCCGAAGCGGCGAATCCGCTCTTCCTCATAACGCTCAAAATGGTGGACGTGCAGGTCCGTATCGCCCTTGCCTTCGGAGTACCAGAGCACGGAGATTTCGATCGCACTGAGCGAATCCAGGGTGACGCGGGAAACGCGCCAGGTCGCCGCGAGCTCTTTCCCGCCCTCGTAGATGCCGTCCTCGCGGCATAACGACACACTCACCGCGGGCTGCGTTTCGGAGGCAAGCCCGGAGGATGAACGACGACGGGATAGCTTCGGCAGAACGATGGCCACGGACGGGCTTCTCCAGAGACGATCACTTTCCATCGCACCGCGTTATGCGATGCCACAAAGGAATGCATCACATTGGATGGAAGGTCGATCGTGAATTGTTGCTCCCAAGGTGCCTGCGGGTCAACTCGTACATCGCGTTCGGCACACAATTCTTGCGTGAAAACTTCATATCGCTCCACCCGGACATCTGTCCCTTGACGATAAACCGTTTCTTCCTCGCACGCGACACGTACACGCAGCCGTCGCAGCCGCAACCGTCCGGATTGTGAAACGAACAGGCGGTATTTGCAGCCTGGGTAGAGCGGATGGTCGCTGATTTCGACAATCGTCGGCCCGATCCCCGCCGATCGACGCAACTGGGCCAGAAAATACCGAAACGACCAATAACCGACCCCGCCAAACGGTAGGAGCAGTCCTGTCAGTATATAACGCGGACTCGAATGCCAGAATCCGAGCACGACCACGGCCAGCAACACGAACCAAACCGCGTTCCAGAGCAGCGCCAGCAGCGCCGGGCCGGCCAGCTCGTTGCCCGACGTCCCCTCGGCGGCCAAACGGTACGTCAAACGCTCCCCTGGGCTGTCCGTTAGCGCGTTGCCGCGTGGCACCGACGGCATCTTTTCGATCTCACTCGCCGACGGAACGATGATCTCGATCGACGAAGCCCGCTTGGCCATGGCCGATCGGCGTTCATTGCTCGCCCCCACCCGAACCAGGCGATAAATCAATCCGCCCGCGCCGGATCCGATCGCCGCGACCCCCAAAATGAAGAAAATCCAGCTCGCCAAGCCGCCACCCTCTAGCTCTTCGGGCGTCACGGCTTCGGGCTGGATTTGCGTTAGCTCTTTGAGTGTCGCCAGCTGGTCCCAGGAAGACAGCTGGCTGATCACCACCAACGACACGACAAACACGCCGACCAAGAAAACGCCGCTGTAAAAAGCGGTTTCCCAAAGCAGGCTGCGGAGCTCCGTGCCGATGAACCGCTTTCCCCGTTTCTTGCTCCAGGGTCGAAGAAAGCGCGCCATATCAACGGGGTTGCTGAGGTCGTCGGCTAGGGCGATAGAACCCAAGCTCTTCCAACGCTGCGTAAACTTCACCGAGAGTCTTCTCGCCGAAGTTGCTGATCGACAGCAAACGCTTGGGCGTCGCGCCCAATAGATCACGCACCGTCAGGATGCCGGTTTCTTCAAGACAGTTCGTCGTGCGAACCGACAACCCCATCTCGGCGATACTCAAATCCAAACGCTCGTTGCGCAGACGAGCTTCCTCGTCGGCGCGGCTCAGTGGAATTCGCGTGCTCATTCCAAACTCCTTTTGGTCGGGCAATTGAAGGGTGGCAAGATTTGTCGAGAGGGTAAGCGATGATCACGCCGTTGGCAAAGAGCCTGGATCAAAAATCCAACGATTTGCGGGAATCACTCTTGGCTTGTGGGTGATACGATTTGCAAGCAAACGTACTGAGGGGCAATCAAGAACCTGCTGACTCGTACGCTTGACTCGTACGTTTTGTGTGTCGGCTCGTTCCCAATGCGGAGCCTGGGAACGAGGTGGTGCCCCGCGCCCTACGCGGCCACCAATTCGCGACTCAACGCCGCATACTGAATCCACTCGGTGATCTCTTCCAGATCCGGCAACTGGCCTCCGCGGAGGATCCGCTTGCCTTCGTTGCTTCGGGCGATCGGGTCGATCAACGCGAACAATTCGCTCGGGTCAAACTCCGCGACTTCCTCTGCCGTCGTGACATCCGCAGCCACCAACAGTTGCGCATCGTGCCCACGCAGCATCGGGACTCGGCAAACCAAGATCGCCTGGTTTTGCCACGCCGTGATCACGTCCGCGTCGATCCGCCGGTGGTTCAAGCGATCGGCCAAGTCGGCCGCATCGGCACGGAGCAAGTCGTCCACGGTGACGATGTCGACCGCTTCAAGTTTTTCAGCCATCCGTGCTCCGATCGACGGCGCGTCCACGATGGGACTGTCGCGTTGAAGATAAAAACGAAGCTCCTTGTCACCGCTTTCGGAGTCGAACGATCGGGTCTCATCGCGCACCCGCTCCCGTCGTCGCGAACGTTCCGACGAAGAACGTCCCGATGATGAATGCTCGGATCCGCGTCGTGACGAGCGGCTGCTCGAACGACGCGATCGCCCGTCGCTATCGCGCCGGCTTCGCGTGCGGTCGCTCCGGTCGCTTTCAGACTCGCTGGTCCGGTAGCCCTGATTCACGGTTTCCGTCGAATCCGCTTCGCGCCGTGACTCCGACTCTCTGACGCGACGACTGCGTCCGTCGGAACCGATCTCGTGGCTGCGGGCGGTGCCGTTGACAGATCGACTGCCGTTTCGTGATCCATTGGATTGCCCATTGGTTCGACCGCTCGACCGACCGGGCAGTCCGCCACTGCGTTGCCGCGAGCCGGACGAACGCCGACTTGACCGGGTTCGATTGGACGAAGCGCGGACAACGTTTCCGTTGTCATCGACGAACTCGTATTCAGAACGATCGTCGTCTAACTTGACATCGAGCGGCTGACGCTCGCGTTGCTGGCGGAGCACCCGGCCGTCAACGGTTTGGTGGTCTCGCACCATGCCCAACGGGTTGTCGTCGGTGTCCACGTTTGCCGCTGCGATCCAGCTGGTGATCCGTGAAAGCTCGTAACTGGTGCCGCTGAGCAGGATCCGCTGTCCGCGCTCGGTCGCCAAAAACGCTTCCACACGATCGAGCAGATCGGCCGGGTCGATCGATGAAAGGTGCCCCGCATCGGCGATTCCGCATCCGACCAGCACCCGGGCGTCGAATCCACGCAACTGGGGAACATGACAAACCAGGCGGCTCTCGGCCTGCCAACGCCGAATCGTCGCCGCGGTCACGCCGGCCAGTCCGAGCGAATCGGCCAACCGGTTGGGGTCCTGGTTCATCAGGTGGTTGATGTGGGTGACCTGCAATCTGCGCAAACGCGCCGCGGCGACTGCGTCGATCGAAGGCGCTTGATCGATGGGGCTGTCGACGGACAGAAAAAACGGGGACACCGGTCCGCGCCGGCTGGCCGCCGGATCGCCTGACGCGTTGGATGGCAGGTGCTCCGCCGCCGACCGAGACGCGGCCGCTGATGCATGGTGGATCGCAGATGCACGGCGAGTCGACTGGGCAGCCGGCGCGGTCGTGTAGGAATCGGCGAAATAATATCCGTCGTGCCAATGCCCTGCATCGTGTTGCGATGGATCAACGAATGTCGGATCCGGAGATCCCGCCGGCATCGACGCCCGGTAGGCCATCGCCTGCGTGGCGGGAGCAACCGGTGCGGCCGATGATACCGGCCCCGCGTAGGCAGACCCCGCATAGGCAGGCCCCATAAAGGGCGAGTCTGAGTACGGCGTGTCTGCGTAGGCCGCCTCCGCGTAGGGCGAGCCTGGATAAGGCGACGTCGAATGAGCTGGCACGGGAGACCTTTGTCCGCGCGATAGCGATTCGGCGTAGGGTGAAATCCCGTACGCTTCCTGCCACACGGCATCCAGGTTGCGATTGATGTCGGCCAGCGAGGCACCGATCGGCAGGTGATCAAAGTACTCGTCGTGATAGCGGTCCACGAAGGCATCGCTGTGCGGCATCGGGTCATTGGTCCCCAGGTCATTGGAACCCAGGGCATTGGAACGCGGCGGCAAGTGGGATGCCGCGTGGGGACCGGCGTAGCCTTCGTCCGAATAATGTGGGCTCCAAAGCGGTCGATGGTCGTGTCGGACGCGTTGACCATGGATCGTGAACACCTGGCCTCCGTGGCGAGCGACTTGGTCGGCGAACATCGAATCGCTGGCCAACAACACAACTTGTCGTCCATTTTTGGCAAAGTCGTCCAATGCCGCGAGCACTGAAAGGTTGGCGCCGGTCATGGGTGAACCGCCGGCAGGGCTGGGGTAGCCTGCGGGGATCGCACCCAACGTCTCGCCGAGATCTTGATGGCACAACAGTTCGCGCGGGACTTCGATCACCAGCGGGACGGCGCGTCCGGTTCGGGCCAGCAAGTCGGCTGCGGCCATGCGTAGTGCCAGTGCCGCCAGCGCCCGATCGGCCGCGGGGCAATTCGCTTCTTCACGCCCATCGATCTTGGCAAACCCGACGCGGGTCGCAGTCTCGATTTGGCCGGGTGCGGTGGTGAAATCTGCGTCGTTCCAATCCAGCCGCGACAACCGGCCACCGGAGAGACGGACTAACCATTGGCTCGCTTCATCGGCCAACGGAGATGCCGAGCGGGACACCGCTTGGGGCACGCCGAGCATTTTGATCAATTCGGCCCGACGACGTTTCAGCCATTTCACCCGCGGCGTCGCGCCCAAGCTCGGCTCGGCAAGCGAGTCGAGTGCACGCAATTCAGACTCAACCGCGTCGATCTCCATTTGCAGCATCGCGGGATCCCACGCAACGCCGCTTAGCCCCAGATCACCGAGGTCTAAATCTGCCCGTTCGGTGTATCCCAATCCCACGTCAAAGCCGGTCCATTGGGAAGCACCCAGGCCAGGGTAGGCGGTCTGCGTTGCGGCGACGGGGCTGATCGGCTGGGCCAACATCTGACGACGCAGCCGCGCCGCCCGGGCGACATAGCGATCGAGTTGTGCGGTGACTTGATCGAGTTCTTTGCTCCGCGCGATCGCTTCACCATCAAGGTGATTGATGTACCAGGCCGACCAGGTTTGCCGATGATAGGCTTCGTCCAACCAAGACGGATAGCGAAGCCGTTCTGCCAACTGTCGATTGCGAACCAAGCCTTCGCGATAGGCCAGCAGTCGCTCGATCGTCGCGACGACCCACTGTTCGCTGCGTCGCAAGTCATACAGCTCGTGGTCTCGACGCACGGCCAGGGCGTGTTCGGCGGCGTGTGCCTCTCGCGACGGTTCGGCCGCGGAATACGCAAACCGGAATCCGTGCCGGCGAACGGTTTGCAATTCGTCTCGGATCGCGCGGAGCGAATGCACCAGCGAGTGACTTCCCCGATAAGCCAGATCCGCAGGCAGATCGCGATACCAGACCGGAGCCGCCGAGTGTGGGTGATCGTAGCGGGCCGCAAGCCAATCGACTTGGCGCACGATCGCTTCGATCCGCAAATCGATTTCGTCCGGCCAACGCGTCGGGCCGGCGCCGGCGGCGAACGCAGCCCACGACGCAGCCGTCGAAGGGTCACCGGCATAGTGATCCAGCGACGAAAGGAAGTGATGCATGCGCTGGCGGCGCAGCATGTGTTCCGACATCGGCAACGCCCCCGCCTCACGCAACGGCCGATCCAAGGCGTGACGGTCAACGGCAGAGGAGATGATTTCGCGCAGACCGGACAACTCCGTCATCACGCGACGCCAGCGTGTGATTTGGGCATCGACGTCAATTAATTTGCGGCGCAATTCGGCATCGACGTCCAGAGCTGCGCCGTGGCTGATCGCCCGCCCGCCGGCCAGTTCAGCACTCGCGTCACGGGCAGAGAGCGACGCCGTGATCGGTGCGGTGTATCGAACGCGATTTCGATCGAATTGCAGATGGGCTAGCCAGCGAGACAGCTCACTGTGCCGGACACGAAGCTGCCAAATCTGATCGTGAAGCTCGGCCAGTTCTGCACCGATCGGTGCGTTGTCGTCGGGTCGCTGTGCCGATGGTCGTGCGGATTGCTGAGCCGATTGCAGGGCCGATTGCAGGGCCGCCAGCCGTGTCTGCAGCTGCCGCCGCTGCGCCGCGATTGATTCGGCGCCCGGCAAGAAGTCATGCGAGCCGGCGGATGCCTGCCGAATCGATGCCAATTCGGCTTCGATGCGGGCCAGTTCATCGCGCATCGCCCGTCGCGGAGTGTGCTGGTCGGCCGAAGCTGCCGGCGAGAGCCCGCTGACCGTGGAACGATTGACCGGCAATCCGGCGAACAAGGCTGGGTCGCCCAATCCGCTGCGGAGGCAGGCCCCGATGACTCGGGAAACGCTGATCACGGCGGTGTCGGTGACGATGCCGTCGACGATCGACTCGGGAATGCGAATCGATTCCAAGGCGCGCGTCGCGTCGGTCGAATCGGCGATTCCGTTGATCCAGCTGCCGTGTAGCCAATCGAATCGATGAGAGGCTTCGCCGCGGGATTCGAATTCGATGGTCCGTCGTCCGCTGGGCGTTCCGTCATGTTCACGTCGGCAATGGATTTTTCCGTTGCGGTCGGCCCAGACCACGCGTCCGGCCGAGGAACTCATCATCCCCAGCGGATAGTCGCGTCGGATCAACGAGTCCCGAATGAAGCGGACGATCGCCGTTTTCCCAGAACCCTCCGGCGTGCAAATCACGTTCAAGCATTCTGAAAACGGCCCCAGCTCGACACGAGTCAGGGGGCCGTGAGTGTCGATATCGATCCGGTCCAACAACATGGTCGGGCTCCTCCTTGGCCACAGCAACAATACATTTTCAGCTACCCGAACGACGGCCAAAATTCATTTCGACGTTGCGGGAAACGGGCAGCTGGGATGCGGGATCGGGGCACTTTAGTGAAAGTCGTGTTTCACGAAAAGAGGAATCTGCGGCCGCTCTGTCTTGACGCGCCGTCCGCACAATTCGTAGTCCAGGGGCGTGAAACGACGCCTGATCGCGGTCGCCGACGTTCGCCATGACGCTGACGGGCCGATGCCGTTTTTGGCCCCCGACACATCCGATTCCTTGCCGAAAAGCTGCCCATGCCGCGATGCCACCTCCCGCCGCGATCGAATCGACCGCCCGGCAAAACCCGCCGCCGCTGCCCACCGGCGATGACACTGTTGCTTGCCATTCCCTTTCTCGCCGCCCCGGTCTTGCTGGCCGGCTGTGCCTCGTGGTCCAACTGGCCCGGCCATGACGATCCGCATCAAGACACCCGGACAGCCGCGTTACCGCTGAAAAAAATCCCCCGTTCGATCCAGCTGGAAACGCGTTTTGTCCAAATCCGCTTCGACCCGGCCGATCCCGACCAGCTGCAATCGATGTGGCAATGGGTGGACGAAACCGTGCTGCCGCCGGAAACCCGAAAGGTGCTCTATCACAACGGGTTACGGATCGGAAAAGCGGCTCAGCTGGACCGCTTGGTCGGCAAACTCGATTCGCTGCAATCGGCCCAACCGCCTGACGTCGTCGCCGAATTCCTCAGCTCGGTCTCGGTTTCCAGCCACCAATCCGAAGGCTCCAAGACGATCCCGATGCGACTGGGAAAACGCTATGAATTGCCGGTTCGATTGCCGGTGCAAGGCGACCACGTGGTGATCATCCACGAGGAACCGCAACCGATCGGCCAAACGCTGCGAGACCCCCAGTTTCTGTTGGCGGTCACGCCACAGCCGGGCAGCTCGGCCGCACAAATCCGACTCCGGGTGCGCCCCGAAATCCAGCACGGCGACATGCAGCAAGACTGGGTCCAGGGGGATGCGGCCTTGCGGATCGATGTCCGCCGTCAATCCTGGTCGCTCGACGCGATGGAATTCGAACTGATCGGCGGCGAAGGCGACCTGTTTGTGATCTCGGAGACGGCCGATCGAAAGGGGCTCGGCACGGAGATGTTCGGGGGCAAAAACGTCGACCAAATGGAGCAACAAACGGTTTTGCTGATTCGCATCGCCAATGTCCCGACGCCGGCGGAAAAGCTGTAACGCTCCGTCTACGAGAAATCGGATCCATCCGATATCATCGGCGGCACTGCACTTCTTTCAATCTCCGTGCGTTGACCCATGAAAACCGACGAACTCCGCGAAAAATATCTCGAATTCTTTGAATCCAAGGGCTGCGTCCGAAAGCCCAGCGATGTGTTGGTCCCCACCTGGGACCCCTCGGTCCTGTTCACCCCGGCCGGGATGAACCAGTTCAAGGATCACTTTCTGGGCAAAGTGAAACTCGATTTCACCCGCGCGACGACCTGCCAAAAATGCCTCCGAACCGGCGACATCGATAACGTCGGCCGGACCGCCTATCACCACACCTTTTTCGAAATGCTGGGGAATTTCTCCTTCGGCGACTATTTCAAAAAGGAAGCCATCGCGTGGGCCTGGGAATTCTTGACGGCGAAAAAATGGCTGGCCATCGACCCGGCCAAATTGTCCGTGACGGTCTACAAAGACGATGACCAGGCCTATGAGATCTGGAAAGAGTCGATCGGGTTGCCGGACGATCGGATCGTGCGGATGGACGAAGACGAAAACTTTTGGCCCGCCTCGGCACCCAGCGAAGGCCCCGACGGGGTGTGTGGTCCGTGCAGCGAAATCTATTATCACCTCGACGACGGCAGTGACGTCGAAATCTGGAACCTGGTCTTCACCCAGTTCAATCGCGTCGGCGACCCGCCGGACAATCTCAAACCGCTGCCCAGCCAAAACATTGACACCGGCATGGGGCTGGAACGCACCGCCAGCGTCCTGCAAGGCGTTTCCACCAACTTCCACATCGATTCCCTGCGGCCGATCGTCGATGCCGCCGCGGACGTCGTCGGCGTGCACTACGACCCCGACAGCGATAACGGTCGACGCCTGCGCCGGATCACCGACCACGCTCGGGCTTGCGCCTTTGCGATCCACGAGAACGTCTACCCCGGACGTGACAAGGCCAAGTATGTCGTCCGTCGTCTGATCCGACGCGCGGTGTTGGACGGGTACCAAATGGATCTCCGCGAGCCCTTCCTGCACAAGCTCGTTGCCGCGGTCGCCGACGCCAGCCGAACCGCGTACCCCGAACTGAGCGAAACCATCCCACGCGTCAGCGAAGTCATCGAGTCGGAAGAGAATGCGTTCTTCGGAACGATCGACGGCGGCATGAAACGCATCGGACAACTGTTCGAGGAGATGAACGAAGAAGACGCGGTGATGGTCCCCGGTAAAGAAGCCGCGGAATTGAACACGACCTACGGCGTCCCCCCGGAGTTGTTGCAAACCCTCGCCGCCGAAAAGAATTTTACCTTCGATTGGCCGGGCTATCGTGACGCGATGCACGAACACGCGATCGCCAGCGGTGCCGGACAAGTCGAACTGTTTCAGACCGGTCCCCTGGAAACACTCAAAGAAGCACTGCGGGAAACGCCGTTCGTCGGTTACGACGCGACCGAGACGACCGCGACGATCAAGGGCATCATCACCGGCGACGGCAAAGACAAAGACGACGAAGGGCAGTTGCTGAGCCGCATCAGCCGTCCCGGCGACGCCGAATTCCGCTTGGTGCTCAGCGAATCACCGTTCTATGGCGAATCGGGTGGCCAGGTCGGCGACACCGGCGTCATCAGCTCGGATGATTTCGAATTCATCGTCCACGATACCCAGAAACACGGCGGCCTGATCGTCCATCACGGCAAGCTGACCAAGGGCGAAATCAAAGAAGGCGCGAGTTGCAAAGCCGTCGTCGATACCGATCGACGCGGCGCCCTCGCCCGCGCCCACTCCGCCACCCACATCCTGCACCACGCACTGCACACCAACATCGGCGACCACGCCCAACAACAGGGCAGCAAAGTCGAAGAGGACCGCTTGCGTTTCGATTTCACCAACCAAAAACCGATTCCCGACGACGTCTTGGTGAAAATCGAAAGCGACGTGATGACGCGGATCGACGAAGACGCCGAGGTCTCCTGGCAGACCCTCCCGCTGGCCGAAGCCCGCCAGGCCGGCGCGATGATGTTGTTCGGTGAAAAGTACCCCGACCCCGTCCGCATGGTCTCCATCGGCGACTACAGCAAAGAACTTTGCGCGGGGACGCACGTCACCCGCTCGGGCAGCGTTCAAACGTTTGAATTGATGGCCGAAGAAAGCGTCTCGGCCGGCACTCGTCGAATCGTTGCCCTGACCGGCGCCCGCGCCGAGCAGCATCGTCAACAGACGCAAATGTTGCTTGCTGACATCGCCGCGCGGCTCGGCACCGACCCGGCTCATGCCGGCGGTGCGATCGTACAGCTGGCCGGCGAAGTCCGACAGCTGAAGAAGGAGCTCACCAGCGGCAAACCGTCCGAGCATGCCGACGCCTTTTCAGTCACCGCGGATTGCCCCGCCGCGGACGTCAGCGATTATCCCAGCGTCCGCGCCAGCGTCCGTGAGATCACGCGACGGTTGAATGTCTCTCAAGACGAAGTGCTCGCGCGGATCGATTCGATGCTCGCCGACCGCGCCAGCTTGGTCGCGCAATTAAAAGAAGCCACCGCCGGCGGAAAGATCACCGCGGATGACTTGATCGGCAAAGGGGAAAAGGTCGGCGACGATTTGATTGTTGTGGCGGAAGTCCCCGGTGCGAACCCGAACGTCATGCGAGGCTGGATCGATCAGATCCGCAAAAAATCCTCCGGCGGATCGGCCGTGCTGCTCGGCACCGTCCAGGGCGACAAAGTGGTCCTGGTGGGAGGCCTCAGTCACACGCTGGTCGACAAAGGCTTGAAAGCCGGCCAATGGGTCGGCGCGGCTGCCAAGATGGTCGGCGGTGGCGGCGGTGGTCGCCCCGACATGGCCCAAGCCGGCGGCAAAGACCCCAGCAAACTGCCCGCAGCACTCGACGCCGCGAAGACCTCCATGCGAGAGCAACTCGGCGCGTAAGCGGCGCACGCGTTAGCAAAGGTGCACGCGGCGTCCCTCGCTTGCACGTCGGGCTGGCGCATCAAGTCAAGAAGTAACCCTCCCGTGAGGAGGTCGTGCAGTTTTTAAAGTCACCCTCCTGGCAGGAGGGTCGAGCGAAGCGAGGGGAGGTCGAACGGTCAATCGCGGTGTTCACTTCGCCGGCCAGGGTTGCGTCCCGAGCAGCAACAAAAACCCTCTCCTCGCTACGCTCGACTCTCCCAGGGGGAGAGTGACGAAAACCCCTTGTGATCCACGACTTAAAAACTGCACGACCTCTGAGCGGGAGGGTCGAGCGCAGCGAGGGGAGGGCTTTCCGCGGCCCCGCACCCACCGATGCCAACAACGATGCCAAAGCACCCTCCCGGCGTCGTCGCGATCTCCTCCGCGACCCGCTCCCCTACTCCCACGCATTCAATTCATCGATCTGCTCGTTCAGGGTCAGCAGGTCATAGACGAACCCGACACCCAGCAAGCCTCCGGTCAGCAGGTACAGCACACCGGTGAAGATCTTGCCCATGTACAAGCGGTGCACGCCGAACAGACCCAGAAAGGTGTGCAGCACCCAGCAAAGCGTGTAATCGATCCGTCCCCTGCGGTACCGCCGTGACGCGTCTTCGGCCATCGACGGGATCAAGAACAGGTCCACAATCCAGCCGATCAAAAACACGCCGCCGGTGAAAAACCAAAGCACCCCCGTGATCGGTCGGCCGAAGTAGAATCGGTGGGCACCAAAGATGCCGAGAATCCAGTAGAGGTACCCGATCAGCACCGGATGGGTCGGCGTCATTTCATAGGCCACGGCGTGGCGGGGGGTTCCGTAAGTCTCAGTAGCAGCGTGCATGGCTCGGCAATGCGGTGGAAAGGACGATGGTGTGACAGCGGGAGGTCTTTTTGGCACGACACTCGCCGCCGTTGCTGTGATTCGCAAATCCTGTTCCAGTCTTGGCATCGGCTGGAACCGTTTCACTCAACTTTCTGTTCCTCCAATGGCAAGGAATCCAACATCATGCCTGCGACACTCGAAGACGCGATCGCATTGGCCGCAAAACACTTCGCCGGAATCACCGACAAGTCGGGCCAGCCTTACATCTTGCATTGCATCCGCGTGATGATGGGCGTCGACTCGCTGGAGGCTAAAATGGTTGGCGTGATGCATGATTTGGTCGAAGACACACCAGTCACCCTGGACGATCTGCGATCACACGGGTTCAGCGATCGGGTGGTCCAAGGCGTCGATCTGATGACCCACCGCAGCGAAACGTCGTACCAGGACTACGTGATTCGGTTGCGAGAAAACGAACTCGCCCGGCAAGTCAAATTGTCTGATTTGCGCGACAACCTGTCTCTGGACCGCGTGTTGCTCCGCGGTGAACGCTTCCAACGAGACCTCTCGCGGGTGGGCAAGTACGTGGCAACCTATCGCTTCCTGACCGGTGAAATCGACGAAGCTGCCTATCGCGGGATCATGCAGCGGTTGTAGGGCTGAGTGGATCATGTGAAAGATCCCAAGCAGGAGAAGCTTTAACAAGATTCGCTACCTGAAATTGGTCTGGGGCGGAAGCTGAGTGCCGCTAACAAAAGAACACCCCGCCGACGTCAAATTCGATGGCATCGGCCGGGTAGCCACCGGTGCAAGGGGGCTGGAACGCCAAGGCCTGAAGGGATTCAGAAGTGCCACACATCTCTGAAATCTCAAACGATCCCCTTACCCGACCGCGGATCGAATGCGATCGACCAGTCCGTTATCTCGATCACGGCTTCCAGGCAACAGATAGGTCGACGCGGCCAGATAGCTGTTGCGGAAATTCGGCGAGACCGCATAGAAATCTTCCAGCACGGCTGAACTGAATTTGTAATCGTGGGAATCGTTGCCTTTGAGGAACACCAATTGGCGGGCGGTGTGAATCATTTGTTCGGCCTGACCGCCGGCTGCCAGAAACGCCATCGCGCCACGTGATGCTTCCTCGCGATTGTCGTTGATCAGTTCAAAGATCTTGGTCACCGAGGTTGCCTGCTCGGGAGCTTCCACGTGTTGCAACTGATCGATGCTTTGAGTCGCCACCTTCCCACGCGACTGCATCGACGATCGGAAGTGGGGAATGAACGCGGCGTTCTGCAACAGCAGCCGGAGCCGGGTCTTCGGATCTCGGGCCGTCCGATAGGCGTATTGCATGGCGTTGGTGGTCGTCGACGAATGCAGCGAAATGATGCCGGGTTGCTGCATCAGCATCTCACCGGCCGAAAGGAACAACGCATCGGCGATCGACTGGGGATGGATGCCGGACTGAATCAGCTTGGCCGTTTCCCGCACCGCCTGTTCGGGCGTGGCATCACGCAAGGTTTGCAAATGGGCCAGCGAGGCCGACGAATCCAGTTTGCCGCTGTTCCATTGATCATCGAAGCCGTCGACCAATGAATCGGTCACCCGCCACGCCGCGTCGGGGGCCAAGTCGCTGCTCGCCGGATTGGGCTCTCCGTGGTGATTCAACAACGCGTAGGTCAGCGAACGCAACACGGGTTCGGCATACCGCCAGCCGATGCATTGCAAGGTGCGAAAGCTGTTGGCCACGAAGATGGCTTTGTGGCCGATGCTGCGAAAATCGCGGCATCCGTAGTGGGCCATCAATTCAAACACCTCGTTCGCGCCGGCGGATCGGACGAATCCCGCGACCGCGGCGTCGGCCGCATCGACATCCCAGTTGTCCATCGCATCGACAAACGCTTGACGCGCCTGATGCGGTGCCGGGACGGACGATTCGTTCACCGCTGACATTGTCCAATTTCCTTCCTGGACATCGCGGGCTTGGGACGATTTAAAGTAATCGAGTGCCCAGAAAATCGGCAACCAACGATCTTGATCGGGCGACGCGAGGCTGGCCAGGTGGGCCGAGTTGACGACCAGCACGGCGTGGAACTTAAAACCCACACTCGGCCTTGGTTCGACGTTGCGGACGCCGGCCAGCAGCAACGCCGTCAACACTTCACGATACGAGGTGCCGCTGCGGACCTTGTCGGCAAACACTTCCACGACCCGATTGCGCGGCGTCTCTTCGAGCAATCGCACCAAGGGTTCAATGTCGTCGCTGAAACGAACGGATTGTTGGCCAAGTGTCGCCTCGGCCGCGCTGACACGCGGCAAATGGTTGATGATGTCAAGCTCGCTCAATGCCAACGCGGCGGTTGCCCCGCCACACACGCCCAAGAAGCTTCGCCGAGGGGTGCCTGCTGTTCGATTCATCGTTTTGCTCCGCAATTGCCTAAAACCTCAAAAAGAGTCCGCCTACTCACCATCGTAACCGATTGAATCCCTCACATCAGATGCGTCTGCTCGGTGGCGATCGAATCACTCATCCGGGTCGACATCCTGACGCGATTCCCAGCGGCCGATTCGCTGTTCCAGCCGATACAGCAGCGGAAAGGTGATCCGGAACAACCATGCTGCAACCAGAACGCCCAAGACCGCGATGTACGCAAATTCACCGACGAAGTAAGACGACGTGAAATAGACCGCGATTAGCCCGATCGTACCGAAGATTTTTGTGGGATGATTCAACAGAGTTTCCTCAGGCGTCAGAGATTGGTGTCTACACCTCTCCAGTCACCCTCCCTGGCAGGGAGAGGCGAGCGCAGCGGGGGGAGGGTCGAACGGTGAATCGACGGTTTCACCTCGCGCGGTGAGCTGGCGATGCCGCATACTGGTCGGCGATCTAATGCGTCAACGACAATAGGTACGCCAACAGATCTCTGGTTTGCCCCTCGTCCAGCGTTTCATGAAAGTTGGCGGGCATCGGAGAGGTGGCAACCGTTTTTTGCCTGACGATCTCGTCGACGGCCACGTTGATTTCTTTGCCGGTCTGATCGACGATCACCAACTGTGTTCCATCGGTCCGTTTGATCAGCCCGCTATAAACTTGCCCGTCTTCGGTCAGCACCACGCTGGCGCGGAAGGCGGCGTCGATGTTTCGATTGGGCGTCAGCACGTCTTCGATCAACCGATCCAAACCGCGGTTGCCGACGCCATCCAGGTTCGGTCCGACCGCGACTCCCTTGCCCGCGACCTGATGGCAGACGGCGCACTGTTTGGCGAACAACTGGCCTCCGGCGATCGCGTCACCGCCGCCGACCAAATACGCGGCTTTGCGTGTGTTCATCGCAGCGATCAAGGTTTGATCTTCGGTCGGCAAATCGTTTGTCAACTCGGAGATCCGTTGCGATTGTTCCTGCGTCGCCAGACTATCCAGTTTGCCGCGGACCGCAGGCGCGACAAGCAAACGCGGTGACGCCTGGCCGGCTTCGACGAGCATCAACAGCGTTTCCACGCCGGCTTGGTCCGACGAGAGCTTTCCGGCAATCCGCAATTGTTCCGCCGCGGTTGCCAGTTTGGTCACCTTGCCAAGTGTCTCGGCCACCGTGTCGTCCTTGGGACTCAACAAAACGTTGGCGAGTTCGCCGCGCAGGATGCGGTGAATGCCGTTGATCGAGAGCGACTCGGCAATGGCAGATCGTTGCGACGTGGGATCGAAGGCGACCAACGCGGCGGCGAATTCCGCTGCCAACGCACCGCTGGCATCCGGATCCGCAACAAGCTGTTTCGCCACGCCGGCGAGTTCGCCGATGCGGAACTCTCCGATCAGCCGTGCCGCCCGGGTGAAACGTGCCGCTTCGTTGCTCGGGTTCAAACCATCGACCGAAAACCGTCCGACGGCCATCCATGCGTAAGCCCCGGCCGTATCACCATCGACCAACTCGACGAACACCTCGCGTCCGGCCGCGTCGGCGGATTTCCAAGTGATCTTATGTGCGGTGTCGTTCCGCGGAGGACTCCAGCTTTGCAGGACCGCTTGAGTGGCGGCGTCCCGCAATCGCACCAAGTTCAATTGCTGAATCGGTTTGTCGGGGAAACCGTCGTGACCGGCCAAATAGAACGAGAATTCCTCTGGCAACCGAAACGAGTCACTGCGATAGATCCCTGTTTTGGATTCCCCGGTCGGAAAGCTGCTGTGCAATTTCGATGCTTGCTCGCCGTCGGCCGAATTGCGTTTGGTCGACGGCACCCACGGATTGCCATGGTCGGGGGTCCCGGGGTAGGGGAAATAGGTCCAACCGATTTGCCTGGGACGTTCGGGCAGAGCATCGCCGTCGCCTGGAATGCCCAGGTACGATCGAGCCAAACGGGTCGCCCAAGCGACCACGACCGGTGGAGACGCGATGCCGCGCTGGCGAAGTCCCGTCTGGATCGAACGCAGCAGATCCTCCTGGAAGTCCGGGTCCTCTGCGAAGCGTGTTTGCGCCATTTGCGAGATGGTGCCCAGGTGTTCCGGCGACGCATAACGCGCGGCGAATGACAGATACGTCGAAAGTTGGTCGGGCGCCAAGCCTTGCAGTTCGGTCACATGAGCCGCCAGGAACTCGCCGGCAAAGTCGGTCTTGATGCCCAGACACAAATCGATCACAGCGTTGACGTCGCGGGCCGGCAGCGACGCCGTGAAGGTACGAAAGCGTTCGGCGTCACGTAAGTGGTCGCGCAACGTCATGCGAATCGCATGCCTCAAGTGTGGATCCGACGCCGGCGTCTGATGCAGCGTTTCCATCAGTTCCTTCGTCAACTGCAGCGACGGGAACATCGCCGCGGCCTGCGCCGCACGACGCCGAACCATTGCATCGGAATCGTGGAGTCCGGCGGCTAACCATTCCTGCAACGACTCGCCCGCGTCGCCGCTGGCACCGATGATCTGCATCGCATGCGAACGCACCCGGGCGTTTTCGTCCTGTGCAGCGGCTTGAATCTCGCCATCGGTGATCGCTGCCAAGCGGTGCAACACCCACAGCAAGTGAACCTTGGCGTCGGGGGTCTCACAATGCGCTAACGCTTGACGAACAGGTTCGATCGCCTCTGCACCGAACTGATCAGCCAGTTGATCCGATGCGATCGACCGCCGCGTCAGATTCGCCGATTCCAGTTGCTCGATCGCGCGAGAAATTTGGGAAAAGTCATCGCGTTTGGGCGGATCCATCGACGCGACGGCAGGCACATCGCGACGTGTCCTTGCATCATCGTCATAGACGATTCGCCAGATGCGTCCTCGCTGGCGATCACGTCCGGGGTGATCGAGTCCGACTTCATAGTGGCCGATGATGCGGTTGTAGAAATCGGCAACATACAAAGCACCATCGGGGCCGGTCTGCAAATCAACTGGGCGAAACCAGGGATCCCCGGAGATCATGAAATCGGATTCTTCTCGAGCCGAAACGGTTGATCCGGCATGGTGAATCGAATTACGGTTGACCCGACTGGTCATCACGTTGCCGCCAAAGGCGTTGCCGTGAAAGACGGGCGGAAACGCATCGTCGTGATACAACGCAATCCCGCCGATGGCCGTGCTGCCGTGCAGATGCTCCATCACGTTGGGGACAAATCCGAGTCCGTCGTGGGGCTTGCCGAAACCCTCGTACACGCCGCCCCGCATCAGCAACGTGATGGGTTTGGTGTGGCAATCGGCGGTGAACAAATCGCCGTTCGGGTCGATCGCCATCCCGAACGGATTGACCTGGCCGTCGGTAAAGTGCTCGATTCGCGAGCCGTCGGTTCGAATGCGAAAGGTGTTGCCCGAATGCATCGTGACGTTGTGACCATCCTTGCCGGCCACCGAAGACTGGTTGTTGAATCCGTGACAGGCATACAGCCAGCCGTCGAGTCCACGGGTGAATCCGTTGCACATGCCGTGCGTGTCACGCGAGTAGTCGAATGGGCCGTACAAGATTTCGCGCGTGTCGCATTTGTCATCACCATCGGTGTCACGCAACAACCAGATGTTCGGGATGCTGTAGCAAATCACGCCGTCACGATAGGGATACAATCCGATCGGGATATTCAGTCCGTCGGCGAAGGTGGTGATTTTGTCGGCGCGACCATCGGCATCGGTGTCTTCCAGGATCTTGATCGTGTCGCGTCCTTCGCCATCGGCAGCGGGAAACGGGTACTCGACACTGCTGCTGACCCACAGTCGGCCTCTGGTGTCAAACGCCATGTTCATCGGTTTGGCAATCTCAGGTTCGGCCGCGACGAGTTGGACTTTGAACCCCGCCGGCAGGACGAAGGTTTGTTGCTCCTGTTCCGGTGTTAGCGGTTCCGTCGTCCTGACCGCGTTTTTAAACTCGTCACTGCCCACCCGATGCGGCGCGGTCGTCGACGGCGTCGGTGGCGATTCGGCGGTGCCGCGATTGAGTAGCACGTAGGTGCCCAGCTTGTTACCGACAATCACATCGACGTGACCGTTGCGATCGATGTCCGCGGTTGTTAGTTGAGTCCCAACGCCGACGCGTACGTCAATCAAATGGGGATGAAAGTCGACGCCGTAATCGGACCGCGCGGTTCGCAGCCAATACAGCACCGGCAATTCGCTGGCACCCGGGTCGTTCCCGCCATGCGCCCAGAATCGTTTGCCCGTCACGATGTCCAGGACGCCGTCGCCGTCGATGTCCGTCAAGGCAACCGCGTGCATCTGCGAGATCGCCAGACCGTACGGATTGTCGGACGGCCGGCTTCCCAGGATTGGGTGTTCGACAAACAGGAAGTCGTCGCCCGAGCCGCGTCGTTCGAACCAACTCAGTCCATAACCATGTGCGTTTTGGACGGACAGGACGTCGTTGTCGCCGTCGCCATCAAAGTCATAGGCGAACATTTGCGAACCGCCCGAGGCGGCAAATTTCACCGGGTGAAACGTGAAGGGAGCGCCCGCCGTTTCGGTTTGTTGCCACCAGCCATCTTTCTCCAAAAGGTCGGGGCGTCCGTCGCCGTCCACATCGCCGACACCCAGTCCGTGCGTGAATCGCCCATAGCCCCGATTGTCGCTGACCGCGGTGAAGTGCCAAGGCAGCGTCGGATCGGCGTTGTCTGGTTCGGCGTAACCGTAGCGACCCTGGTGAATGCAAACCAGTTCGTCGATTCCATCACCGTCGATGTCCGCAAACGTCGGCGACTCGTTGTCCACACTCGGCAATGCGACATGGCTGGTCCAAACATCCGAACCGCCCCCGTCACCGGGATTTTCGTACCACACTCCCGCCGTCCCGGGCATCGGGATCGAAAAAATGTCGATCTGTCCGTCGCCGTTGAAATCACGCGCAAAGGAGAAGAAGTGATCGGAGTAGCCTTTGATCGAATAATCCTTGACCACCGCATAAGCATGACGCGTGCGGAATTCGGGGCCTTCGTACCAGTATGGCCCCGACACGATGTCATGATGTCCGTCACGATTGAAGTCGGCGGCGTCGGCACCCTCGCTGTGAAAGGACTCGCTGAGGACGAGTTTCTGGAACCGCGGCGAAGGCGTCTCGGCGGCGAGCGGTGGCGGCACCAACGCGGCGACAAAGGAAACCAGTATCGTGAACGAGAGCAATTCGCAAGAACGTTTCATCGGGAGATCGGGCGGGGGCTGAATCGTGGGAGGGAGTGGAAAGGCGGGCTCACTTTCCGCGGCCACTAGGATAACCGATGTCGCGAGCGGTAGGCTCGATTTCACCCTCGTTGCCCGGTGCCGCCCGGGACTGAGCAAAATCGTTTCGTTTCTACCCGCACCGGGCGACAGCCTATCCGTCCCATCATTCTGCCCCGAGTCATGCTGCCATCCCTCCCCAGATTCCCACCAACTCGTAAGGGCTCGGTGGAGAGGTAGGAAAATTTTGGGGGTAGGAAGATTGGCTCAGTGGAATCACTTGCCGATGGTCAGTCGCGTGATTGTGTTTCCGGTCCGGGGCCACGAGTGTGTCTTGACGGCCGTGATCTGATAAAGTGTCCGATCCGTCAAAAGGCACGCCTCTGGAAAGATCGTTGCCGTTGGAGATCCGCTTAGGCGCGGCGGGCAAACACGATGGCAGCGGGCAGCTAGGAAGATGTCGACGGCAGGTAAACGAGTCGTGGAACAGATTTCCGATTGACCATCGGCGTGCTCCAAACAATTTTCCTACCTCCAAAATCTTCTTACCCCCCGGTCCATCCGCGGCCGTAGCGTTCACCGGCGAGACAACCCCACTCCATGACCTTTTCAGCCAAGCTTGTCGGACGAATCGCCGGGCCCGTTCTGTTCTTTTTGATTCTGCTGTTCTTTCATCCGCAGGGATTGAGCCCGGAAGCCAACGCGGTACTCGCCGCGACGACCTGGATCGCGGTCTGGTGGGTGACCGAAGCGATCCCGATTGCTGCGACGGCGCTGCTGCCCATCGTGCTGTTTTCACTGACCGGGGCGGTCCAGTTGCAGGCCACCACGTCGCAGTACGGCCACCGTTACATCTTTCTCTACATTGGCGGATTCCTCATCGCGATCGCGATCGAAAAGTGGGATCTACACCGGCGGATCGCACTCAATATCATCAAGTTGATCGGCACGAACATTACCAGCATCATTTTGGGGTTCATGGTCGCCACGGCGGGGTTGTCGATGTGGATTTCCAATACCGCGACCTCCGTGATGATGTTGCCGATCGGAATGGCGATCGTAGCCCAGTTGCGTGACAACCCGCAAACCGACGCCAGCGAAAACCAGATTTTTGGCAAGGCATTGATGCTGGCAATCGCGTACAGCGCTTCGATCGGCGGCATCGCGACCCTGATCGGAACGCCGCCCAATCTGGTGCTGGCCGGCGTGGTGCAAGAAATTTACGGGGTGGAAATCAGCTTTTTGCAGTGGTTCAAGTTTGGGCTGCCGATCTCCCTGATCTTGCTCGCGCTCTGCTGGGTCTATCTGACACGTTTTGCCTTTCACTTCCGCCACAAAACCTTCCCCGGCGGACGTCAGGAAATTCAAAAGCAACTCGACGCGTTAAAGACGTTTTCACTCGAAGAAAAACTTCTGCTCACCGTGTTTTCGATCACCGCGTTGGCGTGGATCAGCCGCTCGTTTATTCAAAACCAACTGAGACTCTTTCCGCTGCTCGATGACACGATCATTGCGATGACCGGCGGGCTGTGTCTGTTCTTGATTCCCAGTCGCAAGGTGGACGCCGAGGGAAAACGAGAACCATTGCTGGTGTGGGAAGACACCAAACAGTTGCCCTGGGGCATTGTCTTGCTGTTTGGTGGTGGGATGGCGCTCGCCGAAGGGTTCACGTCGAGCGGCTTAGCGGTTTGGATCGGTTCACAAACGACGCTGTTGGAATCGGTGTCGATGCTGTTGCTCGTGCTGATCCTGGTCGCGTCGGTCAACTTTCTGACCGAAATCACATCGAACCTGGCGACGACGTCGATGCTGTTGCCGATCCTGGCGTCGATGGCGGTTTCGATGAACGTGCACCCGTTTTTGTTGATGGTCGGCGCGACGGTGGCCGCGTCGTGTGCCTTCATGCTGCCGGTCGCAACGCCGCCCAATGCGGTCGTGTTCGGATCGGGTTACCTGAGGATTCCCGACATGGTGCGTGCCGGCATTTGGATGAACGTGATTTCGATCTTGCTGTTAACGGTCTTTGTCTACTGGATCTTGCCGGTGGTCTGGGGCATTGAGATCGATGAGTTCCCCGACAAGTGGCGTTAGCAAGCAACCGGAGATCGATGTCGCGTTTTATGACACTTCTCGCTAATCGCGACTGACACCGATTGCGGGAACTCAGGTTCGCTCGGCAGGTTCAGAGACGTCCCTGCAACCGATCGGCGTCGTTCGTCGCGTTGAAATGGGCGGGAAGGTTGGTCAAAAAATTGGTTGGTCAAAATATGAGAAAAGAGAAACAGCACACGAGTACATCTGCCTTCCTCCGGCGGAACTCTTCATTCTTTGACCACCAAATTTTTGACCCTTTGCACGTCGTCTAACGGGCGTATTGGATCAAATGTGGTGGCGTTCAGCCAGAAGTGTCCATTTGATGGGGAAGCCTGTCCCATTTATTGACCGCTCTGCAGTTGTGCGTGAAACCACTCCCTCAGTGCCTTTCTTTCCGGGACGTCGTACAACACCCAAGTATCTGTGTGACCCCATTCGCTCAGCCGTTGAAACGTAAAATTGCCGTCGGGCATCACGTCCATCAAATAACCGCGAGTGGCATCGACAGAGTTTTCATGGCTAATGAATTGCGGTCGATCACCAAGTCGACGCAACCGCTCCGTCGCCGACGCTCGATCGCTGACGGGGTACGGCCATTGTTTGACGCCATCGTAGTGGCTGTGACAGAAGAAGCCTCGCCACAGCGACGCGATCTGATCGTCATGCAGACCGATGAAGTTGCAGGCGATTGCTCCGCGTGAAAAACCGGCGATGAAAACGTTGTTCGCGTCGCCGCCGTAGTCACCACAGATGCTCGCGACGATGTCCCTGCAGTAATCGACGGTCGCGTCGACATCGCCCCACCACGTTTCCTGATTCCGCATTTCTGTCTTGTTCACGTACGGCATGCAGACCCAGATGACACCCTTGCCGCCGGTGATTCCGTATCCGAGGTTGCTGCCTTCGACCGTTCCGGGGCTGGTCCGGTATTTATTACCGGCGTATTCGACGATCACCGGATAAGCCTGGCCCGGCTTCCAATCCGTCGGCAGATAGAGCAGGTGATAAACGTTCGAACCCGAATACTCCGGATGAACTTGTTTGACACGTTTTCCCGCCGCCGGTGTACCTTCGCTGACCGGCGGCGTCCGCAGGTCGGGCGTTCGATCGAACGACTGGGCGTCACCTGACCGCGGCCCGATCCCCAACACACAACCGAACACCAACATCAGCAACGCCAGGAATTTTCGACTCATGTTTCTGCCATCTTGTAATCGCTCGTACGATTTTCCTGAAAAAGGTGTCCGACACCTTTTTGGTAGAATAGGCAAGAAGCCCTGGGGAGGTGTCGGACGCGTTATCGGATCAGGCCGCGGTAGGGCATCGGGCCGACGGCGTCGGATTGGTAGCTGGCGGGGACTTGATAGTGGGTCGGTGCGACCATGGCCGCATTGGCCGGCGAAAGGGTGGTCAGGTCGATCGCGTTGGCGGCACCTTGTGGCATCACGAACAAGTTCGGGTCGCCGCTCAAAATCTGATTGACCGCATAGATGCCCACGTCAATCCGCATCGACAAGGGCTCACCCACCCGGGGCGTCAGTGAAAACTCAACGGTGTGCGGCAGCGAGCAATTGTGGTCGACATAGAACTGATGATTTGAGGCGTGACTTTCCGCGATCGGTGGGCCTCCCGCGGGGGCGTACAGGAATTGATCGGTGACATGCCCCGCGGCGGCGTCGACGTAGCAAACACGTTGGAACGTTCCGGCGGGCATCGGCAGTGCACTGCGGATCTGGAGCTTTCCGTCAGGCCGCATGACCGGGCCTTGGAGGACTTGGGCGGGATCGATTTGCACCAAACCGAGCGCGTCGGTGACCCAGGTCGGATCGACCGGCAACACGGCGCGATCGAGTTGTTGGCGGTATTGATCGTGTCGGGCGAAGTACAACAACCGCCCCAGGCCCTCGGGGACTTCGAACCAAAACAGTGAGTTGTTGCTGCCCATGTCCAACCCGGACCCCATCACAATCGGCAGACTGGCCTTGAGACGGAAGTCGCGTTCTTTGCGCAAGTTGATCGTTGCCGACAGTTTCGGCAGTGCGGGCATACTGAGCACATCGACCGACGCGGTGTTGGTGGACAGTTCTCGGATCGCCGAAGTGCGATTGACCGCCGCGGTGACGAGTTCCAGGGTCGGCGTTTGCGGCAGCACCGGTGGCGGGGGTGGCAATTGCAGCGTCGCCTCGCGTCGGGCGCACGTCGCCCCGCCGGAGACGAAGCAGACGCCGAACAGCAGCAGCCAAGTGAGGGCACGCATCCTTGCGTCAATCAATCTCATCGATCATTCCTGTTGAATTTCGCTCGCTTCGCAATACAACAACTCGCTTAGCGATTCACTCAGCGATTCCGCTTCGCTCTTGGCAATCTGGCACTCCGCCACGTCGATCGTCGAACCGTCATCGACGACTTCCAGGTGCATGATCTTGGGGCCGGGCGTTTCCGAATCGGGCGTGCCGGGATCGTTTGCGGTGAGCGGTGGGCCGGTGGTGACGCGGACAAATCGTCGACGAAGCAGAATCAGCGCCAACAGGTACCGCGTCTTCGCCTGTTCGGGCAGATCTTCCATCTGACGTAGCAAACCGATCAGCACGGCGCGCGGGGCAAGCACCAGTTTTTTTTCTCCGGCGACCGGCATCCGGCACTTCCAATGCCCGAGGCTGCCGTCCGGGGGGCCTTCCCAGCCCTCGGCGCTGTAGTCGCGGCGCTCGTAGTCATCGTCGTCGTTCTGCAGCACGACGCTGTAGTACCACTCGCCTTCTTTCAGCGGTCGCTTTTCGCGGTAGCACTGGCGGCTACATCGGCCAACTTTAATTTCTCCCAACATGTCACCGGTTGTAGCACAGCGGGGGGAGCGCTCGAAAGATACGTTTCTTTGCGACCCTGCGACCCTCCTGCTGGGCCATTGGTGTCGACACATGTCGCAAGCAATCCGTTGGGGATTCGTCCTGCCTTGAGCTAAAATGGGGTACAAATCGTCCCTTTGGCCCGTTCAAGGGTGACGGATTTCTCTTCAAGAAACGGCTAGGTCTGGCTTTCATGCATTCGCGATTCTCGATGTTCTCCACAGTGATTCGACGGCCGGTGATTCGACGGTCGATTTCGTTGCTGGTTCTGGTGTTCGCGGTTTCCAGCCTTTGGCCTGTGCTGGCAACGGCCCAGAAACCGAAACCGAAGAAGAAACCCGCCCCCCCGAAGATCCGGCTTCCCGAAAGCGTGCGGACGCGACCGTCGCATCTGATGGACGTCGCGCCTGCGTCACGTGAGCGAAGGACGGAACTGGAACTGGCCGCCGCAGAGTTGGACTCGCTCATCGAAGGCAAACTGACCGAGTTGGGACAGTCTCCCAATCCCTACGTCGAAGACGACGTTTTCTTGCGGCGGATTTACTTGGACGTCGCGGGGCGAATTCCGACGCTCGCCGAAGCCCAAGCCTTTCTGGATTCCAACGACCCCGACAAACGTATCGAGCTGATCGACACCTTGCTCAGCAGCCCCGACTACGTCAGCCACACCTACAATTTTTGGGCCGACACGCTTCGGCTGAGAGAGCGTCCACAGCCCAACATCGTTGCCGAGCCGTTTCTGGCGTATGTCAAAGACGCGATCCGCACGAACAAGCCGTACGACGAGTGGGTCTATGAGATGCTGACCGCCGACGGCAAGGTCTGGGAAAATCCCGCGACCGGTTTCCAGCTGCGTGACGACGGCATGCCCTTGCCGTACATCGACAACACCGTCCGGGTCTTTTTGGGCACCCAAATCGGTTGTGCCCAGTGTCATGATCATCCGTTCGACCAGTGGACCCAGTACCAATTCTATGAACTGGCGGCGTTGACGGCCGGAACGCGGACTCGCATCAAAAAGGGCGATCCGGGTTACGAGAAAACGAACCCCGCCAACGCGATGATCAGCGAAGCTCGGAAGCACTATGACAAGGGGCGCGTGCCCGGCGCGTTCCAACGGATGATCCGCGCGAACAGCTACAGCGTTTCGGAAGTCAAGGCGACGCTGCGATTGCCCCACGACTATGCCTACGCCGACGCCAAGCCGAAATCGGTCATCGAGCCGGCTGTTTTGTGGGGCGAGATTCCTTCCCAAGCAAAGAATGCTTCGCCACGCCATCAGTTCGCCGCTTGGTTGACCAGCCCGGACAACCAACAATTTCAAAACATGATCGTCAACCGCCTGTGGCAACGCTTCATGGGCGTCGGGTTCGTCGAACCGATCGATGATTTCCGCGACGAACATCCCTGTGTCAACGAACCGGCGATGGAATTCCTGGGCAAGGAACTGGTGCGATCGGGATTTGACCTGAAGGATTTGATTCGCATCATCCTTTACTCCCGCACCTACCAAAGTGTTGCCTCGGACTACGACTTGACCAGCGGCGAGCCTTACTACTTTCCCGGTCCGACGATTCGCCGCATGACGGCCGAACAGGTTTGGGATTCGATGTTGACCTTGGCGGTCCGTAATCCGATGCCGTTTCAACGACCCGGTGCCGAAGAACTGAAACCGTACCTGGACGTCGATTTTACGAGCCTGACCTTTGAACAAGCCAAAGCCCAATCGGAGCGGTTTGCGAAGACGTATTTCCTGTCGGCGTACAATCGTGAATTGAACAAACACGCCTACCAGGGCAACATTCTGTGCCGGGCCAGCGAGTTGCCGGCGCCGCAGCGTGCCGACCATTTTTTGCGTCAGTTCGGTCAAAGCGATCGAGAAACGATTGACGGGGCAGAGAAAGAAGCGACGGTGCCCCAGATTCTGGCCATGTTCAACGGCCCGATCACCCACGTGATGCTCGAACGCGGCTCGGCGATCGTCGACGACGTCTTGGCGATCGATAGCACGCGCGATCGCATCGATGCGATCTTCATGAGCGTTTTGGCGCGACGGCCCTCATCGAAAGACCGACTATTGGCCGCCAAGGAACTGTCGCGGACGCCCAACGACAACGTCGGCTATGGCAACATCATCTGGGCGTTACTCAACACACGCGAATTCTTGTTCGTTCAATAAACTGTCACCTGCCTGTAAACAAAGCGATCGCTATGCCTCTCCCAGAAACGACCAACGCGTGCCGCCGGGACTTCATGCGGAAGGTGGCCAACCAGTGCCTCGGCGTCTCTTTCGGCGGCGCCGTCGGATCCGGCGCGATGGCTTCGCTCGGCGAAGCCAAGGCGGCCGATACCGCGGCGGGAAAAGCGAAGCACATCATCTATCTGTTCATGGAAGGTGCGATGACGCACCTGGACACGTTCGATCCAAAAACGGGCGTCCCCGAAGCCGGCGAAACCAAGCCGATTCAGACCCGCGTTCCCGGCATCGCCTACGGCGATCGCTTTCCCAAACTCGCGTACCTGGCCGGCGCGATCGCCGTCGTTCGATCGCTGAGCACCGAGACGGGGGCCCATGAGAAAGGCCAGTACTTGATGCGGACCAGCTACAAGAAGATCAACAGCATCCAACACCCGGCGATGGGCGGTTGGATGGTGGCTGAACAGGGGCGACTCAATCGCGAGCTGCCGGGCAACTACGTGATCGGAGGGGCCAACCGGCATCCCGGTGCGGGATTCTTGGAACCGTCGCTGTCACCGGTCCCCGTCGCCAGCCCTAGCGCGGGCATTCAAAACATTAAACTGCCCAAGTACCTGCCGGACGAATTGTTCGCCAGGCGGTTGATGTTGGCCGAACGGTTCGACACCAATTTCCAAACGTCTCATCGCGGCAACACCAAAATCGAAGCCTACAACCAGCTGTACCATGAAGCCCGTAATCTGATGGGCAGCGATCACTTGAAAGTGTTCGATATCAAGCAAGAACCCCAAGCCGTTCGCGACGCCTATGGCAACAACACGCTGGGGCAAGGCTGTCTGCTGGCGCGCCGGTTGGTCCAAGGCGGTGCACGGTTCGTCGAAGTCTCCTACGGGGGCTGGGACATGCACCAGGACATCTACTCGCGGCTGAACGATCGAGCCGGACAGTTGGACACCGCCCTGGGAATCCTGCTGAAAGATTTGCACCGTACCGGTTTGCTGGATGAAACGTTGGTCGTGCTGACGACCGAGTTCGGACGCAAGCCGTCGATCAACGTCAACGGAGGGCGTGATCACCAC
Organism: Stieleria sedimenti; assembly: GCF_025060895.1. Lineage (GTDB taxonomy): Bacteria > Planctomycetota > Planctomycetia > Pirellulales > Pirellulaceae > Stieleria > Stieleria sedimenti. Next base: position 8,386 of record NZ_JANZKV010000144.1, on the reverse strand, counting down.
CCCGGCGCGTTTTGTTCGCTGTTGATGGGGGCCGGCATCAAGGGTGGCCAGGTCTACGGGGCGAGCGACAAAAAAGGATTTTCGGTCGACAAGGACCACGTCTCGGTCAGCGATTTCAACAAGACGATCGCCGCGGCGGCGGGTTTACCGCTGCAGAAAGAGCAATTCGCCCCGAACGGACGCCCTTTCAAGATCGGTGGCAACGGCGATCCGATCGCGGCGTTGTTGGCGTGACCGAATGTGTCCGGCGCCCCCTGATACTTCTTTCGCACGCAGACAACTGCCCGCGACGGACGATTCGGCCGACCCAAAATGCCGTGTCCGGTTTGCATACCAACCTTCAGGGGGACAAGCCATGAAAAACGTACTACGACGCGCCATGTTCGATTCGGAAACCTTTGTCATCGAAATGGTCTATTCCGATTCCAAAGGAAACCGCACCCGACGAATCGTCAGCCCGATTCGTTTTGTCGGGACCGATCGCTTCTTGGCGCTGTGCCTTTGCCGCGAAGAACCCCGTCAGTTCTACTTGTCGCGGTGTGAGGATGTGCGGCTGATCCCGGCCGCCGAAGTCATCATGCCGATGCCGATGCAGACGATCGAACCGGCAACGCCCGTTCCCGCGGTCCCCGCCACAGCCGTTTGCGACGCTGGCGTCGCCTGCCTAGCCTAGGACGCGACGCGAGCGGAAAAGGGGGCAGGTTCGAAACACCAAATGGCACTCCAGCAATTTCGCCGGGCTAATCATCCAAAAGAATACCCACGGATGGCAGCGCGAACCCACGGATTTTCTGCACCCTGTCATCCGTGGGTTCGCGCTGCCATCCGTGGGCCCAGTGATCGTCTCTTCGTTCCGCAAGCTACAGCATGACCCCGTTTTCGCTCGCAGCCAAAGTGGCGTAAGCTTCCAGCGTGCAAGTGCCTTGCAATTCTAGTTGACAAGCAGGATGCTTACCCCACTTTTTACTCACAGCCTTCTCCCCGCATGCCGATTCCTGTTCGCGAAACGTATCCCACCGACCGCGAGGACTTGATCGTCCAGGTGACCGACGACGGCAGCTTGACGCTGGTGCGTGCCGGCAGCGACGACGCCTTTCACAGCGGGTGCGGCGCGGCGTCGGAAACCCGGCACGTTTACCTACGCAATAGCGGTGTGTCGGAGCGACTGGGGCTTCGAAAGCCGACGCGGGTGCTGGAGATCGGCCTGGGAACGTCGATGGCGATGTTGATGACGCTCGACGCCGCGGTCGCCCAAGACGCGGTGCTGGATTATGTCGCCATCGAAACCGACTGGATCAGTGCGGCGACACTGCAATACCTAAAGCCTCGCGGTTGGACCTCGCGGCCCGGGCTGGTGGATACCTATTTGCACTTTCGCCGCTCTCTTCCAGAGAAGGTTCCGCCGGGAACGTACCGTTGGCGGTTCGATGGACGTCGTAACGTGACAATCGAAGTTGCCGATGTTCGCCAGTGGAGGCACGAAGCCGAGCACCCCTTCGATGCGATTTACTACGATCCGTTTTGCTGCGAGAGCGCACCGGAACTTTGGACGAGCGACTGTTTTCGATCGATGCGACGCGTGATCAGTGACACCGGCAAACTGACCACCTACAGTTGCAGTCGCCCCGTTCGTGACGCTCTGGAGCAAGCCGGATGGCAGGTCGAGCGCGTACCGGGGCCGGTCGGAGGAAAACGCGAAGTGATCGTCGCGTCGCCGGTCTAGCTGCTAAACTCTCTGCGTGTTGCTTGGTCCACACCATTGCCAGAGAACGGTCATTCACGATGCCACGCCTGCGACTGCGAAACCTGCCCGTCATCCTGCTGCTCGTTTCAGCACTCTCGCCGCTGCGGTCGGTCGCGGGTGATCGCCCGAATGTCGTGCTGATCATGACCGACAATCATGGCGCATGGACACTTGGCTGTTATGGCAATCGCGACATTCGCACGCCGAACATTGACCGTCTGGCATCCGAAGGCACATTGTTTACCCGGGCGTTCGCGTCCAATCCCGTTTGCTCGCCGACCCGTGCAACGTTCTTGACCGGATTGTTGCCCTCGCAACACGGCGTGCATTGCTTCCTCGGCGGCGGGCGTCTGCAAGTCGGTCCCGATGCCCGCTGCACGCTCGATCAAGTGACCTCGCTGCCGGAAGTGTTACGCGATTCGGGGTATGCCTGCGGATTGGTCGGCAAGTGGCACCTCGGTGACAACCTTCGTCCCCAAGAGGGTTTCGACGATTACTGGATCACGATGCCCCATGGCGGCACGAGTACGTTTTACGATGCGCAAATCATCGAAGACGGAAAGATCCGCAAGGAGCCCGAATACCTGACCGATTTCTGGACCAAGCACGCAGTTCATTTCATCGAGTCTCAGTCGCAGCAGGACGATCCGTTCTTTCTGTTCCTCTCCTACAACGGCCCTTATTCCCTGAGCCGATTGCTGCTTCGCGAAGGTCGCAATCGTCACGCGGAATATTATGCCGACAAGGACCTGTCGTCGTTCCCGCGCGAACCGACGCATCCTTGGCAATTCAGCAACCGTGACTACCACAACAACCCGGTTTCGATCCGACGTGTTGCGACAGAAGTCAGCGGTGTCGATGACGGCGTCGGCACGGTTATGGAGACGCTGAAACGCTGTGGAATCGATGACAACACGATCGTGGTCTTTGTCGCCGACCAAGGTTGGGTCGGTGGCCATGGCGGCTTTTTCGGGATGGGCGACCACACGCGGCCCGTCACCGCCCGCGACGGCATGATGCAAATTCCGATGATCTGGCGTCATCCGGGCGGGATTCGATCCAATGTCAAAACCGATCGGATGGTCACCAACTACGACTTCATGCCCACGCTGCTGAAGTATCTGAATTTGGCGGACAAAATGCCGTCCAACCCGCCATCACCCGGAAACGATTTCAGCGCCGACCTGACCGGCCAGTCGGATGGGGTGGGGCCTGAAAAACCGGTCTTCTACGAGTTCGAAGGCCTACGTTGCATCCGCACCGAACGTTGGAAATACATTCACCGTCATCCCAACGGACCCCACGAGCTCTACGACCTGGAATCGGATCCCGACGAGTTCAATAACTTGGTCGACGACACGACGTATCGTGCAACAGCCGCCAAGTTAAAAAGGCAGCTCGATGCGTTCTATGATCGTCACGCCGTAGACCGATACGACATGTGGAACGGCGGCGGTTCGCAAACGCGACTCTTCGTCGGGATCGATGAAGAACTCGCGCAGTCCGAACCGATTCCGCCACCGCCACTGCCGACAGCGTTCCAACCGGCTGAGATCCAAGTGCCCGAAGGGTTTTCGGCGGAACTCGTCGCCGGGCCTCCCTTGGTCACGCATCCCACGATGGGATGTCTCGACGACCGGGGGCGACTGTTTATTTGCAACAACGCCGGGGTGAACCTGAGTGCGCAAGAGCTGGAGGAACAGTTGCCCAATTCCATCCGCATGCTCGAAGACCGCGATGGCGACGGACACTTTGATCGGTCAACGGTGTTCGCCGACCAGATGACGTACCCGATGGGCGGCGTCTGGCACGATGGAGCGTTGTACGTTGCTTCGCCGCCCAACATTTGGCGACTGGAAGACACCGACGATGATGGTGTCGCTGATCGCCGTGAAAAGATCGTGACAAAATTTGGCTATACCGGAAACGCCGCCAGCATCCACGGATGCTTCTTCGGACCCGACGGGCGTTTGTACTGGTGCGACGGTTATCACGGCCACGAATTCAAAGACGAAGACGGCAACATCACCAGCAAACGCGACGGTTCGTATTTGTTTTCCTGTCGCACCGATGGATCGGACGTTCGCATTCACTGCGGCGGTGGCATGGACAATCCGGTCGAAGTCGACTTTACCGAGGAAGGCGATGTGATCGGGAGCGTCAACATCCTCTACAACCGTCCACGCGTCGACGCGCTGGTGCATTGGCTCCATGGCGGTGCCTACCCCCACCGAGAGCGTGTGTTGGAGGAATTGAAAGTTACCGGCGATTTACTCGGTCCGGTCCATCGATTCGGTCACGTCGCCGTCTCGGGGATCACCCGTTACCGCAGCGGCGTCATCGATCATCGATGGCGTGATCAGTTCCTTGCGACCTTTTTCAATTCCGGCAAAGTGGTTCGCGTGCAACTGCAACGCAGCGGATCGACATTCGAAGCGACTCAGCAAGAGTTGCTGGCGGGGACGAGTGACGATTTCCATCCCACCGATGTGATCGAAGACGCCGATGGCAGCTTGCTGGTCGTCGACACCGGCGGATGGTTTTATCGCGGTTGCCCGACATCTCAAATGTCAAAGCCCGATGTCCTGGGAGGTATCTACCGCGTTCGTCGCGATGGCATGACGACGCAGGTCGATCCCTGGGGAAAGCGGATCGATTGGCAATCTTTGTCTGACAGCGATTTGATCAGGCATCTCAATGACACCCGTCACCGGGTGCGTGAGCGGGCGATCAGCGAAGGTGCGCGGCGCGGCGAGCGGATCGTGCCGGCATTGGCGCGATCGATGAAAAGCGACATCCGAGTCCGCCAAAACGCACTCTGGGCATTGACGCGAATCGTCGGTGACGATGGCTCGCTGAGCGCCGCGCGGGCGGCGATCCGCGTTGCCCTGAACGACCGCGATCCGAGCGTCCGTCAAATCGCGTGCCGATCGATCGCCACCTACCCCGACGCCGACGCGGTCGCTGAATTGATCCAGCGGTTGACCAGCGATGTGCAGCCGGTTCGCCGTGAAGCCGCCAAAGCGCTCGGCCGCATCGGGCATGCCGATGCCACGGCCGCATTGATCTCCGCGTTGGCTGAAGGTCGGCAATTGGATCGATCACTCGAGCACGCCATCACCTACGCACTGATCGAAATCAATGATCTCCAAGCCTTGCAGAGCGGATTGAGTCATGCATCACCGCGCGTGCGGCGCGTTTGTCTAGTGGTGCTGAATCAAACCGATGGCGTTGTGATCCCGTCTGACACGGTCGCCGAGATGCTCGATACCGACCAGACCGATCTGCAACGGACGGCAGCCGCCATCCTGTCACAGCGGGCGCGGGCGGCAAAACTCGACGAGCATCCACACGCGGGACTGGCCGGAACCGCAACGCTCGTCGCAGAACGCCTGCGTCGCTGGTTGGCGGAGTCGGATGCGGTGGCGTCCCGCTCGTCGTTGATCGTCGAACTCGCGTCCGCCTTCGCGGCGACCGAGCCGGTGGCCGAGGAGATCGGGCGCGGGCTCGGCGATGCGGAACTTCTGCACACTCGCGAGTTGCTGTTGACTGCGATCGGCCAAAGCGACAATCCGAGTCTTCATCCGAGCTGGAAGGAACCGTTGACCCACGCGTTGCAATCCGACCAGACGGATGTCGCGCGACTTGCCATCGCTGCCGTGACAACCATCCAAACCAATGCCTTCGATGAGACGTTGGTTGCGATCAGTCGTGACGAAACGCAATCGGGGCTCAAACGCGCCGGCGCCTTGGCGGCGATGGAAAACAACGCGGCATCATTGAGCGGCGATCGGCTGGCGATTTTATTGAAATTGCTGAGCGGCGGTGCGCCCACCGAAGCGAGCCAGGCGGCGCAGATGATCTCGACGTCTCGGCTTCGTTCGGATCAGTTGCAGACGCTGGCTCCCTTCCTGTCGACTGCCGGCCCAGCCGCACTGCGTGACCTGATCCGGCCCTACGGCCGCACGCTCCAAGTCGACGTCGCCGAAGCCTTCTTGGATGCTCTCGAAACGGCCCGAAGTTTCGATCGTCTGCCCGCCACCGAAGTCTCCGACGTGATCAAGCGATTTCCCACTGAATTATTGCCTCGCGCAAACGCGTTGCTCGATCGGCTGAAATCGCTTGATGATCAACGGATTCAAAAACTGGATCGATTGATTCCGCTGGTGCGAGACGCCGATCCCGAGCGTGGTCGAGCAGTGTTCGCTTCCGAAAAATCGAAATGTGCCACGTGCCATCGCGTTGGAGCAGTTGGCGGGGCGATTGGTCCCGATCTGACCACGATCGGAGCCAACCGGTCGGTGCATGATCTGATGGAGTCGATTGTTTTTCCGTCGGCAAGCATCGTGCGGCAATATGAATCGCACACGGTTTTGACCGATTCGGGTCAGGTCTATTCCGGTGTGATCACTCGCGAGACGGCCGACTCGATTCACTTGCAGCAGCAATCAGGCGATCCGATCGTGATCGGGCGCGACACGATCGAGGAACTATCACCGAGCACGGTTTCGATCATGCCCCAAGGGTTGGAAACAACGCTCAGCGAACAAGAACTCGCCGATCTGGTGGCGTGGTTGAGGGATCTGGGGAGGTTGTAACGGGAGGGCGCAAGCGGGCAGTTGGTTTAGTGAGTGAGCCGCGACGCGTATGCGGCCGGGCATCCAGACGCCCGCCCGAGGCCTTACGGCCAGCGGCTCACCGTTGGCTCGACCAATCCCACTCAATCGACAGCCCGCGAACTCTCCGGCTTGCGCGTTTTTGCCAACACACCGGAGGGCTCGCGCCCTGCCGCTAACACGTCGTAAAACGCAGGATAGAAATCGTTCACGGCGTAGGGCTCTGGCCTGGGAACGCGAGGCGGGTGCCTCGTCACGGGTTTTACTCCAACTTTGCCAAATCGGCGCGCGTGTCTTCGTACGTCGCGTTGAACACCAACGCCCGTGGATCGGGATCTTTGCCCCAGATCTGGCAGGCTTTTGCGTAAACCTCAGGCCACCAATTGTGATGCTGCGTCAGGCCTTGGTCGCGGTACGACTTCCAATGGCTGAGCACCTTCGACCAACAATCGTCACCATAGTCGAGGGCCTCTTTGAGCGTTGTGTACCTCGGCACGTACCAGCGGCGACCGATTTGGGCGTGCAGGACTTCATCGGCCCAATCGAAATCTTGGAACAGGGCGGACAGCGGATCACCGCTTTCGTTGGCGACCTCCCATTCGTAGCGTTTTCCGTTGCGCGGCATCAGGTTCTGTTCGATGAAAAACAAGACTCCGTGGCGTTGGCGGGCGTCGAGTTGCAGATTCAGATTGCGCGACCAGGTAAAATTAATCGGGATGGTTCGCCAATCGATGCCCAACGCCACAAAGCCGACTTCGCCCATCATCGCATGACGGGCTTCATCCCACAGTTGACGTGACATCTCCATGTGAAATTCCCAGGGTTCGTCGTCGCGCAGTTCCACCAGGATGCTGGCCATCATTTCCGGCACATCGATTTCGCGAAGTCGTTTGTAGTACATCATCAGCGTCTTGTCTTGCGCCGAGAACTGTTCGTCGTACAAGAAGACTTCCGGGTTGACGCCGGCGTTGTAGGGGTCACGAAAGCGATCGTCGCGGCGTGGTTCCTTGTCGTACTGGTAGGGTTGGGCGCTGTGCCACGGCGCGGGAACCGATTCTTCGGTGGCTTCGACGCCGTCGAGTTGACCTGCGGCTTGCAGACACTGTTTCAAGTGTCCGATCCAGGGTTCGCGATCGGCTTGTGTCGTATCGTTGTCCAAACAGCGGAGTGCTTCGGTACCGAAGGTGACAACGTCTTGGAGTTCAAACGCGATCAGTTTGGCGACGCGAACGGTCGGCGCGTCGGCCAGCGGATGCGCGTCGGTTTGCAATCGCCGGCAAGACGCGAGAACCGCCGGCAAGACGACGCCATAGATGCCGGCGAGCAAATCAGGCGTCGACGGCGCCGCGATCACCTCGTCCATCAAACGCTCGAGCGCCGGGTCGGGAATCGCGTCCAGTCCCAGCGGCGGTTCCCGCATCTCACCGACGCGGCGACGGATCAACGACACCTGTTCGGCGCACAGGTAGGCGTGGTAGCTGAACGCCGTCTTCAATTCGTAGATCGGCTCCGCGGCGATCTTGGCGGTCAACGTCTCATGCAAACGCTTCAGGACATAGTGAAGCCGTTTGAGCCGTTGCAAGCTTTGGTCCAGATCCCATGTGCCATCGACCGCACGCGCCATCGAGCAAAGTCCGGCCAGCGGCGGGATGCCACGATAGGATTCGTAGTCGCCATGATCACGCATTGTTTTTTCTCCCTCAGGTTCTACGACTCTCTCTCCGCTTCGCTAAAGTGTAAACTGGATGTAGAAAAGGGGGCAGATACCAAAAACCAAGTGGCCCAAAGGGTGCTTCGCATTTTTGGTACCTGACCCCTTTTCCGCCGACAAACGCAACCCCAACATGAAAGGTGGTTGGAGCACTAGAATACGATCTCCGTCACGATCGCACGCGCGATCGTCCAATCCGGAGCAAACGATGTCGAAAATGAAAACGGTGATCGTCACCTTGGACGATGAACATGTCGCCAAGATCCGACAAGTCGCGGCGCAGTGCAAAGCGGCGGGGATGGTGGTCGGGGAGTC
>NZ_JANZKV010000143.1 GCF_025060895.1 Stieleria sedimenti | reverse complement strand
TGCCATTCGGGTCAGGTACCAAAAACCAAAAACCAAATGGCCCGTTGGGTGCTTCGCATTTTTGGTACCTCACCCACATTTTCCGCGTCACGTTGAAACCTAAAAGTTGACGGAGCACTGGAAGCCGATCCCAATTGCGATCAGACTTGTGCGGAAAGCTTTTCGGGGACGTTGGCACGATGAATCAGCCGAGCGGCGCTTCCCCCGCTGTCGGCGCGTCTTGCGGCGGTATCCTCTCATCGCTTGTTCCTTCTCCTCGTTTCCCACGGATCGATCATGTCGCGCTCGAAACGGTTGCGTGTCCTGTCATGTGTCAGTTTGATGGTGTTCGTGATGCCGGTCGGGCAGCCAAGAGCCCAGGATCAGAAAACGCCCGATGCGGAACCGGCGAAAATCGCGCCGGACGATGTCGATGCTGTCGCAGATGCGGACGCGGTCGCGGCGCTCCAGCCCCTGTTCAACCAACTCATTGACGCCAAATCCACCCGGGTGACCGTCGAGTTATCCGCCGACACGATCATCGACGGAGCGGTGATCAACACCCAGACGTCGGTCTACCAGATCGCGTCCCAAATCCCCGGTCAGTTCACCATCTACTTGAAAGACGAGCAACAGCGGGTCAGGATTTTTTGTGACGGTGAAACAACGACGATCGCTCTTTCCGAAAAGGCATTCACCGTGCTGGAGAAACCGTTGGCGATGCAGCAGGCGGTTTTCGAGTTGCCGTTACCCATGGGGCCGTATCCGGAACCCATTCTCGCCCTGACCATGGCCGGCATCGACCCCACGCTGTCGTTGATGACCGGGATGAAGTCGGTCCGCTTGCTCGATCGCAATAAGTTTCGTGGCGAAACGCCCGCGATTCATTTCCAAGGCATCCAAGAGGACGATGTCAGCTGGGATCTCTGGATCACACAGGACGAGCGGCCCAAACCGTTGCGGCTGCGCGTCGATCTGACGGAGATGCTGCGAGCCAACGGCGGATTGGAATTACCGCCGGGCTATCAGTATGCGTTGCGTTTCGACTTCAAAGTCTGGCGGATTGATCATCCCAACGCGGCGTCACTGTTTCGCTACAACAAAATCGAAGGCGCCAAGGAGTACGAATCGATCGAAGCGTATTTTGATGAAGCAAAATGATCGCGCCACCGGCTGACGCCACGTGCCATCTACTTTGACGCCAAGCGGGGTGTTTTTGTTAGCGGTAGGGCGCGAGCCCTCCGGTCTTTCACGGTGTTTTTGAATCGCGACCGGACGGCTCGCGCCGTTCCGCTAACACCTTGAGAGTCAAAGTAGATGGCATTGGGCTAACGCCACGCGCCGGGATCGCTGCGTATGGGATGATCGCGCAGCGCCTCACCTGGATAATTCGATCCTTCGCAGCGCGACGTCGGCTACGAAAACGGACATCGCGATCATCAACAACCAGGGCCACAACGGCATGGGTTCGCGGGCCGTCGCGTCGATGCGTTCGGCAATCGATTCGGGCGTCGGGTCAAAGCGTCCGCCGCTGACCGTTGCGATCCGCTGCAGCGTCGACGTCGCTGTGGGTAACAACCTCAATTCATCGCTATAGCCGACCGAGATGCCTCGCGAGGACCGTTGGGTCGAACCGGATTGCCGCGTCTGTGCCAGATCCAAGTGATACGCGCCACGGCGGTCGGTCTTGATTTCCGCTTCAAAGCGTCCCGGCGCGGTTTGACGCATCGCCAACTTCTGTCGCCCCAGACCGGGATCGATCATCGTCAGTTCCGTCGTCGCGTTCTCGATGAACGCGCCGTTCTGGTCCACCGAATCAAGTGACACGAACGTCGTTTCGCCTTCCCGGCGGACATCGACGAACACGCCGCGGTTGTCATCCTTGCGCATCGCGTGGCGGATAACCTGTGCCCAAAACGCACCGAAATCGGGCCACGCCAACCATTCGCCCGCCCAACGGTTCTTGGCATCACTGGTGAACGCCACCGACATGCCCAATCCGTAACGCCACCATGCCAACAAGGGGTCGCCCGACTCGCTGGCGAGAATAAATTCCGCAGTCGGTTTCGGACGGGTCACGACATACCCAAGCAACAGCGGCGACAACTCCAGATCGATTCCCTCCAGCACCGCGGTCGGCCGCACCAGTTGAGCCGTAAAGGGCAGCTCGTTGATCGCCGACTTGCTGGCCTCCACGGTTTCCTTGGCAAACACTTGCGGCACCGCGTCGGGCGAATCACAAAAGTAGTAACGCCCGCCCCCGATCTGTGACAGTTCCTCCAACAGATCTTCACTGGCGCCTTGGCCGAGCGCGACGGTGGACAACGTGATTCGATTGGCGGACATGTCCGAGGCGGCACCCTGGAAATCACCCGGCGAGGAAACCCCGTCGGTCATCAAGATCACGTGCTTCAGTTTCGCCGTCGCCCCGCGCAGGGCGTCTAGGGCATCGACCATGCCGGGGTACATGTTGGTGCCGCCGGACGCTTCGATGGTGCTGATCGCGTCGATGATTTGACCTTTGTCGGAGGTCGAGCGGAGTTCGGAAACGGTGTAGGCCGATCCGTCGAACGCGATCACACCGATCGAATCGCGGGGCCCGAGTAATTCGACGGCCGCCCGCGCCGCGTCTTTGGCGAGTTCGATTTTCTGGCCGCCCATTGAGCCGCTTTTATCGATCACCAGCATCATCGCCAGCGATGGCTTTTCACGTTCTTTTTCGAAATTGCTGCGGACCGGCAAGATCTCTTCGACCTGGGTTCGATAGTAACCGCCCAAGCCGAACGATTGGTCGCCGCCGAGCATGACCAGGCCGCCGCCGAGCTCTTTCACGTAGATGCGGATCAAGTCCATTTGCCGCATCGACATCGCCGTCGCGGGAACGTTCGACAGGACCAAACATTCGTAGCCTTGGATTTCTGTCAGATCACTGGGGATCCCCTCGGGCGGTCGAACTTCCACGTCGATCGATTGTTCGTCCAGTGCCCAGCGCAGCGAATCGGTTTGGTCCAGATCGGGATCAACCAACAGGACACGCGGGCGTCCCTGGGCATACACGACCGTTTCGGCCGCGTTGTTGTCCAGCAGCGTGTCGTCAAACCCGCGCAGTCGCGCGGCGAAGGATTCTTGTCGCTTGCCCAAGACGGTTTGTCGGAATCGAAACGTGTTCTCGCCCTTCTTGATCTTCACCGGCTTAGGTTCTTCGTCGCCAATCTGAATGTCGCCGCGATACAGATCGATGTAGCCCTCGGTGTCACGATTGCTGCTGACGATCACTTCGACAAAGAACGGTTGCCCTTGGCGGACTTGAGTCGGCGCGTCGACGCGCGTCAATTGGACTTCGGGGTCACTGCGCGATGGCAAGGGGACGGTCCAAACGGGCACGCCGCCCTCGGCCGCTGCGGCGATCACGTCGCCGCCACCGGTCGCGTTTCCATCAGACAGTAACACGACGCGGCGGACCCGAGACGGCGGCATCGATGCGATCGCGGTGCGGACGGCCGCTTCCAGGTCAGTCCCGCGGCGAGCCGGATCGTGCTCGGCATCATCGCGCTGACGATCGTCAGCGTCTTGTCCCGGCGAGACAGCGTCAGCGGAACTGTCATCCGTGTCGGTGGACTCATCGACCGATTGGTCGCTGGATTTGTTTTCTTCGGTTTGCCCCTCGTCACCCGGCTGCAGGTTGCCGACCGCCCACTCGTCGCGCAAGCTCCTCGGCTCGCGATCGAATTCCAAGAAACGAACGTCGACATCGGCCTGCTCGGCTGCCTCGATCGCCTGGGCGAGAAACGTGTCGGTTTTCTCGCGCGCCGCCGCATCGATGCTCTCACTGCGGTCGATCGCAAACACGACCATTTGTCGATCGGTTTGTCGCATCAGCACCGGCCCGGCCAACGCCGCGGCCAACACTCCCAACACGACGATTCGCAACGCCAGCGAGACCCGTTTTTGCCAAACCGGAAAGTCGCTCAAGGAGCGGAGGTGATACCAAATCAAAAACGGCACTGCCGGAATCAACAGGTACAACCAAGTGAAATCAGACCACTGCACGGAAACGTTTCCCCGGAGCGAAGGAGGAGGTCGCGACCGTGCTAACTATAGCAGTTTTCTGACTCCGGGTTAGTCGCGGAACAGCTCGCGAATTCCGAAGGTAAAGAAAGTTCCGATTCCGAAATTCACGAGTTCTTCCTGGGGTTTGTATCGCAGGATCAGGGTGTCGCCGGGTTGAACGAGAATGTTCTCTCGTGAATTGTTCATCGCAACCTGCAAGTCGACGGCGATGTTGTAGGTCCGTCCGCAAGGGAGCTTGCGAATGATGTACAACTGTGTCGGGCTGGTGCCGCCAATGCCTTGGATCAGCCCACCACCACCACCGCCACCGCCACCGCCGCGGGCATTGGACGACGCGATTCCCTGTCCAGACAAGGCGATCGCGCCTAACACGTCAAGATCGTAATCTCGGGGCAACGGATACTGGCCGCCGCCGAGCAGCCCGCCGGTGTAAAACAGTTCGGTCTCTCGGGATTCGACCATCACGATGTCACCGGTTTGCAGCGTCACGTCGGAAGGACGGATGTGGGGCATCTGTCCCGGATAATATCGCAACGGGATCCGGATGATGAATTGCTTTTCCAGCAGTTGGTTGTCGTACGCGATGCAGTTTGAATCGGTCGCAAACACTTCGTGATCCAAGTGGAGTCCCTGTTGATGCGTTCCCCCGCCGCAAGGTTGTGCCAACAGTTGGCTCATCAGTTCGTTTCGTCGATCGGCCGGAATTTGAGAGGTCTTGTAGATCACGACTTCGTTGCGTTCATTAAATCCGGGCAATCCGCCGGATTCCATCAGCGCGTTGAGTACGTCGTTGCGTCGCTCGGGTAGATCGAGGGTATAGCCGGCTGCAGTGCCGTCGGATCCGACCGCGGTCTGTGCGTTGAAACGGATCACAGTCACCGTGTGGGACCGGCGTTGCATCAACGACACGACGGGATAGTTCACGCCCGGTGGCAGGATTTCTTCTTCCCGGTAGCGACGTGAGATTTCGTCCCGCGCCTGTTCGAGTGTCAAGCCGCTGACGTTGAACGGGGGCAACAATGGCAAGGTGACCAGCCCACTTTCTTGCACCGGAATCGGGTATCCGATCGAAGGTTTCAGGAATGATTGGTCCGACGGCATGTTGACCGGCGGGGGCGTCGGCGGGCTGTTGGGGGCCGAAAACGGAAGCACGCCATCGATATAGACGCTCAAGATGTCGCCTTCTCCCAACAAGTATTGCTCTTCGTGGGGACGGGAGAGCAAGACCACCGGAACCGGTATCTGCTCACTTTTGGGCACGCCCAGCAATTCGTCGGGCAAGTCAAAAACGGGGATCCCGGTGACCGGCGAAAGAACCGACGTGCACCCCGTGTTGATGATGGCCAGCACGGCGCAGAGGGAAAGCGACCAAAGTGCCACGAATTGACGAATGTTGCGGTCCATTTTTGGCATCCTTGCCGAAACGGGATTCTGAAGAAAATGCTGGGTCAACAACGACACGGTTTCCGGGCGGATCTGGTGTCGCTTTCAAACGTTGTGACTGCCGTTGTGCCTGGAGATGGAATCCGTTCCGCTCCAAACTCGACAGCCACTTGGTCACTGGAATTCGGTGCTTTTCAATGGGAGTTCTTCCGGTACAGGAAGCGATTGAATCTCGAGTTCCGCAGCCGGTTGTGGAACCGTTTTCGCGGCGTCTTGGGGAATCAGTTCACTCGACTCCGAAGCCTCGAACGGGATGTCGTGGACGGTGGGGGGACAGGGGCACATCGCCATCGTTAAATCAGGGTTCAACGGTGCAAGACGCCAGCGATCGACGCCCCGTACGACGGCGTCGGTATGACCGAAGCTGTATCCTTGATACCAAGGCACGGCCGCCGGGTAGGTCTGGTGAATCGCGTCCCCGCTCAACAGCCGCCGGGCAGGCACCGGCGGCGGACATTGCCCCATCCCCATCGCCGTTTCCACAAACGCCGTGATGTATCCCGCTTTGACATCATCAACGCAGGGAGACGACGCGTATTGGCTTTGGTAGTTCTGTTCCCAGACTTGACGCGCGAGTTTGTTGGCCCGCAATTTGATCGTCGTGCGTTTGGTCATCGTCCCGTAAGGCTGCCACGTGGATCGAATCGCATCGGCCACGCAGCCGGCGCTGCAGACGATCGTGACCATTGCGATCATCACACCACAGGCGATCGCCACTGAGCGCGAACCGAACCGTTTCGGGCTGACCGGAATCTGATGATGCTTCTCGTGCATTGCGTCACTCCATTGTCGCGCACTTCACTGTGACGGGGGCTCCGACCCACGTCACCACGTCCAGGGATTCACATCCTTGTTCATCCCATCGCCTTCCCCGCATCTCCGATTGTCACGTTGCATTCGTCGCGATGTGCTTTCGATGCAACCTGTGCAGGCTTACCGGTGCTCGGAAGGTTACGTGTTTGATCGGCCGATACCGGCGATGATCTGCTCGATTTCGTTGCAGCCGAACCAACCACGACAGCCCATACAAGCCGAATCCGGATTCGTTTGCGTCTGGTCCTGCAACGCCTTCAATCGAGACGACCGCAAATGTCAACCGAATCGTCACATCCCTCACCTGGCTTCCGGGTCACGTCGCTAGGCAACCACTCTGCGTTGAAACAGTGCCCACTCGGTGATCACCAAACCGGTGGCGGCAAGGATCAGATAAAACCAGGGAGAGCGTCCGGCCGGTGGCAACTCGCCCGCCGTCGTTTCGGGCAGCTCCGGTAAGCGTAAATCACTTTCGTTCGAGTCGGAAAGATTGACGGCGACCAGATTCGCGTCATCGGTGGCGACCGTTGGATCGGTTTCCGCATCCCCGGTTTCGAAATCGCTGGTTTTGGAGATGTCTTCGGTCGTCAATCGGTACACGCCGACCGATGGCAGCGGCCCCAACTTGACTTTGTTACGCTGCACCGTGACCAGCGTGCTTTCACCCGATGGTGCGATCAAGTTGGCGGTGCCCGATTCGGAATCCTCAGCCACGTCCCAGGGGACATCCGCGGTCAGCCCCGTCGCCAGCGCGGGACGGATCTCGCCGGTTTCACGGAAGAACCAATTCATCGCGTTGGTCATCAGCACCGGAAAGGCAATCCGCAGCGGCAAATCACTGGTGTCCAAATCCGAAGCGAGCAACAAGATTCGCCCCGCGCTACGTTCGATCGAGACACACACACGATCACCGCCGGCTGTTTCCAATAACGTCGTCGGCGTGCCGATCGACTCGCTGACCTCGAGATCGCGACCGCCGGCGAGAATCACGTTTTGCAACTGTACGTGACGCAGCAACGGGGACTGTTTTTCTTGTTTGGCAATGATCGGATTGTCGACCTGTTCACCGAGTCGCCACGCGGGCTGCCCGTCCGCTGCGACAACGGGCCCCGATTCGGGAATGTCGACAAACAGCACCGGGCCTTCGGGGATCGTCTCGGGAACCACGCCCGCAAACACCGTCAATCGCGCCGTGGGTTCCGAATCGACCGCATCAGTCGAGAGAATCTTGACCAACGGAATCGATTCCAGAACACGTCGCAGGTAGTACGACTCGGAGTCTTCACCGGCGACCAACTTGACCGGGATCTCGGGGCGGTTGGGTAGGATCGCGCGAGCGATGTTGTCAACCTGCAACGCGTCGTTTGATTTCAATTCACCGGTCAGCACGCCGCCGGCGCGGGAGGTGCTGTCGATCTGTTTTCGAAACGAACCCTCGGCTTCGATTTCCAGCGGAATCACATCCACCAGAGCGTCATCCAGTTTCAGCGTCAGGCGTGTTTCGGCCGGCTGGGAGGAAAAGTTATGGACTTCCACCAACAGCGAGTAGCCGATCGGATCGACGGTCGAACGCCTGACCTGGAACGTGGTGATGGCGAGGTTGTCTTGCGAGGTACCGACTTGCATCCAGCGCACGTCGTCGCCGGTCAGTGAACGCCGTTGCTCCGCCGCCGCTGCGTCCGCCGCGTCGTTGGGTTCGGGGGTGGGCTGTGCCTGTGCATCGATCAACAGGTCACGGTTGGCGACGCCGCCATCGCTAAACACCACGATCCTGCGTTTTTGATCATCGGCCGCCAAGCGTCTGGCCGCCGTGATCGCTTCGCCGATCCGAGTCGGTCCATCGGTGGGCTGGATTTCAAGCAACGCTTCTTGAACCGTCGGGGCGAAATCCGACATCCCCACCGCGACGCGGACGCTGCCGCCGGCGGTGATCAAGGCAATGTTGTCGCTCGGGCGAAGGGTTCCGGCGACGTCCGACGCCTGCTCGATCGCCTCCTGTAGTCGAGTCTTGCCCGTGGCCGGATCGACCGCCCGCATGCTGGCGGAATTGTCGACCACCAAAATCAGATCTTGCCCCGTGTCTTCCTGAGAATTCCACAACGGATCGGCGAGGGCGAACCCGAGCAGGCCGACAAAGGCCAGTTGCAGCAGCAATGAAATCCAGTGCCGCAGGTTCTGCCAAAGCGAACGTTGACGTTTCTGTTCAAAGACCTGATCCCAAAACAGCAACGTCGACACCGGTCGTCGTCTGAGCCGGGTTTTTAAGATGTAAAAGGCGATGATCGGCAACGCGGCCAACAGCCAAATCAATTTGTCTGGTGAAGCGAATGACATGCTTTACCCCACCGCCGCGGCACGCATCATTTTCAACAGCACCGCATCAAACGGAACGTCCGTTGTCGTGCGGGTGTGGGCCAAGCCGTGTGTTCGGCAATACGTTTCGACCTCTTGCACAAACGTTTCGAACAGCTGTTTGTAATGGCGAAGTTTTCGTTCGGTGACCGTCACTTTTTTCTCCGTCCCCGTTTCGCAATCGACCAGTTGCACATCGCCCAACAACTTGGGGTCTGCTTCCTGCCGTGTGTGGATTTGGATCACGTGTGGTTCGAACTGGGCGTATCGCAGCCGGTCGACGCCTTCACGGAACCCGTCTTGGTCGAACAGGTCACTGATGATGATCGCCAGACCGGTGCGTGGGGCGCGGCCGACGAATTCGCCCACCGTCCGACGCAGATCCGTTCGCTCACCGTGACAGTTTAAACCTTCTAAGAACCGAAGCACACTCAAGATCTGGTCCTTGCCTCGCACCAGCGGCATCACCACCTTGACCCCGTCCGCATAGGCGACGATCGAAACGCGGTCCAAATCGGCCAACGCAATGTAGGCCAGTGCGGCGGCGATCTGCCGGGCGAGCTTGAATTTTGGCGGGTCCGCGGCGTCCGCCGTCGCAAACGTCTCGTCGACTTCCATGCTCTGTGACGCGTCGAGCAACAGATAGACGTGCAAGTCCTCTTCTTCTTGGAACCGTTTCAACAGCAGATCGCCGTGACGGGCGTAAACATTCCAATCCAAGTATCGCAGGTCATCGCCGTGCATGTACTCGCGGTGATCGGAAAACTCGATCCCACCGCCGGTCTGCATCGTCCGCCGCTGCGCAAGCAGTTGGCCCTGGAACATCCGCTTGCTCAGCAGAGACAGGTATTCGAGTTGCTTTAAAAAATCGGAGTCGAACATGGATGTGGGTCGGGCGGCTGAATCGGCGACGTCGGCGTGTGCTGCTGTAGTTCTAGATGCTCGTTCCCAGGCTCCGCCCTACGCCGTGAACGATTTATTTCCTGTGTTTGACGAGGTTTTAGCGGCAGGGCGCAAGCCCTCCGGTTCCGCACCTTTGCTAACATACCGGAGGGCTCGCGCCCTGCCGCTAACATATCGTTCACGGCGTAAGGCTCCGCCTGGTCGACTCGTTCCCGGGCTCCTGCCTGGGAACGTGGTGTCCGCGAGGCTCCGCCTCACCATCGGCGGCTATCCCGCCAACGCCGCTTCTTGGCCGATTTTTTCCAGCAGATCGTCGATGATCTTGTCCACGACGATCCCTTCGGCCTGACCTTCAAAATTCAGCATCACCCGGTGCCTCAACACGCCGTGGGCCACCGATTTCAAGTCGTCCTTGCAAACATGGAAACGTCCGTCCAGGACGGCTTTGATTTTGGCGCACAAGATCAATGCCTGGGCACCCCGCGGGCTGCTGCCGTACCGCACGAATTGTCGCACCATCGCCGTCGCCGCTTCGTGTTCGGGGTGTGTCCCCATCACCAGCAAGATCGCATAACGGCGCACTTCATCGGCGATCGGAATCTGTCGCGACAAATCACGAAGCTGCAACACGCGTTCTCCGGAAACGACTTTGCCCGGCGGTGGGATTTCGCCGGCGGTCGTGCGATCCATGATCGTTTCCATTTCCTCGGTCGTCGGAAACGGCACCAACAGCTTCATCAGGAATCGGTCCAATTGGGCTTCTGGCAGCGGATACGTGCCTTCCATCTCCAACGGGTTCTGGGTCGCCAACACAAAGAACACGCCTTCGAGCTGGTGCGAGGTCCCCGCGACCGTCACGCTGTGTTCCTGCATCGCTTCCAACAACGCGGACTGGGTCTTCGGCGTCGCGCGGTTGATTTCATCCGCCAAGACCACGTTGGCGAACAGCGGGCCACGCTGAAACTGGAACTCTTTTTTCCCGTGGTCGCCTTCGACCAAAATATTGGTCCCGATCAAGTCGGCCGGCATCAAATCAGGCGTGAATTGGATCCGGCTGAACGGTGCCTCCAGAACTTCGCTGAGCGTCCGTACCAGCAGCGTTTTGCCCAATCCCGGGACGCCCTCGAGCAACACATGCCCGCCGGCGATCATCGAGATCAACACGCCATCGACGATCGGCTCCTGGCCGACGATTCGTTTGGCCACTTCGGTCCGTAACAGTTCAAACTCGTCACGGAATTTGCTGAGCTCGGCTCGAAACTCACCCTCGGACAACTGCATCTTGATTGTTCCGTCTCGCATGGATTCGTCGATTCGTCAGACCGATGGCGACTCAGCCATCACCCCGGTATCTAGTGATAACCATTCCCGCCACCAGATGCAAAGGAATTGGCGATTTTCGGTAGACAGATTGTCTGGAAAAAGGGTTTTGCCGTCGCCGGGGCGGAGGCGGGTTTCGGACAAACGCCTGACGTCGAAACCGTTGCATGAAAGTTGCGGTACACTGATGGCAACTGTATTTCGACCGATCGACATCTCACCGCTCAGGCAGATTTCCATGCGAGCATTCTCGTCATTGATTCTAATGTTGTTTACCCTCGCATCCGCGTTGACCGCCCAGACCCGCGACGAAATCGTTCGCAGCGACAAAGAGAAGGTCGAACGAGAGGGGTTCTGGATGTACAACGACATTCCGGGGGCATTCGAGGAAGCCAAAAGGACGGGCAAGCCGATCGTTGTCGTGTTGCGTTGTTTGCCGTGTCACGAGTGCGTCAAACTGGATGACGAGCTGGTCGATACCGATCCGGTGATCCGTCCGCTATTGGAACAATTCGTCTGTGTGCGTCAGGTCGCAACCAACGGATTGGATTTGGACTTGTTCCAGTACGACACCGATCAATCCTTCGCCGTCTTCTTTCTCGCCGCCGACAAAACGATCTATGGACGGTTCGGCACGCGTTCGCACCGCACCGAATGGATGGGCGACGTCTCGTTGAAAGGGCTCGCCAAAGCACTTCAAGGCGCGCTGGACCTGCACGCCGATCACGCCCAGGTCAAAGATGCGTTGGCAGGCAAACGCGGCCGGCCGATGGAAGTGTCGTCGCCGGAACGTTACCCGTCGCTGAAAGACAAGTTTACCGACAGCCTGAACTACGATGGCGACGTTGTGAAGAGCTGCATTCACTGCCACCAGATCGGCGATGCCCAACGCGAGTATTATTGGCACGACAGGAAACCGATTCCCGACAAGGTGCTGTGGCCGTACCCGCATCCCAAGACCGTCGGACTGATCATGGATCCCAATGAAATGGCGACGATCAAGGAAGTCGAGGACGATTCGGTCACCGCTCAAGCAGGGCTTCGCAGCGGCGACGTGATCGCAACGCTCGACGGCCAACCGATGCTCTCGATCGCCGACATCCAATGGGTGTTGCACAACGTCGATCCCGACGGTGGCGCGGTGCCGGTTGAGATCATACGCGACGGTTCAGCGGTTGACGCGCAGTTGCGATTCCCCAAGGACTGGCGCCGCGCCAGTGACTTGTCCTGGCGGGTGACGACCTGGGGGCTGCGCCGGATCGCTGCCGGTGGAATGGTTTTGGAACCGTCGACCCATTCCGATGCCGCACCCGTCAGCGATGGAAACGAATCCATGGCGTTGCACGTCAAACGAGTCGGGAAATACGGGCCCCACGGAACCGCCAAGCGAATCGGAGTTCGCGAGGGTGATGTGATCACGTCGTTCGACGGGCGAACCGACCTGTCCAGCGAACAAGACCTGTTGACGTACGTGGTCACGTCAAAGCAGCCCGGTGATCAAGTCGACGTTACGGTGTTGCGCGACGGAAAAGAGCTGTCCTACAAATTGCCGATCCAAAAGTAACATCGGCTATGCCGGCAGCCTTTCACCCAAGTGGAATCGGCTTCCGGCCTGTCATCGATTGGTGTACCGATCGAAGGTAGACAAGATCGCCTGAATAGGAAGAGGACCGCGCATGTCATCTCCCACCGGAAATCCCGTGATCACCCTCGGCGACATTCGGACGGCCCAGCAACGGATCGCCGACTACGTCGTCCGCACGCCCGTGGTCAATTGCGAAGTGATCTCCAAGCGGCTCGGCTGCGGCGTGTCCTTCAAGGCGGAAAACCTGCAGCATGTCGGCGCGTTCAAAGCACGCGGCGCCGTCAACGCGGTGATGAGTCTGAGCGATGAGGATGCCCGGCGTGGCGTCGTGACGCATTCTTCCGGGAACCATGCCGCGGCGATTGCCCGTGCGGCCGGTTTGCGAGGCATTCCGGCATTCATCGTGATGCCCGAGGACGCGTCGCCGAAGAAAATCGCGGCGGTCGAATCCTACGGCGTCGCGCCGGTCTTTTGTGGCCCGTCGACGCAGCAGCGTGAGCGGGCTGCCGCCGAGCTGCAACAGCGGACGGGTGCGATCCTGGTGCATCCCTTCGAAACGCCGGCGGTGATGGCGGGCCAAGGGACGGTCGGATTGGAGTTGCTTGAGCAGATCAGCGGGCTCGATGCCATCCTCGTACCCGTGGGCGGCGGAGGCCTGTTGGCGGGAATTCTTGTCGCCGTCAAAACGATTCGGCCGGAGGTGAAAGTGTATGCCGTCGAACCCGCCCTTGCCGATGACACCGCTCGAAGTTTGAAGGCCGGATCGCCACAACCGCCGACGCGCTATGACACCGTCGCCGACGGTCTGCGTACCCAAATCGGTGACCACACCTATCCGATCATTGAGAACTTGGTCGACGATCTGTTCCTCGTCTCGGAGGCATCCATCTTGTCGGCGATGCGCACGATCGCCGAAGACGCCCGCCTGGTCGCCGAACCGTCTGGCGCGGTCGCGTTTGCCGGACTGGTCGACAACGCCGAGCGTTTCGCCGGTCGATCCACTGCCGTGGTCATCAGCGGTGGAAACCTGAACTTCGGCGACTGCCAGCTTGGCCGAAACAATTCGGCTGAAGATTGATCTTCCGGCGGCTCGACAGTGCTTCAGCGAAACAGATCGGGCTTCGTTTCACGCAAAATCGCCAGCGTGTCAGCCCGGGTCTCGGCATCCAGGTGACGGTACGTGTCGTCTTGATTCTCGCCCTCCAAGACCGCCACCAACTGACGAATGACTTCGTCCTTGAGAGGCTTCTGCAAGGAATCGAAAGCCGGTGTATAGATCAAGTAGCTGCAGGGGTACTTGAACATCCGGGTCTTCAGATCAAAGTCGCGGAGCGATCGGCCACGACTGTCCACCGGCCCGCGTTTGCTGAATTCCTCTGCAAAAATGACCGAACCATTCACCGTGTCGGTGAGCGGTGCCTCGTTACAAAACAACGCATAATCGACGACCGGCTTGGCGATCAAGCGAAGCTGGGCATTCCATTCGGCCGCCTCATCGCTACGTTCGGCGGTTCCCTCACCGTTGTGCAAGAGCTGACGCAGCGAAAAATCCGCTTGCGTGATCGCGTTGTGCATTTGCGTCTGGTGTTCCAACACCATCAACGCAACGATGTCGCTGTACGGAGAAAGGTAGTCGTGCGTCTCAAAATCATCCCACAGGCTCAGCCGATTTCCGTTTTCGCGAGTGTCCAATTGACCCCCGCGAAGAAACGTGTTGCCCATGTGACGCATCTCGCCGTGTCTCCCGGTCACATACCATCCACCCCACCGCTGCGAAAATGGGCTAGAGTGGTCGGTGATGAAGGACTCACGCTGCGAAGCCACGCTGCCGTCGACTTCCGGATAGACGCTGCGAACCGTGTGCCCAGGGACGCCCTGTGTCATCGATGTGGCATGACAAGCCAGGCAGTCATAGTAGGCCTGCTCGACCTTGGCACGCCATGGCATCATGTCAACGGTGTAGAACGCGGTGCCCAGTTTCGGATCCGCCGTTGAGATCTCCATCAAGGAGCTGCCCCGGACCCATCCCACGTAGGTGTCATCGTTGAAATAAATCGCGCGCGGGTTACGGCGTGAGATGTAACGCACCTGCATGCTTGTCTTGGAGAACACCAGTGTTTGCGAAGATTCGGGGATCTCAAGTGCCCGCAGTAGGGACCGCAGATAGCCGGTTTCGCGTGAGTATTCCAGCTGAATCGTTTTGGCATTCAACTTGTCGACCAGCCGGCTGACCCGGTTGTCGGCGGCCGTTTGAGAGTATTCAAACGGTGGCTTTTCGATGTCGATGCTCAGGTTAATCTGGGCTCCGACAGGTGCGTGAAACAGAGCGATGCTGCACACAGCCATGGAGAGCCAACGAAGGGCATGACGCAATGGAAAGTCGCCGCTGGACATGGTGATGTCATCAAAACGTTGAGAATCGGTGGTGAGACAACCCCGCCACAATCAGTCGTCAGCTCGTCGGTCTCATCTCAATCGCTGCCCCGACGATTGAGTCACGAGGTCGCGATCGCCGCAAGGTAGAAGTGCACCGCAACATATAGATTTTAGCGTGTCCGG
Source organism: Stieleria sedimenti (assembly GCF_025060895.1). Lineage (GTDB taxonomy): Bacteria > Planctomycetota > Planctomycetia > Pirellulales > Pirellulaceae > Stieleria > Stieleria sedimenti. The sequence continues at coordinate 134 of NZ_JANZKV010000143.1, read as the reverse complement.
TTGACCCGTACAATACGGATGACCCCGGTTTAGACTGGTCGTTGAAACCACAGGCCGAACCAATTTTTTTACTTGACTTCTAGGGACCATTCGGGTGGAATGGTGTTAGTTAGGCAGAGTATTACGATTACTCG